>JANPLZ010000108.1:0-5599 GCA_031422555.1 Cypionkella sp. | reverse complement strand
ACCCCCGCAGGCAGCGAGTTGATATAGGCGGCGCGGGCCTGACTGATGCCATAGACGACGTCACCGGATTTGAATTGCTGGCTGAATGTTTGTCCGACGGTCATCGGAAATTCTTTCTGGATCGGGAAAATGGATTTTTTGTTGGGGGGCGGGCAACAAATACGGACACCAGTTTACAAAAGTCACTGCGGTTTGGGAAAGTCAGTGCGTTTTGGGAAAGTCACTGCGGTTTGCGAAAGTCACTGCGCCTGAAAAGGCAAAACCAATCCGGCAGCGTCGCATGATTTGGGCGGTTTTGCAACGATTTCGGCGGGTGGGCTGCGGGGCAGGCGGGTGGGCTGCGGGGCAGGTGGGCGTGCGGCGCAAACCCGGCGCTGGTGCCTTGGGGCGGGGCGCGCTATGCAGGCCGTGCAACGATGGATCACCATGCCCGAACTTTATGCCCTTTTGCCGATGTTGATGCTGCTGATGCTGATCGGCGCGATTGCCGGGGTGATGGCGGGGCTGTTGGGGGTGGGGGGCGGCATCATTCTGGTGCCCGCGTTCTTTTACGGCTTTGCGCAACTGGGCTATGACGGTGCGCAACTGATGCAGGTGTGCGTGGCGACATCTTTGGCGACGATTGTGGTCACATCGGTGCGCTCGGTGGTGTCGCATCATGCCAAGGGCGCGGTGGACAGGGTGATTTTGCGGGCTTGGGCGGGGTTCATCGTGGCGGGCGCTGTGGCGGGGGTTGTGGTGGCAGCGCAAGTGTCGTCAGGCGTGTTGCAGGCGGTGTTTGGCGCGTTGGCCTTGGTGGCGGGTCTGTATCTGGGCTTTGGCCGTGACAACTGGCGCTTGGGGTCTGCGATGCCCGACCAGCCTGCGCGCGGCGCATTGGCGGCGGGTTTGGGGTTTTTATCGGCGATGATGGGCATTGGCGGCGGCACATTCGGGGTGCCGATCATGGCGCTTTACGGTGTGCCCATTCACCGCGCGGTGGCCACGGCGGCGGGGTTTGGCCTGCTGATCGCCGGGCCTGCGGTTGTGGGATTTTTGCTGCTGGACGTGCCGCGCGCGCCGCCATTCAGTTTGGGTGCGGTGAATATCCCGGCGTTTTTGGTGGTGATCACGATGACGCTGATCACCACGCCTTACGGTGTGCGGCTGGCGCATGCGATGAATGCCAAACCGCTAAAGCGGGTGTTTGCCGTGTTTATCACTTTGGTGGCGCTGAACATGCTGCGCAAGGTGGCGGGATGGTAGAGGGTTCGGGCTGGCGCGTGATCGGGCCAAAGCCGGGGATTGCCGATTGGGCGCGTGCCGCCCTGCAGCCCGCGCGCACGGCCCTTGCGCAAACCGATCAGCCGCTGCGCTGTGGCGGCACTTGGGCAGTGGGGCTTGATCTGCTGGACAATGACGCTGCCGGAACAGTTGCGGGTTGCGATCTGCCATGGGCGGCGCTGGGCTTGGCACCGCAGCCGCTGCACAAAGCCCAAGTATCCGTGATCTATCCCGGCTATCCGCAGCCTTGGCCCGGCGAGTCTGCGGCGGCGTTTCGCTATCGTCAGACCAAAGATGCCGCCCATCTTGACGGGCTGTTGCCGATTGGTCCCGCCAAGCGCCGCATGATCAAGGAACCGCATGCCTGGATTTTGGGTCTGGCGCTGACGGATTGTGCCGCCGCACCTTTGGTGGTGTGGGACGGCAGCCACAAGGTGATGCAATCCGCCCTGCACCGCGCACTGGCCGGTCATGCGCCGCAAGACTGGGGTAATGTCGACATAACCGACGCCTACCAAGCCGCGCGGGCGCAGGTTTTTGCCACCTGCCAAAGGGTCGAAGTGCCGATTGTGCGGGGCCAGGCCACGCTGTTGCACCGCGCGGTGCTGCACGGTGTTGCGCCGTGGCCCACCACGCCTGCCGCCCCGCAAACCGCCCCGCAAACCGCCCGCATCATCGCCTATTTCCGGCCCATGCTGGCATCGGTGCAAGACTGGCTGCTGCAGGAGTGATCCGGGGGGTGGGTGTGGATGTGGCCTAGCGGTCAAGCCGGGCAAAGCGGCCGCCACGACGTTTTTGCACCAAGGGCGCGCGGGCGGGCAAATCGGCCATGATATCGGCACGGGTATCGGCAGACAGCCGCGACCAAGAGGTAATTTCGTCAATCGTGCGCAAACAGCCGACGCACAGCCGCGCTTCGGGATGGATCACACACAGTTTGACGCAGGGGCTGTCGATTTCGTCGCGCTCCCATATGGTTTCGTCTTGCATGCGTTCCGTCCGGTTTTCCCGATATTTGTCGTTTAGCAAAGTCTACACCGCACAGCAATGCGCCGGGCCGCCAATTGCGACGCCATAACGCCGCATTCGCCCCAGCACAGCCGCAGCCATTGCCCGGCGCGCCTGCCCACCGGCGCTGTCAGACCAGATTGGCCATC
The DNA here is from genome assembly GCA_031422555.1 of Cypionkella sp. Classification (GTDB taxonomy): domain Bacteria; phylum Pseudomonadota; class Alphaproteobacteria; order Rhodobacterales; family Rhodobacteraceae; genus JANNAT01. The sequence continues at coordinate 3,179 of JANPLZ010000108.1, read as the reverse complement.
CGGTCGAGCGCGCCTTGCAAGATATAGCCTGCGGCGACCTGATCAATCACCTCGGCCCGGCGTTTGCGCGAAGTGTTGCCTTCGATCAGCGCGCGGGTTGCGGCCACGGTGGACAGCCGTTCATCCCAATAACTGATCGGCAGATCGGTTAGCCGGGCCAGATTGCGCGCGAAGGCCCGGGTTGATTGCACCCGCGGGCCTTCAGAGCCATCCATATTCAGCGGCAGGCCAAGGATGATGCCGCAAACGTCGCGCTTTTGCACAATTGCCAGCAGCTTGGCGGCATCTTCGGTGAATTTGCTGCGCCGGATCACTTCGGTGGGGGTGGCGATGGTGCGCCGCAAATCGGAAATGGCGACGCCGATGGTTTTCTCGCCCAGATCAAGCCCGGTGATGGCGACGGATTTCGGCAAGGCGCGGGCAAAATCGGCAAAATCCTCATAGATCATGGCGTCAATCCGGCGGCAGCTGCGGCAGCGGCAATGATGGCCAAATCCGCCGGATTGTCCGCAAAAGCCGCGTTTGCCGCCAGCAAGGCGGCGCGGGCGCGGTCGGCATCGCCCAGCACCATCACCGAATTGATCAACTTGACCCAGTCGCTGACCGGGCCGCCGGTTGTGGTCAGCCGGTCTTGCAACTGGGTGACCATGCCTTCGATCATCGCCTGACGGTCCGCCGGGGCCATACCGTCTGCGGCGGCAATGGCGGCGGCATCGGGGCCTTTGGCATCCGGCCCAATCGCTTTTGGCCCAATCGCTTTTGGCCCAATCGCGTCAGGCAGCGCATATTTCACCCCCGCCATCGCGGCGATATCGGCGATTTGTGCCCGGATCGGCGCGATCCACGGCGCATCTGCCGGGCCTTGATCCAACAGCGGCTGCCACAGCGCAAAGGTGCGGTCGGGCCGCCCGGTTTGCACAAACATCAACCCGGAATAATAGCGCGCAAGTCCCAGACCCGGATCAAGCTGCAAGGCCTTGATCAATTCCGCCTCGGCTTGCGGCGACACAAAGCCTGCGGCGGCGGCGATCATCAGTTGGGCAAGGGTTTCATGGTCTTGCGCGGTGGCAGCCGCCCCTTTCAGATCGACCAGATGCTGCTGGGCTGTGCGCGCGGCGATGTAATTGCCCAAGGCGGCCTCGTTGCGCGCCAGCAGCGCCAGACCCGGCAGATCGTCGGGGCGCGCCACGATGGCTGCGCGCAGTTTGCCCATCAATTCGGTGAATTCCGGATCGCCCACACCGGGCACAGCGGCGGGGTTGGCGGCTTCGGCCTGCGCTTGATCGGGGCGGTTGTCATAGGCGGCTTCGGCCTGCGCCAGCCGGGTTTTCAACGGCAAATCAGGATAACCCGGTGCGCCCAGCCAGTAATATCCCGCCACCGCCGTCAGCAGTGCAGCCCCGATCATCCCTGCCGCCAGTGGCGCAGGGCGCGCAGGCGGGCTGTCAACGCTGGGGTGGCTGCGGTCGGCGTCCAGCACCCGGCGCGACACCTCGACGCGGATGCGCGCGGCTTCTTCCGCCGAGAGGACGCCGCGCGCCACATCGCGGTCAACTTCTGCCAACTGGTCGCGGTAGACCCGCAGGCTGGGGTTGTCACGCAGGCTGGGGTTGTCACCCGGCACCGCAGGCCCTGGGCGCAACGCCTTTGAGATCAGCCAGAACACCGCCACGGTGATGGCAAACGCCGCTGTCCAGAACCCCCAACCCGCCATTGCCCGCCCCAATTTGTTACCAGCACGCATGTAGGCGTTTTGCGCGCCCTTCAAAAGGCCCGTTTTCGCCTGCCCGCCGTTTCGCCTGCCCCCCCAGAACGCGCCCCGACCGCGCCCCCGACCGCGACATTTTAACACTGCGGTCAAACCCGGCGATTAAACGCGGCGATGTCGCAAATTTCTTGATTGTGCCGCTGCCGTGGGTGGATAAAAAGGGCCTTGGGTTACCAGCTGTGATCAGACCCCATAAGGTGCTGTCGATGAAACGCTATTCCGTCTTTGCCATCGCCCGCGAAGCCATCAGCCATCATATGGGCTGGGAAAAGGCATGGGCATCGCCCGCGCCAAAGGCGTCTTATGACGTGGTGATCGTGGGCGCGGGCGGGCATGGCTTGGCCACCGCCTATTATCTGGGCCGCAATTTCGGCATCACCAACGTGGCGATCATCGAAAAGGGGTGGCTGGGCGGCGGCAATACCGGGCGCAATACCACGATCATCCGGTCAAACTATCTGCAGGACCCGTCGGCGGCGATCTATGAAAAGGCGCGGTCCTTGTATGAAACCATCAGTCAGGATCTGAACTATAACGTGATGTTCAGCCCCCGCGGCGTGATGATGCTGGCGCAAACCCATCACGAAGTGCGCGGCTATTTGCGCACAGCGCACGCCAACGCGCTGCAAGGGGTGACCACCGAATTCATCACCCCGCAGCGGGTCAAGGAGTTGTGCCCGATCCTGAACATCGACGGGCCGCGATACCCCGTGTTGGGGGCGCTGTGGCAGGCGCGGGGCGGCACCGGGCGGCATGATGCGGTGGCCTGGGGCTATGCACGGGCCTGTTCCGGCATGGGGATGGACATTATCCAGCAATGCGAAGTGACCGGCGTGCGGTCTGATGGCGGTGCTGTGACCGGGGTAGAGACCACCAAGGGTTTCATCGGCTGCAAGAAGATGGGCATCGTGGTGGCGGGCCATTCGGGGCAGGTGGCCGAAATGGCCGGTTTCCGGCTGCCGGTCGAGGCGGTGGCGCTGCAAGCACTGGTGTCCGAGCCGATAAAGCCCTGCATGGATGTGGTGGTGATGGCCAACACGGTGCACGGCTATATGTCGCAATCGGACAAGGGCGAAATGGTGATCGGCGGTGGCACCGACGGGTTCAACAATTACACCCAGCGCGGCAGTTTTCACCACATCGAGGAAACCCTGCGCGCGTTGGTGGAAACCTTCCCGATGATTTCCCGGCTGAAAATGCTGCGCCAATGGGGGGGGATCGTCGATATGACCGGGGATCGCTCGCCGATTATCTCGACAACGCCTTTGGGCAATTGTTTCATCAACTGCGGCTGGGGCACCGGCGGGTTCAAGGCGATCCCCGGCTCGGGCTGGGCGATGGCCGAGTTGATGGCCAAAGGCACGCCGGGGCCCTTGGCACAAGCCTTTGGCATCGAGCGGTTCCGCGAAGG
>JANPLZ010000107.1:0-10065 GCA_031422555.1 Cypionkella sp. | reverse complement strand
ACTGCTGGGCATGGGCGATATGCTGTATATGGCGGGGGGCGGCAAAGTGATGCGTATCCACGGCCCGTTTGTGTCAGACGAAGAGGTTGAAGAAATCGTCAACCACCTGAAGTCCTACGGGCCGCCGGTGTATATGTCGGGTGTGGTTGAGGCCGGCGATGAGGATAAAGACGAGATCGACAGCCTGCTTGGTCTTGGCGCAGATGGTCTTGATGACAGCCTTTATGACCAAGCCGTCGCCATCGTCGCCCGCGACCGCAAATGTTCCACCAGCTATATTCAACGGAAACTAGGAATCGGCTATAACAAGGCCGCAAAATTGGTCGAGCAAATGGAAGAGCATTCGGTGATCACGGCGGCGAACCATGTGGGGAAGAGGGTGATATTGCTGCCGGAGCATTGAGGGGGGAGTGTGACCGAATTTCAGGTTCAAGTTTGTATCGAATCTTGAGGTATTCATGAAACGAGGAGTGTCTGGCGAAGTGGCTTCTGATGTTGAGATCGTTGTTCGGTTGATAAGCGATGATGCTTATTACAAAAACCGCGCGCGACGGTATAAAGAAACTTCGCTATTTGGGCACCTTTCAACATTTGTTATGCCAATATTAGCCGGGACATTATTTTGGTTCATCGGCTTAGCAATTTCGGAATTGGCTGGATGGACACTGTTACTTGTTGACCTTATTGACGGTTGGGCAAATCGCGATGCCTATTTAATTCTGGTTGGCGCTATTTCTGCTCTGCTTTCATTTTGCATCGCTGCGGTCTTTTCTGCAAACTTACGCGTTTGGGTGATTGAGAGAGCAAATCTTCGGCAGTTTCGACAAAAAGTCATCGATAATTTTCTTTTTCTCAAGAAGTTAGGCCTGCACCCTCCTGATAACCTTTTAATTGATGCGGATGGAATAGTTGAACTATTCGAGCAAGACGACCAGTCTGTTGAGGTGAGAATCGAACTCGCCCGCGTTTTCGGAGTCTGCCAAGGCTATGAGGAACTAGATCCAATTTGTGCGTTTTGGTCAGCAGAAGCTCTGCGCGAAGCACTTAACGCGCATCACACGGTATCAAGTTTGAAGAAACAAGCTTGAAACCGGCCGTAGGGTGGGTGAAACCCACGTTGACAAACGACCACCCTTCCAAAAACCTCCGTTTCCTTTGCCCGATTTGACACGCGTCAAATCGGGCCGCGCCTGCCAGCCCCCGGCAGGTGCGTTCCGCACCAGCCAGTCAGGCACGCCCCGATTTCCCAGCCACGGCACTTTGCCCAACCCCCCTTGCCCTACGGCTTGCGCCTTCAGGCAATGGGCCGGGCAACTGTCCACTGGACAGTCGCCTCTTCGGCCCAAGACGAAGAAAAGAAAGATAGGTTAACCCAAAAAAACTATTTTCGCTCCGCAGCCCCAAAAACCAAATCCTTAACATCCCCTCAATCCCCCCACCTAACCCCTTGAAAACCCACGCCCCGCCACCCTGTCCACACGCGGACGCCCCCGCTCGGCACCTCTCCGCCATGTGATCACGCAGGGGATGCAACCCCACCCAAAGCCCCCTATATTCAACCCATGACCCTACGCACCGCCCTCTTGGCCCCGCTTGCCGTCCTTGCCCTCGCCTTCCCCGCGATGGCTGATATAATTCCGCTGAAAGACCTGTCAGCCTATCTGAACACCCTGACCACCGCCGAAACGGATTTCACCCAGACCAACGCCGACGGATCCATCGCCACCGGAAAGCTGTTTATAAAACGCCCCGGCCGGGTGAGGTTTGAATACGCGCCGCCTGACAAATCATTGGTGTTGGCCTCCGGCGGGCAGGTGGCGATTTTTGACGCCAAATCCAATCAACCGCCCGAACAGTATCCGCTGAAACGCACACCGTTAAACCTGATCCTTGCCGCCAACGTTGATCTTGGCGCGGCCAAGATGGTGGTGGATCATAAAGAAGAAAAGAACACCACGCGGGTGCGGGCAATGGATCCGAAGAACCCGGAATATGGATCCATTGACCTGATCTTTACGGCAGACCCTATTGCCCTACGCCAATGGATCATCACTGACGATCTGGGACAGCAAACCTCGGTCATGCTGGGAGAGTTGTCAACAGGTGCCAAATACCCGCCGTCCTTGTTCAGCATTGTGGTCGAAAGCGAAAAGCGCGCGAATTGAAGCGGCAATTGACGCTTTGCTGATCCGCGGCTTAGCCGGGGCTTTTGGGCAACCCACCCAAGTGTGTGGCCCGCAGGTCAGCGGCTGAGCCATGGGCCTTTGTCAAAAGGCCAACGTCCAACTACCCCCGGCACGCCCGCAACTGCTGATCATAAAGCACCGCCCGGTTGCCAATTGCGGCGGCGACGTCGACCAGCCATGGTTTTGCCAGATAGCTTTGATTGGCAAAACCCGTCCTGCCTTCGTGATAGGCCAGATATTGGTTTTCCGCATCGCCTTTGGAAATCCCCAGCTTTTCGCTGCTTTCGTTCATATACCAGCCCATGAAATCGGTGGCATCGGCGATACGGTCGCGCTTGGCCCCGCCCCGGCGCTGATCATCCTGATATTCTTCCCAAGTGCCATCCAGTGCCTGGCTATAGCCATAGGCAGACGACTGCCGCCCCATCGGGATCACCCCCAGCGCATAGCGGTGCGGCGTGCGGGCGTTGCCGATGAATTTCGACTCCTGATAGATCGCGGCCATCTGCACCGCCACAGGGATTCCCCATTTGCGTTCGGTCGCCTTCATCGCTTTGAAATAGGTTGGGCGCTGTGCCAGAATGGCGCAGGCATCATCCAGATTACGAGGCGCCGAAAAATTGCCCCCCCCGCAAGATGCAAGGGCCAATAGCAATATCGACGCACGGAGAAGTCTGCTCATTTGCCCCTCGTGCTTATTATTTTGATGCCAAGATACTGGAAACAGACGAAAAGGGAAATGGGAATGCGTGGCCTGCGCCATCAGTTTTGCGCGAGCAAGCGGAAATTGGGTGTTCGGCAGGGGAAAGACTATGCGGTTCAATGGCACAGACTGTTTCCGCCCATACCAAGCTGCGGAATGGACAGACCGTTTGTAACGGAATATTAACAGGGGACTAGGAGACGCGTGATGATGCTGAAAACAGCGGCCAAATACCACATCGGCCAAGTGCTGCGTCACCGCAAGCATCCGTTTCGCGGTGTGGTATTTGATGTGGACGCCATCTTTTCAAACACCGAAGAATGGTATCACGCCATCCCCGAAGATGCCCGCCCATCGCGCAATCAGCCGTTTTATCATCTGCTGGCTGAAAATGACCAAAGCCATTACGTCGCCTATGTTTCGGAACAAAACCTTGTGCCGGATGACACCGGTGAACCCGTTGGGCACCCAGATTTGCCCGATCTGTTCGGTGATTTCGAGGACGGGCGCTATCCGTTGCAGTTTCAGCTAAATTAAACAAATCTGGCCCTTGCGCCCTTACCGATCAGTAACACTTTGCTTTTAGTCTGACCCGAGTGTTTCATAACAAGGGGTCAGGCAGATGGAGCTTGTAGCCGAACAGCGTGGCGAAATTCTGGTTGTGCGCGCCATGCAAGACCGGATTGATGCGGCGGGGGCCATACAATTCAAAGACCGCATGCGCGAAATCACCGCCGCCGCCAGTCCTCGGGTGGTGTTGGATATGTCGCTGGTGGCATTTTTGGACAGCAGCGGTCTGGGCGCGGTGGTGGCAGTGATGAAGGCGCTGGCCCCGGATCGCAAGCTGGAATTGTCGGGGTTGACCGCAACGGTGCAAAAGGTGTTTCGCCTGACCCGCATGGACAGCGTTTTCACCATCCATGATCAGGTTCCCGATGGGCTTCGTCATGCAGGATAAAGGCGAAGGCCTGGCCGTGCATGGGCCCGATTTACACCGCTGCGCGCAAGTCACCATCGCCGCCGATCCGCTGGCGGTTCGGGATGGTCTGGCAATCCTGTTTGACACAGCGTTGCTGCGCAGTCTGGCCGACGATGATCGCGGCACCGCCGAAATTGTTTTGGCCGAGGCATTGAACAACATCGTTGAACACGCCTACGCCCGCCATGCCGGTGAGATTGAGATCACCCTTTTGCTGCATCAAAATGCGTTGATCTGCCGGATCATTGATACCGGCCTGCCAATGCCCAACGATGCGCTGCCTGCGGGCCATCTGGCGGAATTTGCGCCGACTGAAGAATTGCCAGAAGGTGGATTTGGCTGGTTTTTGATTCGAACCCTGTCGCGGGATCTGGATTATCGCCGTGTTGACGGTCGCAACCACCTCAGCTTTCGGCTGGAAACAGGACAATTGGGGACATAGCCGCGCAGTGTTTCCGGGCTTGGGAAAATGACACCATCTGGTCAATATTTCCCCCTAAAACCGCCGTGCGCCGCGCCCATGTATACGTGGTAGCTGCATAAAGCTTCCCTCGGCGCTGTGGATAACAGCCCCCACCCAGTTCGTGGCGCCGAGGCACCTTTGCGGGCAACACCCGGACCGACGCAGTGCGATTGTTTGGGCATTCTGCGTCTGAAGGCTGCGTAATTTTTGCAAGGTCAGCGAGATCGCCCGTCAACTTCGGCGGGCAATGCTGCCTCTCTCGCACCCAAATGATTTTCCTGATCGACTTGGTTGGTCCAAAGCATCTACATGGCGCTGTCAGACCCGGCCCGACAGGACAAAGACCCGATGCGTGAAATCATTGAATCCATCCGCGCCCTGACCGAAGGGGAAACCGACACCGTGGCGTTGATGGCCACGGTTGCCTGCGAAATTCATCACGCCCATCCGTTTGCCGATTGGACCGGTTTCTACCGGGTCGTGGCACCGGACCTGTTAAAGATCGGGCCCTATCAGGGTGGGCATGGCTGTTTGGTGATTCCCTTTTCGCGCGGCGTCTGTGGCGCTTGCGCGCGCACCGGGCTGGTGCAAATCGTGCCCGATGTCGACGCTTTCCCCGGCCACATCGCGTGCGCCACATCGACCAGATCAGAGCTGGTCTTGCCCGTTTTCAACGGCTTGGGTCGGCTGTTGGGCGTGCTGGATATTGACAGCGATACGCCTGCAGCCTTTGACCAAACCGATGCAGACTGGCTGGTGCCGCTTCTGGCCAAGGTGTTTGCTGCCGCAGAATGACCGTGGCGCAGAATGACCGTGGCATAGCGCGGCCCCGCAAGAGAGAGGCCGACTAAAGGGCCAGACACCTGCGCACCTGTGCAGACAATTCAACGGTCCCGACCCGCCATCACCAGCTAACAAAGTTGGCGCTTGACCTCAAACTGCGGGCGTTTCAGCTTTCTTGCCACCCGCACCCCGCTTATTATACCCATACAGACATCATAAACCTTTCCATCCCTGACAGGAGCCGCGCAATCCATGGCACAAATCACCCTTTTGGACGGCGGGATGGGGCAAGAACTGCTGGCGCGTTCGGGGGACGAGCCGACACCCCTTTGGGCAACCCGCGTGATGTTGGATCATCCGGGTCTGGTGCGCGATATCCATGCCGCCTACTTTGCGGCCGGGGCGACGATTGCCACGACGAACACTTATGCCATTCACCATGACCGGTTGGCGGGTTTTGGTCTTGATCCGATGTTTCACGCCCTGCACTTGCGTGCCCTTGCCGAGGCGCATGAAGCAAAAGCTGCCCATGGCGCGGGGAGAATTGCGGGCTCTATGGGGCCGCTGGTTGCGTCTTATCGCCCCGAAGTAACGCTGCCCGTCGACCAAGCCGGCCCGTTCTATGCCGAAATCGCCCGGATATTGGGGCCACATGTCGACATCATCCTGTGCGAAACCATGGCGTCGATCGAGATGTGCCAAGGCGCAATTTTGGGGGCAAGCGCTGCAAACCGGCCGGTCTGGCTGTCGGTTACCGTGGATGATCACGACGGTACCCGGCTGCGTTCGGGTGAATTGATCGCCGATTTGCACCCGATTTTGGTTAACAGCCCAGTGACGGCCGTGCTGGCAAACTGCTCGGTGCCCGAAGCCATGGCGGCCGCGATGGCACAGCTTGCCACGTTGGGCTTGCCGTTTGGGGCCTATGCCAATGGGTTTACCCATATTTCAGGAAATTTTTTGCAAAATGCCCCGACAGTCAAGCATTTGACCCACCGCCATGATCTGACGCCAGAAAAATATGGCGATTTTGCAATGTCTTGGATCGCCCTTGGCGCCACGATTATCGGCGGTTGCTGCGAGGTTGGCCCCGCCCATATCAGCCACCTTGCCAGCCGATTGCACGACGCAGGCCATCATATTCAATGATTCCGGACTTCATTTATCGCCCGCCAGACGGCGCACCAGAGGTTATATACGAAGACGCCCAGATTATCGTGGTAAACAAGGCAGCGGGGTTGCTTTCGGTGCCCGGCAAGTTGGCAGGCCGGCAAGACTGCGTGATATCCCGGCTGCAGATCACCCATTGGGACGCGCTTTTGGTGCACCGGTTGGATTGTGACACGTCTGGGGTGATGATTTTTGCCAAAACCAAAACAGCCCAAGGGTTTTTGGGGCAGGAATTCGAAAAGCGTCGCGCCATGAAAACCTACGTCGCGCGCGTGTGGGGGCGGATGGCCGACACAAGCGGCCATATTGATCTGCCCTTGGCCACGGATTGGCCGAACCGACCGCGTCAGCATGTCGACCATGACATCGGCCGCCCCGCGCAGACGGACTGGCAAGTAATTGATTATGATACCTATTCTACCAGAGTGCGGCTTTTTCCATTGACCGGCCGCAGCCATCAATTGCGGGTCCATATGCTGGCCATCGGGCATCCAATTCTGGGGGACCCGATTTACGCCATTGACGAGGCCCGCGCATTTCCGCGTCTGATGCTGCATGCCGAAACCTTGTCGCTTCATCATCCTGATACAGGATTGGCTGTCACGTTTTCTGCGCCCTGCCCATTTTAATCGCACAAGACAACAAGCGGTTCACACGTTAACCTTGTTGCAATCATTCGCCTTCAATATGCATCTGCTACCGATTTTGCGTCCACAACGCGTCAGCAAAGGATCGTCATGCCCCACCTGAATGCGATGTTTGAAACGCGCTATCTGCCGCTGACATTTTCGCTGGTTCTGGCCATAGTGTTCGCCGGTTTAGCCATGCTGATCCCGGATTGGCGCGGTGTATTCCTTGCGGGCTCTGTGCTGATGATCACGTTGTTTATCGTGGGTTTACATGATCTTACCCAAACCCGCCACGCCATTTTGCGCAACTACCCGATTGCGGCCCATCTGCGGTTTTTGCTGGAAACGATCCGTCCGGAAATTCGGCAATACTTCTTTGAGGGCGATAAAGACGGCGCGCCGTTTCCACGGGATAAACGCGCAATTGTTTATCAGCGGGCAAAGAAAGATCTGGATAAACGTCCCTTTGGCACCCAGTTCGACGTTTATCAAGAACAATACGAATGGCTGCATCATTCGCTTGCGCCCAAATCTGCCCCACCTTTGGCCGCGATGCGCGTGGTGGTCGGGGCCGACAGCAAGGCGCCTTATGCCGCGTCTTTGTTAAACATCTCTGCAATGAGCTATGGCGCGCTTTCCGCCAACGCCATCCGGTCTTTGAACCGTGGGGCCGCGGCAGGCGGGTTCTATCACGACACCGGCGAAGGGGGGGTGTCCCCCTATCACCGTGAATTTGGCGGCGATCTGGTGTGGGAAGTAGGATCAGGTTATTTCGGCTGCCGGGGCAGTGACGGCGGCTTTGATCCTGCGCGATTTGTGGAAACCGCCGCCGATCCGCAGATCAAGATGATCGAATTGAAACTGTCGCAGGGCGCGAAACCCGGCCATGGTGGCGTCTTGCCAGCCGCCAAAATCACCGCCGAAATTGCCGCCATCCGGGGGGTGCCGATGGGGCAGGACTGCGTCTCGCCCGCCGCCCATTCGGCGTTCTCGACACCAAAGGAATTGCTGGAATTTATCGCCACAATGCGGGATTTATCGGGCGGCAAGCCTACCGGATTCAAGCTGTGCATCGGCCATAAATGGGAGTTTATGGCGATTTGCAAGGCAATGCTGGAAACCGGAATCACGCCGGATTTTATCGTAGTTGATGGCAAAGAAGGCGGCACCGGGGCGGCGCCGTTGGAGTTTATGGATCATGTCGGCATGCCGTTGCGCGATGGATTGTCTTTGGTTCACAATGCTTTAATTGGGGTTGGCCTGCGGGATCGCATCAAAATCGGCGCGTCCGGCAAAATAACCTCAGCCTTTGATATGGCCCGCGTGATGGCGTTGGGGGCAGATTGGTGCAATGCGGCGCGCGGATTCATGTTTGCCGTCGGCTGTATTCAGGCGCAAGCCTGCCACACCGGGCATTGCCCGACCGGGGTTACCTCGCAAGACCCGTTGCGCCAACGCGCAATCGTTGTGCCCGACAAGGCCGAACGGGTGACAAACTTTCACCGCAACACGCTGCATGCGCTGGCCGAATTGGTGGCGGCGGCAGGATTGGACCATCCATCCGCCTTGCGGCCGCATCATTTTCAACGCCGGGCCTCTTCTGATCGGGTGATTTCTTTTGCCGATCAGTATGAACAGGTCAAATCGGGTCAATTGTTGTCTGATCCGGCCTCCTCAGCGTTTTTCAGCGAGCCATGGGCCTTGGCTTCGGCGGACAGTTTCGCCCGGGTCGGCTAACGCGATTTTGCAGATTTTGCCCTGTTGTACCGCAAGTCAAAGCCTGCCAGCCCGCATTAGCCTTGTCAGCACCTACTCTGCTGCGCTGTCCCACCCGGAAATTGCCTTGACCTCAAGGAATTCCTCCAGCCCCCAATGCCCGCCTTCACGGGCGCGACCCGATGATTTCACCCCGCCAAATGGCGATCCCGCCCCGCGGGATTTGCCGTTCATCTCGACCATCCCCGACCGCAAACTGCGCGCCATCCGGTTGCGCCGCGCGCCATCCTGAGTCTGCACATAATTGGTTAATCCATACGGCGTGTCATTGGCGATCCTCACCGCATCGGCTTCGGTATCAAAGGGAATGATCGACAAAACCGGGCCAAAAATTTCCTCACGCTCAATCGTCATACCGGGGGTGACATCGGCAAACACAGTGGGTTTCACATAAAATCCGCGGTTAAACCCCTCTGGCAAGCCCGTCCCGCCTGCGATCAGCCGCGCGCCTTCGTCGATACCCTTTTGGATATAGGCTTGAATCTGGTGCCACTGCCGTTTGTTGACCACCGGGCCAATATGCTTTCCCGCGTCATGCGCCGAGCCTACTTTGATCGACGCGGCCACTTCGGCAGCAATTTCAACCGCCCGGTCATAGGCGGGGCGCTCCACCAACATCCGCGACGGCGCGTTGCATGATTGCCCCGAATTGTTCATCATATGCCGCACGCCGCGTTCAACCGCCCGGTCATCTGCATCGGCAAAAATCACATTTGCCCCTTTGCCACCCAGTTCAAGCGTGACCCGCTTCAGCGTGGCCGCCGCTGCTACCGAAATTGCCCGCCCCGCCCGGGTTGACCCGGTGAAGGAGATCATTTCCACGTCAGGATGCGCCGACAGCACTGCGCCCACGCCGATTCCGTCGCCATTCACCAGATTGAAAACACCCGCGGGCAACCCTGCATCATGGCAAAATTCCGCAAACATCATCGCGTCTAATGGGCTTTCTTCGGACGGCTTCAACACACAGGTGCAGCCCGCCAGAATTGCCGGAATTGCCTTTAACGCAACTTGGTTCACCGGCCAATTCCATGGCGTGATCAGACCAACCACGCCAATCGGCTCTAACGTAATCCGGTCGTTTGGCGCATGCGGGCCCAGCGGGCGTTCCCATTCCAACGCGTCAAAGGCGGTCAGGAAATTCGTGGCATGCCACGGCAAACACGGCGCGTGACTGTCGCGCGCCATATCAATCGGCGCGCCCATTTCCATCGAGATCACTTGGGCAAACTCTTCGACGCGCCGGGCATACTGATCAAGGATCCCCACCACAAACGCGCGGCGCTGCGCGGGCGGCGTGGCGGCCCACGCCGGAAACGCCGCCTTGGCCGCAGCCACTGCGGCGTTGGTATCATCGGCGGACCCTAAGGAAATGA
>JANPLZ010000106.1:0-13576 GCA_031422555.1 Cypionkella sp. | reverse complement strand
CATCGTTGCAGCACCGGGGCAATTTCAAAGATGGCAGAGTTGATCGACCGCCCGCTGACTTTGGCTTTGATCGTCGATGATCATCCGCTGTTTTGCGATGCTTTGGCGATGACTTTGAAAGCCGTTGTCGGCATCGCGCGCATTGAAACCGCCGACCGGCTGGACGGCGCGATTGCGCGGCTGGACGGCGGGCTTGCCCCCGATGTGGTGGTGCTGGATTTGAACTTGCCGGATGTGAACGGGCTGGAGGGGTTGATCCGGTTGCGCCAGATCGTGGGCGCCGTGCCGGTGGTGGTGGTGTCGTCGCTGGCCGACAACCGGGTGATTGCGGCGTGTTTGCAGGCGGGGGCTGCCGGGTTCGTGCCCAAACACGCGCGCCGCGAGGTGTTTCGCGCGGCCTTTGACGCGGTGCGCGCAGGGCACCAATTTGTGCCCGACGGCTATGTCGCCACCGCCCATCCGCCGCATTTGGGCGCGCGCGACACCGCGATTGCCCGGCTGGCGCTGTTGACCCGACAACAGGCGCGGATTTTGCAATTGATCTGCGAAGGCAAGCTGAACAAGCAGATCGCCTTTGATCTGACCATTGCCGAGACGACCGTCAAGGCACATGTCACTGCGATCATGCGCAAATTGGGGGTGCAAAGCCGCACCCAAGCCGTGCTGATCGCGGGCGAGGCCAGCTTTAGCGCATTGATGCCCGAGGCGTAGGCCCGCCGCAAGTTGTGGGCTCAGGCTTGGGGTTCAGGCTTGAGGTTCAGGCTTGAGGCTCAGGCCTGGGGCCTAGCCAGACGCGACGGCTGCCCCTAGGCTGGGCAAGGGGGAACGGTATGGATCAGGCACTACACGCATTGGCGGGACTGGCGGGCAAGATTTTGCCGACCGCGCATGTGGCCGCCGATCTGCCCGATGCCGCCCGGCATTTGGCCACCGCCTTGGGGCCGGGGCCATTTGCCGCCGTGGTGGTGTTCATCAGCCCCGATGCCAATCTGCCGGCCCTGACGTTAAGTCTGGCGGCGCAGTTTGGGGACTGTCCGGTGATTGGCTGCACCTCGGCTGGCGAGATTTCGGCGCTGGGGTATACCGAAGGGGCCATCGTGGCGGTCGGCTTTCCGGCGCAATATTTTGCGGCGGGCACCGTGGTGATCGAAAATCTGGATAACGTGCAACCGCAGGCGTTGATCGGGCAGATGATCCGGCTGCGCGCCGGGTTGGAACGCGCCCGGCCCGCGTGGGAACACGAGTTTGCGTTTTTGATGGTGGACGGCCTGTCGCTGCGCGAGGATGAGCTGGCGGCGACGCTGGCCAGCGGTTTGGGTCCGGTGCCGCTGTTTGGCGGATCAGCCGGGGATGGCACCCGGTTTGGCCAGACTTTTGTGATGCAGGATGGCCGCATCATGTCGAATGCAGCCGCGCTGTTGATGTTGCGCACCGCGTGCCGGGTCAAAGTGTTCAGCCTTGATCATCTGGTGCCCACAACCCAGCGCATGGTGGTGACCGAGGCTGATCCCGCACGCCGCATCGTGCGCCAGATCAACGCAGAACCCGCCGCGCGCGAATATGCCCGGCTGTTGGGCAAAGACCCCGGCCAGTTGACCACCTTTACCTTTGCCGCCCATCCGTTGGTGGTGCGGGTCGGCGGGCGGCACCATGTGCGCGCCATTCAGCGGGTGGCGGACAATGGTGACCTCGTGTTTTTCTCGGCGATTGACGAAGGGCTGGTTTTGACACTGGCCGAACCACAAGACATGGTGACGCATCTGGACGGCGCGTTGACCGCGCTGTCGGCGCAGGGCAAACCGGCGGCAATTCTGGCCTGCGATTGCATTTTGCGCCGGATGGAGGCGTTGGAAAAGCAAATGTATGGCGCGGTTTCCGACGTCTTGCGCGCCCATAAGGTGACCGGGTTTTCCACCTATGGCGAGCAATGGAATTCGATGCATGTCAACCAGACCATGACCGGGGTAGCGATTTATCCGCCCGACAGGGTCAGTGCCGATGATTGAAAACCTGATCAACCCCGCCGACAGCCCGGCGCGGCAGACCGAAAAGCTGCTGACGATCGCGCAAGTGCTGATGCGCCGGGTCGAACAGATCACCGACGATTCCGGGGCGGCCTATGCCCAGTTTCAACGCGCCGCGATGCTGGAAGATCTGGTGCGCGACCGCACCCGCGATCTGGAACGCGCGCTGGATCTGCTGAACGCCTCAAACGGCGCGCTGGCGGCGGCCAACCGCGAAACCGAAGCCGCGCGGCAAAATCTGGCCGATGCGATTGAAACCATTCAGGAAGGCTTTGCGCTGTTTGATCCGGGCGATGTCCTGGTGATGTGCAATTCACGTTTTGGCATGCATATGAATGACTTGCGCCCACATCTTAAACCCGGCCTGACCTTTGATGACTATGTTGAACGGGTCAGCCGGTCGCCGTTTTTCTCGCTGCCCCCCGGGGAAGACGCGCAGGCTTGGGTTATCCAACGCCGCCGCCGCCACATGGATGCGCATGTGATCTTTAACGTCGCCATGGTCTGGGATCGCTGGGTGCAGGTCAGCGAACACCGCACCGGCGATGGCGGCACGGTGATTTTGCAAACCGATGTCACCGATATCATCCGCGCGGAACGTCAGGAACGCGGCAAGCTTTTGGACGATCAGGCACGGGTGATCCGCGCCACGTTGGACCATATCAACCAAGGGGTCGCAATTTTTGATGCGGCGGGCTGTCTGGTGGGGTGGAATCAACGCCTGTCGGCGCTGTTGGCGGTGCCATTGGCCAAGCTGCGGCTGGGCATCGGTTTTGCGCAATTGGCAAAAAATCTGACGGCCGAGTTCGATTTTACCGATGGCATGACGGCGGACGGGCTGCTGGCGTGGTGGCAAGGCGGCAATGGCCGCCCGGCGGTCAGCTTTGAAATCCGGCGCGGGCCTGCGATGATTCTGGCGGTGTTTGCGCAGGAAATGCCGGATCAGGGCTTTGTGATCAGCTTTGGCGATGTCACGGCGGAACGCTTGGCGATTGACGCGCTGAGCCGGGCCAATGAAACGCTGGAAGCGCGCGTTCTGGCCCGCACGTTACAACTGGAAGACGCGCTGGCCACCGCCGAGCGCGCCAATGCCAGCCGCTCGCGCTTTGTGGCCGCCGCCAGCCATGATTTGCTGCAGCCCTTGTCGGCGGCCAAATTGTTTATCGCGGCGATTGAGGATCCGGCGTTGGGGGCCGTCGCGCGCGCCACCGTGGCCAAGGCCCAAGCCGCCCTGATGTCGGTAGAAGGCATTCTGGACGCGCTGTTGAACATCTCAAAGCTGGAAAGCGGCAAGGCGGCGGTCAGCGTGGGGCCGGTGCGGATGGACCATGTGCTGGGGCAACTGGCCGATGAGTTTGCCGCCATCGCGGCGGCCAAAGGTTTGGGGTTGGTGGTGCGCCCGTCGCAGTGCTGGGTGCTGTCGGACCCGGCCTATTTGCGCCGGATTTTGCAAAACCTGATCGGCAATGCCATCCGTTACACCACCACGGGGCGGGTTCTGGTGGGGGCGCGCCGCCGCGGTGGCATGCTGCGCATCGAGATATGGGATACCGGGCCGGGCATTCCCGAGGCAGAGCAAGAGAATATTTTCAAAGAGTTCCACCGTTTGAACGCGCCGGCCTCGGCATCCGAAGGCATGGGGTTGGGGCTGGCGATCGTAGAACGCGCTTGTGCTTTGCTGGGGCATCCGCTGGGGCTGTCGTCGCGGCTGGGGCGGGGCACCTGCTTTGCAGTGCAAATCCCGATTGCGGTAGGGGCGGTGCAGGCCACTCCGCAAACTCCGCTGTTGGTGGCAAGCCCGGCGCAGCCCGACCGCATTGCGTTTCTGGTGGAAAATGATCAGGCCCTGCGCCGCGCGATGGCGCTGCTTTTGGAAAAATGGGGGGTATCGGTGCTGGAATCCGCCACCGCCGAAGAGGCTTTGGCCTTGATCGACGAATTGGGCATCCTGCCTGATTTCTTTTTGGTCGATCACCATCTGGGCGACGGCATCGACGGGCTGGCCTTTGTCGATGCGTTGCACCGCCTGCATGGCCCGATCCCGGTGCGGCTGGTCACGGCCAATCGAACGCCCGAATTGCGCGCCGCAGCGCAGGCGCGCGGTGTTGATGTGTTGGTAAAGCCGATTGATGCGCGCGCTTTGCTGGCGGTGGTGGCGGACCTTGGCCAGACGGCGGCGAATACGACCAAGGAAGCATAGCGGGGTTTGCATTCGCGCCCTAAACTCTGACCTTAGCCAAACGGGGTGCGCATGCAACTGACCGACAGCCGCGATATTCTGGCCAGCCCCGCCGTGGTCTGGGCCGCCATTCTTGACCCCGAGGTGTTGAAGGCCTGCGTGCCCGGATGTGAAAGCATGACCGGGTCGGTGGAAGACGGCTTTACCGCCATCGTTGTGGCGCGGGTGGGGCCGGTGAAAGCAACCTTTACCGGCGCTGTAACCCTGTCGGATATCGACCCCGGCAAATCGGTAAAGATCAGCGGCGAAGGCAAGGGCGGGGTGGCGGGCCATGCCAAAGGTGGCGCTGTGGTGACGCTGGCGCCAATGCCAGGCGGCACAAGGCTGAATTACGATGTGCAGGCCGCGGTCGGTGGCAAGCTGGCGCAACTGGGCAGCCGCATCATCGACGGTTTTGCCACCAAGATGGCGGATGAATTTTTTGAACGGTTTCAATCGGCCGTTGAGGCGCCGGACGACGCGCCAGAGGGCGCGCCAGAGGGCGCACTAGACGCCGATGACAACAGCGAAGCCGGTAACGGCAAAGTGAAAAAAGGCTGGTTCAAACGGCTGATCGGCGCTTAAGCCGACCGTGGATATCAAAGGGAGAAGCACATGACCAAAGTCACAATGAC
Organism: Cypionkella sp.; assembly: GCA_031422555.1. Taxonomy (GTDB): domain Bacteria; phylum Pseudomonadota; class Alphaproteobacteria; order Rhodobacterales; family Rhodobacteraceae; genus JANNAT01. The sequence continues at coordinate 8,699 of JANPLZ010000106.1, read as the reverse complement.
CGTAAACGGCAAGTCGATGTCGGCAATGACCGAAGGCCGCACTTTGTTGTCGGCCTATCTGCGCGAAGGCTTGGGGCTGACCGGCACCCATATTGGTTGCGACACCTCGCAATGCGGGGCTTGCGTTGTCCATGTGAACGGCTTGGCGGTGAAATCCTGTTCGGTTTTTGCGCAGGATGTGGCGGGGGCCTCGGTGAAAACCATCGAAGGCATGGCCAATGCAGACGGGTCACTGGGCGTGATCCAGCAGGCGTTTCAGGATCATCACGGGTTGCAATGCGGATTTTGCACGCCGGGCATGGTGATGACCACCGCCGCCTTGCTGGCCGAGAACCCACGCCCCTCTGAGACCGAAGTGCGCCACTATCTGGAAGGCAATATCTGCCGCTGCACCGGCTATCACAACATCGTCAAAGCGGTGCTTGCCGCCAGCGGACAAGATGCCAACGCCATCGCGGCGGAGTAACGAAATCAAGACATTAGCGGGCGTCATTCACGCATCGCGTTAAGGGAGGATGCTATGCCTAAAGACACAGGGCCAAAAGACCACGGCATCGGCGCCAGCGTGACGCGCCGCGAAGACATCCGGTTTCTGACCGGTAAAGGCCGCTACACTGCCGATATCAACCTGCGCGGGCAGTCTTACGCCTATTTCCTGCGCTCGGACGTCGCCCACGGGGTGATCAACGCCATTGATACCTCTGCGGCGACCGCGATGCCGGGGGTGCTGGCGATCATGACCGGGGCGGATTTTGCCGCGATGGGGGGCAATCCGGCGGGGTGGCTGATCCAATCGCGCGGCGGCGAGGCGATGAAAGAACCCAAACGTCCGGTGCTGGCGCATGGCAAAGTGCGCCATGTCGGTGATGCCTATGCCATCGTGGTGGCCGAGACGCTGGAACAAGCCAAAGATGCGGCGGCGGCGATTGAGGCCGATATCACCGAACTGCCCGCAATTGTGGATATGGCAGCAGCCGTGGCCAACAAAGACCACCGTGTGCATGACGAAATCGGCGACAACGTCTGCTTTGACTGGGGCTGGATCGAGGACAATCGCGCGGCGGTGGACGCGGCGTTCAAGTCTGCCCCGCATGTGACCACGCTGGAACTGGTCAACAACCGTCTGGTGCCCAATGCGATGGAACCGCGCGCCAGCATTGCCGATTACGATGCCGGGACGCAGGATTATAAACTGTATACCACCAGCCAGAATCCGCATCTGTCGCGACTGCTGATCGCGGCGTTTGTGATGGGCATCCCCGAGAACAAGCTGACCGTAATCGCCCCCGATGTTGGCGGTGGATTTGGGTCAAAAATCTATCACTATGGCGAAGAGGCTGCCGTGCTGGCAGCGTCCAAGGCCCTGAACCGGCCGGTGAAATGGGTGGCCGAGCGCACCGAATCCTTTCTGTCTGACGCGCATGGCCGTGATCATGTGACCAAGATTCAACTGGCGCTGACCAAGGACGGCACGTTTCTGGCCTTGCGCACCGAAACCCTTGCCAATGTGGGCGCGTATCTGTCGAACTTTTCCACCGCTACGCCCACATTCTTGCACGGCACCCTGATGTCGGGGCCGTATAAAACCCCGCTGGTCTATGTCAACGTCAAGGCGGTGTTCACCAACACCGCGCCGGTCGATGCCTACCGCGGCGCGGGCCGCCCCGAGGCGACCTATTCCATCGAACGCATCGTCGATATGGCGGCGGATGAGTTGGGGCTTGATCCCCTCGAGATCCGGCGCAAAAACCTGCTCACGCCCGACCAGTTTCCCTATCAAAGCCCAGTTGGACTGATGTACGACATCGGCAATTATCAGGCGACGCTGGACAAGATGGTTCAGCTTGGCGATGTCGCGGGCTTTGACGCCCGGGCGGCGGAGTCAAAGGCCAAAGGCAAGCTGCGCGGCATCGGCTATTCGACCTGGATCGAGGCGTGTGGAATTGCGCCGTCAAATCTTGTCGGCGTGTTGGGCGCGCGGGTGGGGCTGTTTGATGCAGCCACCGTGCGGGTCAATGCCACCGGGTCGATTTCGGTGATGACCGGCGCGCACAGCCACGGCCAAGGGCACGAGACGGTGTTTGCCCAGATCGTGGCGGATCGGTTGGGCATTCCTGAAGGGTCGGTTGACATCGTGCATGGTGACACGTCGAAAATTCCCTTCGGCATGGGGTCTTACGGGTCGCGGTCTTTGTCGGTGGCAGGGTCTGCCATGATCAAGGCGGTGGATAAGATCATCGCGAAGGGCAAGAAGATCGCCGCCCACATGCTGGAAGCCGCCGAAGGTGACATCGTTTTCGAGGGTGGCAAATTCAGCGTGACCGGCACAGACAAAGCCAAAACCTTTGGCGAAATCGCGTTTTCAGCCTATGTTCCGCACAATTATCCGTTGGAAACGCTGGAGCCGGGGCTAGAGGAAACCGCGTTTTACGATCCGGCGAACTTTACCTATCCCGCTGGGGCCTATGCCTGCGAAGTTGAAGTTGATCCGGGCACCGGCAGAGTTGAAGTGATGTCTTTCACCTGCGCCGATGACTTTGGCAATGTGATGAACCCGATGATCGTGGACGGTCAGGTGCATGGCGGCGTCGGGCAGGGCATCGGGCAGGCCTTGCTGGAAAACACCAGCTATGACGAAAACGGTCAGTTGTTGTCGGGCAGCTATATGGATTACGCCATGCCGCGCGCGCAGGATGTGCCGTTTTACACGGTGGATCATTCCTGCATCACGCCGTGCACGCACAATCCCTTGGGTGTCAAAGGTTGCGGCGAGGCGGGGGCGATCGGCAGCCCGCCTGCAGTGGTCAATGCGGTGATCAACGCGTTGCACCGCGGCGGGTATGACCATGTGAAACACATTGATATGCCAGTCTCGCCGTCGCGGGTCTGGTCAGCCATGCAAGCATAGGGGGCGATCATGTATGATTTCGAACTGGTAAAGCCCGGCACCATCGGCGATGCGGTGGCGGCCATGGCGCGCGGTGATGCACAGGCCTTGTCGGGCGGGCAAACTTTGCTGCCGACGATGAAACAGCGACTGGCCTCGCCTGCGGTGCTGGTCAGCCTGACCGGGATTGCCGAGATGCAAGGCGTCTGCATCGGTGATGGCGGCTTGCATATCGGCGGCGCCACCCCGCATGCGGTGGTGGCCCGCGAGGCCGCGCGCCATTATCCGGCGCTGGCAGCCCTGGCATCCGGTATCGGCGATCCTGCGGTGCGCAACCGCGGCACCATTGGTGGGTCTGTGGCCAATAATGATCCGGCGGCGTGCTATCCGTCAGCGGTTCTGGCCTCGGGGGCGGTGGTGGTGACCAATCTGCGGCGCATTGCGGCGGATGATTATTTCAAAGGCATGTTCACCACAGCGCTAAAAGACGGCGAGATCATCACCGAAGTGCAGTTTCCGATCCCGGCCCGCGCCGCCTATGTCAAGTTTGACCAGCCCGCCAGCCGCTTTGCGCTGACGGCGGTGTTCGTGGCCAAATACGCAACGGGCGTCCGGGTGGCGGTGACCGGCGCGTCAAATGGTGGTGTTTTTCGCTGGAGCGAGGCCGAAGCGGCCTTGTCGGCCAATTTCTCGGCCACAGCGATTGCCGGCCTGACGGTGAACCCTGCAGGCATGATTGCCGATCTGCACGGCACCGCCGCCTACCGCGCCAATCTGGTCAAAGTGTTGACTGGCCGGGCGGTCACGGCTGCGGCCTGATTGCGACGCCTGATCTGCCAAAGCCCCGGCGCAATCCGGGGCTTTTGGTTAGATACCCCCTAAAATTCATCTAAAATTTGCGCTTCATCTGTTGAAAAATATCCCACGGGGGAGGCGGTAATTGACGTGTCAATTACCGTTGGGGGTGTGAAACCCCCACTTTCTACACCCCCCCAAGCCAATTTCAGCCGATCCACCCTGAAGGTATGGAATTCCACACCTAGGGGTTGAGCGGTTCGGTGCGATGATACCCCTGTGGTGCAATTATGGCCCACGGCCTGTTGCCCATATTTTTCAGAACCCATTTTGAAAGGACCGTACCATGCAACCCCTGCAGGCAACCACGCATTCCGACATCCACAAGGCTTTGGCCAAACGGCTGGCCCGGCGCGACATCTCGGACGATGTGATCGCGGCGACCACCAAGCGGATGGTCAAGGACGGGCTGAAAATCGGCGGCTTTGATTTTTGCCCCTACGGCATTTGCATCGACTATTTCAGTGATCGGCGGATTTTGGTCGACCATCTGCTGCAAGACGATATTTTCCGCGTTGTGCGCCTGTTCCCCTACGGCGTCATCGCGGCCGATCTGTTCCGGTTGCAGGTTGAAATGCATGTGCCCGAACTGGCCGAGATCGGATTTCGCGGATGATTATCACCCAGACGGCCCCGCTTGGGCTGTCGCGGTCGGGCTTTTTGCCCGACCGCACGGTTCATTTGCATGCCCTTGACCGCTGCAATCTGGCCTGCAGCCACTGCTATTCGGCCTCATCGCCGGCGCGCTCCACCGTTCTGCCGGTAGAGCAGATGATCGCAGCGCTGCCCGCGTTGCGCGACCAAGGCTTTAGCGTCCTTAGCCTGTCGGGGGGCGAGCCGCTGTTATACCCCGGACTTGCGCGCCTGTCAGATGCGGCGCGGACGATGGGTTTTGCCGTGGTTGCCATCAGCAACGGCTTTCGCATCACCCCGCATCACCCCGGTTTGGTGGCAGCCCTTGACCGGGTTGCCATCAGCTTTGACGGATTGCAGGCGACGCATACCGCGATGCGCGGCCATCCCCGCGCGTGGGACGCCGCCATCGCCGCATTGCGGCATCTTACTGCGATTGGCAAACCCTGTGCCGCAGCCTTTACCGTGACCAGAACGTCGCTGCCCGAAGTGCCGGAATTTGTCGAGATGTGCGCCAGCCTTGGGGTGCCATCGGTGCAGTTGCGCCCGCTGGTCATGGCCGGGCGCGCAGTGCAAGAGGCCACGGATATGGCCTTGCCACCCGCCGATCTGGCGCGGTTGTGGATGATGGGGCAAACCCTGGCGCTGGCTTATCAAGGCGAGGTCGGTGTGCATACCGACCTTGCACCGGCGCAAAATCTGGCTGGTGATCATGGGGCCTGGGATGCGGCGTTTGGCGGTGAAAGGCAGCCGGGGGGCAATCTGCTGTCGGATGTGATCAATCCGCTGGTGATCACGCCGCAGGGGCTGTTGCGGCCCTATACCTATGATTTTCCGCAACTGTTTGATCTGGGACATTTGTCAGATCTGACCCCGGCGCGTTTGCCCGGCCTGCAGGCCCGTTTGCCCAGCCTGCGCACGCTGTTGCGCAAAACGCTGGATGCGGTGGGGCAGGCCGATGGATTTGTTGACTGGTTCGCCTATCAGCGCGACCTTGCGGTGCTGGAACTGGCCTAGGGTCCGGCGCAGACCCGGCAAAAGCCCCGCAAACACTGGCGGGGCTTTTGTCATTTGGGCGTCATCTTGGGCTGCGATACCAGATAGACGGGTCAAACGCCTGTGACATCGCCTATCTTGGGCTTGCCGTTCCGGTTTCGCCATATATAGTTATTCCATTGGTCCAATGTATACGGGCCAATACCAGATGCCACAGGGTCTTTACGCGGATTTCGGCCAATCTGGTTCAGATTGACCGAAACCCAAGGCAAGTAAGGCCAGTGTATGTTGCGGTTGCCTTTCATCGGCTGAACCCGGTGGACCGCGACACGCTGTAGTGAGGTCTTTGACGGAATGGACGGCGATTTCAGAACTCAGTTTGTGCGCGATCCGGCGGCCCTGCGGCAGTTTCCTGCCTTGGTGTTAAACGCCGATTTTCGCCCGCTTAGTTATTACCCGCTGTCGCTGTGGCCGTGGCAAGAGGCGATCAAGGCCGCGGTGCTGGACCGGGTGCAGATCGTTGCCGAATATGATCACGTCGTGCGCAGCCAGCGACAAGTGTTCCGGATACCTTCGGTGGTGGTGCTGAAGGATTATGTGAAACCCCAAAAGCGCGTGGCCTTCACGCGCTTTAATCTTTTCCTGCGCGACGGGTTTTGCTGTCAGTATTGCAGCGCCAAGGGCGAATTGACCTTTGATCATGTGGTGCCCCGCTCGCGCGGGGGGGTGACCAGTTGGGAAAATGTGGTGGCCGCCTGCAGCCCGTGCAATCTGCGCAAAGGCGCGCGCAGCCTGAAACAGTCGGGCCTGCATCTGGCCCGCCCGCCGCGCATGCCTTCGGCCCCGGAAATGCAAGCCTACGGTCGCCGCTTTCCGCCCAACCATCTGCATCAAAGCTGGATGGATTATCTGTATTGGGATGCCGAACTGGACGCCTGACCGGATTTGCCTGTTGCCCGTCCAAAACGTCTGTCATAAAACTGTTACAAATGGCAGGGCGCCGTTAGAACAGGATATCTGATGCCGATAACCCTTAGCGTGGCGGCGGTGAATATGGCGGTGGCGCTGGCCTGCGGGGCGGTGATCGGATCGGAACGCCAAGTGCGCCAACGCATGGCGGGGCTGCGCACCAATGCTTTGGTGTCCTTGGGGGCGGCGGGGTTTGTGGTGTTCAGCCAGTTGGTGATCAACGACGCCAGCCCCACCCGGGTGGCGGCGCAAGTGGTGTCGGGCATCGGTTTTCTCGGCGCGGGCATCATCTTTCGCGATGGATTCAATGTGCATGGGCTGAACACGGCGGCCACGCTGTGGTGTTCGGCGGCGGTGGGGGTGCTTGCGGGGATTGGCGCGTGGCAGTTTGCCGGGCTGCTGACCGCGATGGTGGTGTTTGTGAACCTTGGGCTGCGGCCCTTGGTGAAATGGCTCAAACGCCACACCACCACCAACGCCCGCGCCGCACGCCAGATCAAGCTGGTGCTGACCTGTTTGCCCGAACACGAAGCTGCGATGCGGCTTTTGCTGGTGCGGTCCTTGGCGTTGGGCGGCTTGCATATTCTTGAACTTGCCTGCCTGCCGGGCGAGGACGGCCTTGAATTGCAGGCGGTGCTGGGCGGCGAAGAATTGAGCGATCACGCGGTCGAGCAAGCCGTGCAGCGCCTTGCCGCCGAGCCGGGCCTGCGCCGGATCAGATGGATGGCGACCGAGAGCGGCTGATTTCAGTGCTGCACTGCGGCAAGTCTTTCGGTATCCCTGCATCCAGTGCTAGACTTACCGACTTCGGGGCGTTAAAACCGCGTCGTTAGCGCTAACAGCGTTTTGATCTGCGAGGATGCCATGGTTTCGCGCGTTATTCCGGTAGAAAGCTTCGATCTGGTCATTTTTGGCGGCACCGGCGATCTGGCGCGGCGCAAGATTTTGCCGGGCCTGTATCGGCGGTTTCTGGCGGGGCAAATGACCGCCACCAGCCGGATCATCGGGGCGGCACGCGCCGATCTGACCGAAGCCGCCTACCGCGATCAAGTTGCGGCGTCCATTGCGGAATTTGTGCCAAAGGCGCGTCACGACGCCGCCGTCATCGCCCAGTTTATCGACCGTATCCACTATGTGGCGATTGATGCCGTTGGCACCAATGGCTGGGACAAACTGCGCGGTCTGATGCGCGACGGCGTGGTGCGGGCGTTCTATTTCTCGGTCGCCCCTGCGCTGTTTGGCGATATCGCGGAACGGCTGCATCTGCACGCCATCGCCAATGCCACCAGCCGCATTGTGGTGGAAAAGCCGTTTGGCCGCGATCTGGCGTCGGCGCGGGCGCTGAACGCGGTGTTGGCACTGCATTTTTCCGAAGCCCAGATTTACCGCATCGACCATTATCTTGGCAAGGAAACCGTGCAAAACCTGATGGCGGTGCGCTTTGCCAATATCCTGTTTGAACCGCTGTGGAAGTCGGAATTCATCGACCATGTGCAGATCACCGTGGCCGAAACCGTAGGGGTAGACGGGCGCGGCGCCTATTACGACAAATCGGGCGCGATGCGCGATATGGTGCAAAACCATATGATGCAACTGTTATGCCTGATCGCGATGGAGCCGCCCTATCACTTTGATCCCGATGCGGTGCGTGATGAAAAATTGAAGGTTATCCGGGCCTTGGAACCGGTGCAGCCGCAAGACATCGTGCGTGGTCAGTATCTGGCGGGTGCGGGCGAGGGCGGCTATGTGGCGCATTCGGAAAATCCTGCCAGCAAAACCGAAAGCTATATCGCGCTGAAAGTTGGCATTTCCAACTGGCGCTGGTCTGGCACGCCGTTTTATCTGCGCACCGGCAAACGGCTGCGCGCACGGGCGTCGGAAATTGCCATCACCTTCAAACAGCCGCCGCATTCGATCTTTGACAATGCCAAGGGCGCGCTGGAAAACGTTTTGGTGATCCGGTTGCAGCCGAATGAAGGCATGAATCTGATGGTGATGATCAAGGAACCGGGGCCGGGCGGCATGCGCCTGATGCAGGTGCCGCTGGACATGGCCTTTGCCGACGCCTTGGGCGAGCATGCGGAAGATGTGCCCGACGCCTATGAACGGCTGATCATGGATGTGATCCGGGGCAACCAGACCCTGTTCATGCGCGGCGACGAGGTAGAGGCCGCCTGGGCCTGGACCGATCCGATTCTGGCGGGGGCCACGGCGCGCGGTGATCGCCCGCAAGGCTATGATCCGGGATCGTCGGGGCCGGAAGACGCGTTGATGCTGATGCACCGCGATGGCCGGCGCTGGCGCGAGATCAAGGAATGAATTTCCTCACCTACCCCGACCGTGAGGCTTTGGCGATCGG
>JANPLZ010000105.1:0-24081 GCA_031422555.1 Cypionkella sp. | reverse complement strand
CTGACGCATCCGCTTGGAAATGATGCAAAGAGTTCAATCGGCTACAGTCCAATGTAATGGTTTGAAACGCCGTGTCCGAAGATCGTACAAAATGCCAGGACGCACCTGCCGCAATTGCCAAACTTTCCATCGAAACTGGCTTGGGTGCGGCAATGTTCAAATGCCTTGGAAGCGCGCCAGAGTAGCTTGCCAATGAGGCAAATGCATCCGCCAACGTTGCGGGTCCGATATAGCTTCGTTGCGGGCCACGACCATCTGCAAATTGATCAAGTCGTAAAGGGGCAGCCGACGTTGCGCGTGCCGCGTTTAATAGCAATGCATCAGCTCCTGCCACGTTTCCTATCCTTAATATGCATATATCCATTCCACTTTCCTGGGCATTGATGCAAACTTGTTCCGCCACTAATTTTGACCGCCCGTAGTTATTGGCCGGTAACGTGGGCCCATCTTCCACGTGGGCCATTCCATGCCCAATACCATAAACCGCAGAGGAAGATGCCACCAAAAGCCGGTCAATCCCAGCCGCAACGGCTGCGTTGATGGCGGCCTCAACGATTTTTGCATTGACCGATAAATCACCCCCACTTTCCGGAGTTACGCCCGAAAGGACAATCAACCCGGCAATTTTTCCGTGCGCTGCAGCGAAATCAATCAACTGCTCTGGCCCGTCCAACGGTGACCATTGCAGTCCGGCACACATACTGCGATGCTGCGCCACTACTCGCAAGCCAGCAGGAGGGGCCAGCCTCCAATGGCGCATCACCATGCGGCCAATACGGCCAGATGCCCCCATCAGTATCCACAAGGGTTGCTTTTCTTCCTTCATCTTACCCCACATGTCTTAATTTTTTGAATCTGTCCGACTTTGATTGAATTGCATATGTTACCCAAATGCAAAAGTGGATTTTCAGGTTAACACGCGGAGTGTTAAGTGAATGAATATTGACGATCTGACACCAAATACTTCTGCATCAGCAACGAGCTAATTTCTGTTTTCATGCCGTCTGCAAACACGATGCGTGCGACCAGAAAAATTCTCTGAAACCAGAATCCTGTTTCTTGGACATCCGAAACTGAAGCCACTCAAATCTTTAGGTCAAATGATGTTCTATGCGAAGAGCTGTCGATGATTTGGGCCAGTCCGGTCCTATTGAAATGAGGCTAATCATGCGCTTTCATTTCCACTTACATACCAGTCATCCCATTTGGAAAGATGTTTGAAGACGCGCTTATAACCATTACGCTCTAGCAAGCTGCGAATATTTTCGCGGTTTGGTGTGTAATTATGTTCTACTGATATCACGTTGAACCGATAAGCAGAAAAATCAAAACTTTCAAGGACTTTTAATTCGCTGCCTTCTGTATCTATTGAAAGATAGTCAATTTCACTTGGGGCATGATATTTGCGCAGCAAATCAAAAAGCGAAATCGTTTTGACTGCATAAGTTGTCTTCTTTTTACGCAAATGCAAATGATGATCAGATACTGCAAAATCAGAAAGCGTCGAAAACTCTCCTTCGTTTGTCATATCAAAATCCAATGTTTCGCCCGTCGTCGTCCAGACACAATCTGTTTCGATTGCACAATCTCTGTTTTTCTTTAGGTTTTCTTGCCACATTCGCGCAGGTTCTGCCAAGATGCCACGCCAGCCAAAGTTTTTCTCTAAAAGATAGCTATTGCTTAGCAGCACCCCGTCAGTGGCCCCAAACTCTACAAAAAAACCATCCCGTTTGAAGTTGTTTGCAATCAGCGCGAAAACATCTTGATTGAGTTGCGATCTACTTTCACCGCCACCATTTTTTTCAAGCACAAATTGAAACAGGCTACTTATCTCCTCAATCGTGCCTGTATGCTCTTTTTGTATACTGGCGCGACTTAAGTGCAGGCCAAGTACCGCAAACGATTTTTTAAGAATTGATTTCATACCGTTGATTACCATTTCTGAACTACACCTATAAAATATTCACAAACGGCTTTTTTTAACTCAGCAACGGCAAGTGGCTTGTAAACTTTTCATTCCAGTTGCGTGGAGTGCGCGTAATTTGTGCCTTTTTGTATCACCGCGTCACCCCCCTCGCCACCCCACATACCACTCCGCGAACCGCGCCACACCTTCCCTGAAATCGGTCGCGGGCCGATATCCTGTCAGGCTGTGTAGCAGGGTTGCGTCCGCCCATGTTGCAGGCACGTCGCCTGTCTGCATCGGCATATAGTTGCGGATGGCTTTTTTGCCCAAGCAATCTTCGATCGCCTCAACGAAATCCAACAGCCGCACTTTGTTGGAATTTCCTATGTTTACAACGCGGTAGGGGGCAACCGGGCTAAGGCTGTCGCCCAGGGCGATATCGGCGGCGCTTGCAGGGCGGTGCGGGACGGCATCCATCAACAACCGGATGCCGCGCACCAGATCGTCGACATAGGTAAAGTCGCGCCACATATCGCCATTGTTATAAATATCAATCGGGGTGCCTTCGATGATGCCTTTGGCGAATTTGAACAACGCCATATCGGGGCGGCCCCACGGGCCATAGACCGTGAAAAACCGGAACATGGTGACCGGCAGATTGTAGATATGGGCGTAGGAATGCCCCATGGATTCGGTGGCTTTTTTGGTGGCCGCGTAAAATGTCAGCGGGGTTTCCGTCTTTTCAGCCTCGGTAAACGGCATCACGTCGTTTGCGCCGTAAACGGAAGAGGTTGAGGCCATCAGCAGATGATCAATCCCGGCCAACCGGGCGCATTCCATCACGTTGAACGTGCCAATCAGGTTGGAGTCCAGATAGGCGCGCGGATTTTCCAGACTGTAGCGCACCCCGGCTTGGGCGGCCAGATGCACGATGATATCGGGCTGAAAGCTGTTCATCACCGCGGTCAAGGCGGGCATATCTTCCAACAGGCCAATGGTTGCGCCAAAATGCGGCGATTGGTGCAGCATGGCGTGGCGGCGGTGCTTCAGGCGCACATCGTAATAGTCGGTGATCGCGTCATAGCCGTGAACCGCAAAGCCTTCGTCCAGCAAAAGCCGCGACAAATGATAGCCGATAAAGCCAGCAGACCCGGTAACAAGAACTTTTCTCATTGGGGCAACGGCTCCGAAAGATGGGCGGGATTTGGCATATCTACGAAAGCATGGCTTTTCATTTGCTTAGCCGCGTGCGGGTGTCATGGCAAGCCATGGGGTGCCAATCGGCAGTTTTGCCAATCAATCACCTCGGATCCGGTCAGATTTTCGCAGTCCAAACCCGGTATCTGCCCTGCCCGGTCACTTCGCGGATCAGGCCCCGGCTTTGCATCAGCATAAGGTTGCGTTGCACAGACGCGCGGCTGGCTTGGGTGGTGGTTTCGGCCATCGGCGCGGTAACTGTTGGCCATTCGGCCAGAACCTTGACCAGTTGCATCGGCGTGCGGCCTTGCAAATCGGCAAGCGTTTTCTCCGCGGTGGCCTGCCAGTCGGTCAGCCGTTCCAAATGCAAAAGGGCGGCCAAGGTGGCGCGTTCCGCCCCGCGCAGCCACAACGTCAGCCGGTCCGCCACCGGTCCGCCGCTGGCTGCGGCAAAGCCCGATATTGCGATGGGCATGAATACCGCGGCAGCACCTTTTCCAGATCCGCGCCCCATGGCTGCGGCCAGACGAGCAGCCAGCACGGCGGCTTCGATTTCGGTCACCGGCCCGCCGTCACCCAGCATCCGCCAGCCGTGGAACGCCACCGCAGACCTTGTAATCGGGTGCAGATCAGCGACCCCCACCAACAGGTCGGTCAAGTCCTCAACCGCGTCATTTGCGGCATCAACGGGGCCATGCCTGCCCAAAAACGCCGCCAGACCCGAGACGGATGTTTGCAGATCGGGCGGTCCAGCCAAACGGCGCAACGCCCAACCCAACCGCGCCAAAGCCTGACTGTCATCCTGCACCCCGGCCAAGCGCTGTGCATCCCACAGTGCCAGCCTGTCAATGCCAATCCGGTCACCGACCCACCAGCTTAGCTCGGCGGCCTCCATCAGGGCCAACCGGTGTCGCCAGCCCGCAGGTGCCATGCGCAACCGCTGGTCAAGCGCCCCGAACAGCAGGGCCACCGACGCCAGTTCGCCCGCAAGATCAGCCTGCGCGCGGGCCCAGTCGCGCGGATCCATCAACACCCGCCGATCGGCACGCGGCAGGGGCGGCCCTTCTGGTGGTGGCGTTTCATCGGCGGCCAGAAACCACGGCTCTACCGGCGCGGTCACATCATAAAGACCGACAGGGGTATCAAAGGGCGCATCATCAGCGTAGATGGGATTTTTTGCCATAATGGTCTTTTAGCAGCGATATTGATCGAAATCCATTGGCAAAAGCCGGCTGAAAACGGCGGCCCGCGGTGGCAAACTTTTGGCCGATCCCGGGAAAGATCTGCGGAATCCATAAACTTAAAATCGGCATCGCAACTGCCGGGGCGACTGGTTAGGGTGGGTGCCAAGTGGCGGGCGTGACATTGCCGCCCGCACAAAGGGGCTGATCAAAATGGGCAACGCGGCGATACGTCTGGGCGTCGATATTGGCGGCACCTTTACTGATGTGGTGCTGGAACTGGCGGGAGGGCGGTTTTCTGCCAAAGTGTTGACCACCAATGCCGCCCCCGAACAGGCGATTGCGGATGGCACGTTGAAGGTGTGCCAAAAGGCCGGGATCCTGCCCGGCGATATCGGGCAGATCATCCATGGCACCACATTGGCGACCAATGCGCTGATCGAACGGCGCGGGGCTAAAACGGCGCTGATCACGACCAAAGGCTTTCGTGACGTGATCGAGATGCGCACCGAAAGCCGGTTTGATCAATACGATCTGAACCTGATTTTGCCGCAGCCCTTGCTGCCGCGCAACCGCCGCTATGTGGTCAGCGAACGCATGGACGCGCAAGGCGCCGTGTTGATCGCCCTTGATCTGGCCGAAGTTGCGCAGTTGGCCGAAGACTTGGCGGCGGCGCAGTATGAAAGCATCGCGGTGGGCCTATTGCATTCCTATGCCAACCCGGCGCATGAGCGGATGGTCCGGGATATTCTGGTGGCGCGGTTGCCGGGGGTGATGATTTCGATCTCATCCGAAGTCTCGCCGCAAATGCGCGAATATGAACGGTTCAACACCACCGTCGCCAATGCCTATATCCAGCCGCTGATGAAATCCTATCTTTTGCGGCTGTCGGGGCGGCTGGCGGCTGTGGGGGTCGATTGTCCGATTTTTCTGATGCATTCGGGCGGTGGCATTATCAGTTTGCAAAGTGCCGCCGAATTTCCGGTGCGTCTGGTCGAATCCGGCCCTGCGGGCGGTGCGGTGTTTGCGGCAGATGTGGCCGCGCGGCACGGGCTTGACCGGGTTTTGTCGTTTGACATGGGCGGTACCACGGCAAAAATTTGCCTGATCAAGAACTACACCCCGAAAACCAGCCGGGTGTTTGAAGTGGCGCGCAGCTATCGGTTCAAAAAAGGCTCTGGCATGCCGATCTCTATTCCGGTGATTGATATGGTTGAAATTGGCGCGGGTGGCGGGTCATTGGCGCATGTCGATGCGATGCGGCAAATCCGGGTCGGCCCCGAAAGCGCGGGGTCTGAACCCGGGCCCGCCTGCTATGGTCGGGGCGGTTTGCACCCTGCGGTAACCGACGCCGATCTGATCCTTGGCAAGCTGGATCCGGATGGCTTTGCGGGCGGCACCATCACGCTTTCCACTGCCGATGCCCGCACCGCGTTGGACAGCGCTTTGGGCAAGCCGCTTCAGATGGATGCGGTTGAGGCCGCATGGGGTCTGGCCGAGGTGGTGGATGAAAACATGGCCAACGCTGCCCGGGTGCATGCGGTGGAAAACGGCGAAGACCTGTCACAATACACCATGATCGCCTTTGGCGGTGCGGCCCCTTTGCATGCGGCACGGCTGTGCGAAAAGCTGGGCGTTGATCGTTGCCTGATCCCGCAAGGTGCGGGCGTGGGATCGGCCATCGGCTTTTTGCGCGCGCCATTTAGTTTTGAAGCCAACCGATCGGTTTTCATGCGCGTGTCAGCGTTTCAACCCACCGCCATCACGCAACTGTTCGCCGAAATGCAGGCCGAAGCCACGGCTTTCGTGCGATCCTGCGATGCCACCGCGGATATAACCGCCGGGTTCAAAGTCTATATGCGCTATTCCGGACAGGGGTGGGAGATTCCAATTCCGTTGACCCCGGATCAGGCCCGCAACCCGGACGCCGTGACATTCCTTGCGTTGTTCGAGGCCGAATATGCCACGCTGTTTGGCCGCACCGTGCAGGGGATGGAGGTTGAAATGACCCTGTGGTCGGTGAATGCCTATACCCATCGCGCGCCATCGCCTGCGGTGGCCGCCGTCCCCTTGGGCAAGGCGGTGCCAGAAACGGCGCAGCGGGCGTTGTTTGACGCAGGCCTGGGCGCGCAAACACAGGCCAAGGTTTACAACCGCGCCGATTTTACCCCCGGCGACCATATCAACGGTCCTGCAATGATCACCGAAGATGAAACCACCATCGTGGTGCCGTCCAGCCGGGTAGCCGCCGCTTTGGCCGATGGCTGTATCGATATGCGCCGCCCGATTACCCCCGACACCCATCAGGAGTCTGTCGATGCGTGAACTGTCAACGGTGGCCTATCAGGTGATGTGGAACCGCCTGATTTCGGTGGTCGAAGAACAAGCCCAAGCGTTGGTCCGCACGGCGTTTTCCACGTCTGTGCGCGAGGCGGGCGATCTGTCGGCAGGTGTTTACGATGCGGATGGCCAGATGCTGGCGCAAGCGGTAACCGGCACGCCCGGCCATGTGAACGCGATGGCCGATGCGGTGCCGCATTTCATCCGCCACATCGGGCGCGACAATATTCATCCGGGCGATGTCTATATCACCAATGATCCGTGGGAGGGCACCGGCCATTTGCACGATATTACGGTGGTGACACCGTCCTTTCATAATGGCAGTTTTGTGGGGTTCTTTGCCTGTACCGCGCATATTGTTGACATTGGCGGGCGCGGGTTTGGCGCCGATGCGCAGTCTGTGTATGAAGAAGGCCTGCATATCCCGATCATGAAACTGATCAGCCGGGGCACGGTCGATGCCACGCTGATCCGTCTGATCAGATCGAACGTGCGCGAACCCGATCAGCTGGTCGGTGACGTTTATGCGCTGGCCACCTGCAATGACATCGGCCACCGGCGTTTGGCCGAAATGATGGTGGAGTTTGGCCTGACCGATCTGGCTGGTATCTCCGATTTCATCTTGTCCCATTCGCGCCGCGCCACTTTGGAACGCATCGCCGCGCTGCCCGCAGGTGTGGCAAGCGGTCAGATGCAAATCGACGGCTATGATACGCCAATTGATCTGGTGGTCAAAGTCACCATCGAAGCGCAGCGGATTTTGTGCGATTTCACTGGCACCAGTGGCGTAGATAAAAAGGGCATCAATGTGCCGTTGGTCTATACCAAAGCCTATGCCTGCTATGCCCTGAAATGCGCGATTGCGCCCGAGATTCCGAACAACGCGGCGTCCTTGGCCCCTTTCGAAGTGGTTGCCCCCGAAAACTGTATCCTGAATGCGGTGCACCCTGCCCCGGTGGCGCTGCGCCATGTCATTGGCCACATGGTGCCCGACACTATTTATGCCGCATTGGATCAATTGCTGCCGCGTCTTGTGCCCGCCGAAGGCGCAGGATGTCTGTGCAATTTTCAAGTGTCCTTGCGCCCGCGCACCGATATGCCCGCCCCCGCAGGCACGGTGCGTGCTGAAGTGTTGACGTTCAATTCCGGCGGCTCGGGCGCGCGGCCCGCATCGGATGGCATGAACGCCACCGCCTTTCCGTCCGGCGTGATGACCATGCCCGTTGAGGCAACCGAGCAAACCGGGCCGGTGATCATCTGGCGCAAAGAGTTGCGCCCTGACAGCGGCGGCGCAGGTGCATGGCGCGGTGGTTTGGGGCAGTTCATGGAGGTGGGCGCGCAAGTGGGCCACGAATTTGACATTCAGGCCATGCTTGATCGGGTGGATCATCCGGCGCGCGGACGGCGCGGCGGGGCGTTGGGGGCTGCCACCACCATCGGTCAGGATGATGGCGCGGTCATGCGCGGCAAGGGCAAACAATTTGTCCCACATGGCCGCCGGGTGAAGATGGCGTTTCCGGGTGGGGCGGGTTACGGCGACCCGGCGCTGCGCGACCCTGCGATGGTGCGGCGCGATCTGGCGCTGGGGTATATCTCGGCCGATCTGGCCCGCAGCGCCTATGGGATGAGCCAAGCCGATATTGCCGATGTGCTGGCGCGGGCAAAACTGGGAGAGATGTTCTGATGGCTGCCATGGGTCTGGCCACAGCGCCGTCAAAGTCCAGCTATGATGTCGTGATCATTGGCGGTGCGATGCTGGGGGCCGCCACGGCGTGGTTCTTGTCGGACAACCCCGATTTCAACGGCAGCGTTTTGGTGATTGAACGCGATCCTACTTACGAATCCTCGGCCACCGCCAAATCGAATTCCTGCATTCGCCAGCAGTTTTCTGAACCGTTGAACGTGCAGATTTCCCAGTTTGGCGCGGATTTCATTCAGAATATGCGGGGGTATATGGGCGGCAACCCCGCCGTGCCCGAACTGCGCATCCAGAACTATGGCTATATGTATCTGGCGAACACCCCCGCTTTTGCCCAAGTTCTGCGCGACAGCCATGCGGTTCAGGCGGCGGCAGGGGCGGCGACGCAGTTGATGACCCCGGATCAGATCAAAGCGCTCTATCCGTTTTACAACGTCGATGACATCGTTTTGGGCAGCATCAACCGGGTCGATGAGGGGTATTTTGACGGCATCACGGTGTTTGATTGCTGGCGCCGCCAGTCCAAAGACCGCGGTGTCGAATACATTGCGGCCGAGGTGGTGGCACTGACCAGAAACGCTGCCGGCAGACGGGTTGAAACGGTGACTTTGGCATCGGGGCAGCAGATCGCCTGCGGGCAGATCGTGAATGCCACCGGCACCCGCGGCGCCCGCACGGCAGCGATGGCGGGGATTGTTATCCCGGTAGAGCCGCGCAAACGCTATACTTGGGTTTTTTCCGCCGAGACGCCATTGGACAGCGACTTGCCGCTGACGATTGACCCGTCTGGTGTGCATGTCCGTCAGGACGGCAAAACCACTTATATGGCGGGCGGACACAGCGCGGATGATCCGGCAGTGGATTTTGACGATTTCGAAATGGATCACGCACTGTGGCAAGATCACATCTGGCCCGCGCTGGCCAACCGCATCCCGCAGTTTGAGGCGATCAAGGTTTTGCGCGAATGGGGGGGGCAGTATGATTTCAACACGCTGGACCAGAACGCCATCATCGGGCCGCATGACGAGGTCGAGAATTTCCTGTTCCTGAACGGGTTTTCAGGACACGGCTTGCAACAATCGCCCGCCATGGGGCGCGGCACGGCGGAATGGCTGACTTATGGTGAATTTCGCACGCTTGATCTGCGTGCCTTTGGCTATGGTCGTATCGCGCGTGGTGAGCCGTTTTTGGAAAAGGCGATTATCTGAAACGCAAAAAGAAAATCTTTCGTCGAATAATTTTCAGTAAACGGGGGCAGCAAAATGAAGAAACTGGTTCTTACCGGGGCGGCGGGCAGGCTGGGATCCTACTTGCGCGAACCTTTGTCGAAACTGGCCGACAGTTTTGTCTCGTCTGACATTCTGCCCGATATTGGCAAACTTTACCCAAAGGAAACCTATATCCGCGCCGATCTGGCCAGCTATTCCGATATTCATGCCGTGTTGCAAGACGCTGATATGGTTGTGCATTTCGGGGCCATCGGCGATGAAGCCCCCTTTGATCAAATCCTTGGCCCCAATATCATCGGCGCGTATAATGTTTGGGAGGCGGCGTTTCAGCACGGCGCAAAGCGGGTGGTCTATGCCAGTTCCATTCACGCCGTTGGCATGCACGCGCGGCAAGATTTTATCGGCACCGATGCCCCCCACCGCCCGGACAGCTTTTACGGGCTGGCCAAATGTTTTGCCGAAGATCTGGCACGGATGTATTGGGAAAAACGCGGGCTGGAAACGGTTTGCCTGCGCATTCTGTCTTGCGCGGGCGTCAGCAACCCGCGGGCATTGGGCACCTGGCTAAGTTATGATGACCTGATCCATCTGGTAACCCGCGCAATTGATACGCCAACGGTTGGCTTCAGTGTGATTTACGGGGTGTCCAACAATGACCGCACCCCGGTTGACAATACCAAGGCCAGCTTTCTTGGGTTTCGCCCGCGCGACAATGCGGAACAGTTTGCCAAAACCATTCTGGCTGGCTTCCCCGGCGCTGATGCAACCGACGCCGCGCAGATGTGCCATGGCGGGCCGTTTGCCTCGGGTGCGTTGGGTAAAAGTGCCATGGCGGCGTTGAACATCCCCGATGACAGAAAAACGTTTGGCTAAAGCGAAACCGCATAGACCGCCGCCGTGCCCAGATCCCTGATCATGTCGATCCGTTTGCCGTCCCAGTGGTATGACAAATGGCGGGCCTGAACCGGGGCTGACATGACATCAGGATAGAACGCGGCAAAGCAGATGCCGCCGGGATTGCGCACCGAAGGATAAACGATGCCTTCTGCGCCCGCAGCCCGTTCCGCGCGGGCAAAGGCCTGGGGTGCCGTATAATCATACGCGTCCAACAACGATGCATAGCCCGTTCTGACGTCCACCAAAACCGCATCAATATGCCCGATCAATTCGCGTTTGTCGGCGATCCAGCCCGGGGTCTCACGCGTGGCGGCGCAGAATTTCTGTGAATGAAAAACGGTTTCAAACAGCGCGGTTTCATAGCTGTCTGCCGCGTAAAACGCGCCATAGCTGCCGTCGTGAAACCGGCCTTGATAATCCGGGCTGATATGGGTGAACGGCGCCATCACATAAGACGCGCCCGGCCCCCCCACGCGCCGCCCCACTGGCACCAGATCAAGATTGCCAATGCTGACGGCCAGCCGGGGGTTGGTTTTGCTTTCCGCCGAGGCCAGCAACAGCCAATCGGCGGGGTCAGCGATGTCTTCGAACAGATCAACCGGCGGATGTGCCGAGTTGATCAACCGATGATAGCGATCCCATTTGACACGGGCACGCGGTGCGATCACCAAGGCCCCCGCATGGCATCAAGATAGCGGCGCACCCGCATGATATCGGTGATCTGGCCGCGCAGCATAACCTGCAACGCCGATGCGCCGTCAAACACATCATTTTCGCGTTTGATCCAGCCATAACCGCGTTGCGGGTCTTTGAACAACAACCGCAACGCCTTGTGAATGCCCATCAAGTTGGACAGTCGCGCGGCGGTATCCACCCCGGCGCGGCCCAGATCGCCGACCTTCCAGCGCCGGAACGTGCGCACCGAAATATCACCCATCAAAATGGCGGCCTGATCGTCGGTAAGACCCCAGACGATGGCAAGGTTCACAAAGGCCCGCTGCATCGCCTGCACTTCGTCATCCGACAAATGCGGCGACGAAAAGGTAGGGCGGGTTTCGATCAACTGAAGATGTGGCATCGCGGCCCTCGACTGACGTATGACACTAAAATAGTGATTTACTGCCAAATGTCAACATATACTGGCGCGACGTCAGATCGCCTCGTCGGTGGGGCTAAGATCAAACTGCTCTCCCGGATAGAATTTGGCCAGACGCACATCGGCAGACCTTGCATGGCCTTCCATCCCCTCCATCCGCGATATGCGCGCGGTGGCGATTGCCAAAGGCCGCGATGCCGCCCGGGTTGCCCGCTGCCATGTTACTGTTTTCATGAATTTATGCACCGATAGCCCGCCGGTATAGCGCCCTGCCCCCGATGTAGGCAAAACATGATTGGGGCCTGAACATTTATCCCCAAAGGCCACGGTGGTTTCCTCGCCCAAAAACAGCGACCCATAAGACCGCAGCCGCCGCAGCCACCAGTCCAGATCAGCGGCCTGCACATGAAGATGTTCAGGCGCATAGGCGTCGGCCACTTGGGCCATGGCTTCGGCGCTGTCACACAGCATCACTTCGGCACAATCCTCCCACGCGGCGCGGGCGTTGGTGGCGTTCAATTCCGGCAATTCGGCGATAAGGCCGGGCACCAAGGCCATAACCCGGGCCGCAAGTGCGGCATCAGTGGTAACCAGCCACACTGGCGAGTTATAGCCATGTTCGGCCTGACCCACCAAATCCCACGCCACCAGTTCGGCATCAGCGGTGGCATCGGCGATCACCATGCTGTCGGTCGGGCCCGCGAACATATCGATGCCGACCTGACCGTAAAGAATGCGCTTGGCCTCTGCCACGAACTGATTGCCGGGACCAACCAGAATATCTGCCTTTGGCAGCCCAAACAGCCCATTGGCCATTGCAGCCACACCCTGCACCCCGCCAAGGTTCAAAATCACATCCGCGCCGCAAAGATCCATCGCATAGATAATTGCCGGTGGAATGCCCAAACCGGGTCGCGGTGGCGAACAGGCGGCGATATGGGGCACCCCCGCCACCTGTGCGGTGGTGATCGTCATAATCGCCGACGCGATATGGCTATAGCGCCCGCCGGGCACGTAACACCCCGCCGAAGAAACCGGAATTTGCTTTTGCCCTGCCGTCAGCCCCGGCAGTATTTCGATGTTGCAATCCATGATGGTGGCGCGCTGCGCCTCGGCAAAGCGGCGGATGTTGTTGTGGGCAAAGCGGATGTCTCCGCGCAGCTTTTCGGGCACAAGGGCCGCCGCTGCCGCCCGCGCTGCCGGAGAGACAACGATGTCGCCGTCCCATTTGTCCAGATCGCGGGCAAAGCGCATCGCGGCGGCATCGCCGTCTTGGGCTATTTCCGCCAGCATCGCCTGCACTTGATCGCGCACGTCGGTTTGACCTGTTGCATGCGTGCGGCTGGCCTTCTTCAGATAAGTTACGCTCATTCTGCCTTGCTCACATCCGGCCCTTCCAGGGCACTACTTTGCGTTCGATGAACCGCATCAGCAGATCAAACCCGTAGGCAATCGCGGCAATCACCACGATACCCATGATCACGGTCGAGGTTTGTAAAAACTGGCTGGCGGTCAGCACCATATAACCAAGGCCCTTGGTGGCGGCGACCATTTCGGCGGCGACCAGCGTGGTCCAGCCAAAGCCGATGCCGATGCGCATCGCCGTCAAAATCTCGGGCAGGGCCGAAGGCAAGATGACATGGCGCATCACTTGCCACCGGCTGGCGCCAAAGGAATAGGCGGCGTGGATCTGCTCGATTGCTGCAGATTTCACGCCGGACCGCGCCCCCAAGGCCACCGGGGCCAGCACCGACAAAAAGATCAAAAGCACTTTCGACGTCTCACCAATGCCGAACCAGATGATCATCAACGGCAAATAGGCAAGCGGTGGAATGGGGCGGTAAAATTCCAGTGGCGGATCAAAGATGCCGCGCACAAACGGCGACATCCCCATCGCAAGGCCCAAGGGGATGCCGACCAGACAGGCCAGTATAAACGCGCCAAACACCCGCGCTGCCGAAACACCGGCATGTTCCAGCAAGGATGTGTTGGTAAAGCCGTTGGCCCAGACATCCGCAAACTTGCGCACCACGGCACCGGGTGACGGCAAAAACAACGGTTTGACCCACCCCATCGCGGTGACCAGCCACCACACAAAAATGATGCCCGCAATCGACGCCAGCGACAACAACAGCGTATCACCCTGCCCCGGCACGCCGTAGGTTTCCCCCGGTCTGGTGGCGCGGGCTTTCATCAGGGACGACAGGAAACCGTCTGTCTTTTTCTGCGGCTGAACGGTCATGCAGTTGCCTCCTCATCTTGAAAGATGATCTTCAGTATCTCTTCGCGCAGCCCGATAAATTCGCGGCTGGCTTTTACCTCTCGCGCGGGCGCGCCGCCCAGAAACTGCCGCGAAAACGGCAAGTCAAACCGATGCGATATGCGGCCCGGGCGCGGCGACATCACGATCAGCTTGGTGCCCATAAACAGCGCTTCTTCGACGGAATGGGTGATGAAAAACACCGATTTGGCGGTTTTGGCCCAAATATTCAGGATCAATTCCTGGGCTTTTTCGCGCGTCAAAGCATCCAGCGCACCCAAAGGTTCATCCATCAGCAATACTTTGGGATCGCAGGTCAATGCACGCGCGATGCCGACGCGCTGCTGCATACCGCCCGACAGTTGATACACCCGGGCACCTTCAAACTCGCCCAGACCCAGCAATTTGATAAACCCGCGCGCAATGTCATAGCGCGCGGCCACTGCCACACCTTGCAGCTTCAACCCAAACGCCACGTTGTCCAAAACGTTCAGCCATGGCAGCAACGCGTGTTTTTGAAACACCACGGCCCGATCCGCCCCCGGCCCTTGCACCGGCGCGCCATCAAGTAAAATCTCACCGGACGAGGGCGACAGAAATCCGGCGATCAGCGATAGCAACGTGGATTTGCCACATCCCGACGCGCCCAAAGCCACAACGAAATCATCGCCAACAATATCAAGATCAATCTCGCGCAGGGCGTCAACCGGGGGCCGCCCATCCGCAGATGGATAAACCACGCTGGCCTTTTTGATGTTCAATCCCATCTGGCACCCCGCTTTGCGTTGGTGAAAAGTCGGACGCAAGGCCGATGCCCTGCGCCCGGCAAAGGCGGCTTTACTTGGCAGCCTCGGCAATGGCCGTATTCACGAAACCGGAATAATCGTCGATGGCCGCATCAATGCGCCCGGCCTTGACCAGAAAATCGGCCGTGGTTTTCATGTTGGCCGATGCGCCACCCAACCATGACGGGGCCATCTGATCTGCCAGCGGAATAAAGGTAAAGCCTTTCAGGATATTGGGCACCTGATCTGCTGCGGCCCCGGTCACTTCGGCAATGGTTTTTACCGGCGCACTATCAGCGGTCCACGCGGCAGGATCGGCAAGATAGGCCATGTTGGCCTCGTTCATGGTCTTGGCAAAGGCCACCATGGCATCGGCGTTTGCCGCGGCGAATGCGGTGTTCACCACCCAGCCATCAAAGGTTGGAAAGCCCCAGGCGGCGGTTTGATCTGCGCCCAGAATAAACGTGCCGGTTTGCAGAATCTGGTTTTGCACAGGCTCCCAGATAAAGGCGGCATCGACCTGACCCGAATCCCATGCGGCGGCAATCTGATCGGCCGGCAGGTTCATGATGGTGACGTCGGTTTCGGCGATTCCCGCGTGAGTTAAGCCGCCCATCAGCGAGTAATGCGCGGTTGATCCAACCGGAACCGCGATTTTCTTGCCTTTCAGATCCTCAATCTTGGTCGCGCCCGACGCCTTGGTGGCGATCAGGCTTTCGGCCGTGCCCAAGCCTTGGGCAATCATAAACAGCTGGATTTCAAGCCCTTGGCTGGTGCCAATCGCCAAGGGGGACGACCCCAGTTCGGCCACTTGCACATCGCCCGAAGCCATGGCGGCAATCACTTCGGTGCCCGACCCGAATTGACGCCATTCGATCGTCCAACCCGTCGCTGCATCAAATGCGCCCGCCGCCCGCGCGACCTGCATCGGTGTTGGACTGCCGAAATGGCCGATGATCACGTTTTCGGCCAAGGCAGCCCCGGCAGACAGCGCCAAGGCCGCAACGCCCAGCAAAAGATTTTTCACAGCATGTGTCATGTCATATCTCCTAAGTTGATGATGAAAGCAGCGCCTCTGCGCCTGATTTTGGCGAATTCTGTGTCGCCTTTTCTTGGCCCGCGCCGGTGGGGTTGGCAAAGGCTATTATGGCCTGAACAAGGATGTCCAGCGTGTCAAAGGCGATCACCTGTGCCGGTATCGCCCCGGAAATCAGCGAAAATTCGGTGCAGGCGATCATTTGCACCGCAGCCCCGCGCGTCAGCAGATCAACCGAGGCAGCAGTCAGACTGGCCCGCGCGCCGTCGTTGTCCCCGACAGCCTTTAAGGCGCGGATGGCAGCCAGCGTGGCGTCTTCATCGCTGGCATAAAGCAGCGTCAGACCGGTGCCCGCAAAAGCCGCATCAAACAACCCGATCCGCCGCACCGCGGGCGAGGCCAGAATGCCAATCCTGCCACCCGACCTTGCAAGACCCGTGGCATGCGCCACCGAAAGCGCCACCATGTCCAGAAAAGGCACCGATATTGCCGCCCGGATGGCCGGTGCATAGTGGTGCGCGGTGTTGCAGGGCATGGCGATGCCGTCCACCCCCGCGCCCTGCAGCCGCACAGCCATCGCCGCCAGTACCGGGCCGGGATCGGCGCCCGCATCGTCCAGCAAATGCGCAAGGCGCGACGGCACTTGGGTGTTTTGATCGACCAGCAACGGCAGATGATCCGCGTCATCGCCCGCCCGCGTCGCTGCCATGATCTTTTGCATCAACAGGACCGTGGCCATCGGCCCCATACCCCCAAGGATGCCAACGGTTTTCATGCCGAATGCCCCGCTGCCGGCTGGCCGTTTCGCGCATTGATCAAGGTGTGCGTCATGCCATCCTCAGGTCGTCTGGCTGAACAGGTTGTCATAACCGAACAAAGCCACCGATCCGCCAGTGTGCAAGAAGACCACCCTTTGGCCCTTTTTGAAATGGCCTTTGCGGCAATAATCAATCAGCCCGGCTGCCCCTTTGCCCGAATAGACCGGATCCAGCAGCAATCCTTCCAGTTCGGCAAACATGTGGATCGCCTCAAGCGTGTCGGCTTGCGGCACACCGTATCCGGGGCCGACATAGGATGTATCCGCCACCACATCACCCCGCGCCACAACGCCGGGGCAGCCCAGCTTTTCCGCCGTTTTCATTGCCAGATTGAAGACGTTTTCCTCTTGCTTGGCCTTCGGTGCGCGCACCCCGAACCCCAACAACGGAATATTGGCGTTGATCGCCTTCAGCCCCACGATCAACCCGGCCTGCGTTCCCGCAGACCCGGTTGCTGTAACCAGATGATCAATCACCAAACCGCGGTCATTGGCCTGCCCCACCAGTTCGAACGCGCAATTCACATACCCCAGCGCCCCCGTGGCGTTCGACCCGCCGCCCGGAATGACATAAACCTTCTTGCCGCCCGCCCGGATCTGATCGGCCAAAACATCCATTTCGGCCTGCATATCGACGCCGCCGGCATGCTTTTGCGTTGTAGCGCCGTGCAAATGGTCCAGCAAGACATTGCCGTTGGTGTTGTAATTCGGATTGTTCGACCCCGTGCGATCTTCCAGCAGGATGTGACAGGCCATGCCCAGTTTGGCGGCAAAGGCCGCCGTCTGGCGCGCATGGTTTGACTGTGTCGCCCCTTGGGTCATCACCACGTCGGCACCCATCGCCACCGCTTCGGCCATCAAAAATTCCAGCTTGCGGGTCTTGTTGCCACCCGTTGACATGCCGGTGCAATCATCGCGCTTGATCCAAATCTCGGGTCCGCCCAGCTCGCGCGACAAACGATCCAACCGTTCCAGCGGCGTTGGCAGATGTGCCAGAAACAAGCGGGGAAACCGGGCAAGATGCATCAGCCGTTCCTTCTCAAGACTTGCGGTAAATATTGATTGCATCCCATAATCAGCAAAGCAAATGCGAAATTTTTGATGTATCATGCAAGATGTGCAACTTAAGGAAAACTGATGCGGCTGGATTGGTTGGAAGATATTCTGGCGGTGGCCGAAACCGGCTCTTTCAGTGAGGCCGCGGAAAAGCGCCATCTGACCCAATCCGCCTTTTCGCGGCGGATTCAGAATATCGAAGGTTTTGTGGGCGCAGAATTGTTTGATCGCAGCCGCAAACCGGTGCATCTGCACCCCACGACCCAAGATCAGCACAGTCAGATAGCCCGGCTGGTCTCCGAATTGCGCCAGCTGGTCAGCGATCTGCGGCGCGGCGACCGCAAGGCCGCCAACCGCATTGTCATTGCCAGCCAGCACGCGCTGACCACCACGCTGACGCCGTCGATCCTTGACGGCATCCAGATCACCCACGCCGATATTTTCATGAAATTACGCTCGGCCAATCTGGATGAATGCTTTGCGCTGTTGCTGTCGCGCCAGGCCGATATTGCAATCGTTTACCGCTTGCCGGACGAGGCGCATCCGATCAGTGCTGATTATATTGAAACAGCCGTTGTGGGCGCGGATCGGTTGATCCCGGTGTTTGCCGCCGCCAAAGTCGGGGCCTTGAACGCCCGTTTCAGCAGCGGCGATCTGCCCTATATCGCCTATCCGGCCGAGGTGTTTCTGGGTCAGGTGATGGAGCGCAAGGTGCTGCCGGCCTTGCGCAGGCTAAGTGATCCGATCCCCAAGGCGGAAACGGCGCTTACACTGGCGGCGGTTGAACTGGCAGCCGTGGGCGTGGCGGTGGCATGGGTGCCAAAATCGCTGGCCGCATCCCGACTGGCCGCGGGCACCTTGATAGATTTGTCGGCCACCTTGCCAAACCTGCCGCTTGACGTGACCGCGGTGCGTTTGCTGTCAACATCAGGGCCCGTTGCATCGACGGTCTGGGATCATCTTTTGCGATTGGCAGCACAGTAGACTGTGATTGCCTGCCCTAAGACTGCGGCCGCGTCTTTTTCGGATCGTAATGTGACAGCCCCACAATCCGCGCTGGCAGGCGTTTTTGCTGGCCGTCCAATTTACCGACCTCGACGGCAGTATCAAGCCCGGCATGGGCGACATCCACCCGCGCCAAAGCGATGTTTTTCCCCAGCAGCGGTGATCGCATCGCCGATGTTACCACCCCCACTTGCGCGCGGCCAACATAAATGCCGTCGCCATGGCCAACCGCAACCGCCGCATCAATCTCAAGCCCAACAAAACGCTGCATCGGGTTTTCCTTGCGCCGGATCAACGCCTCACGCCCGATGAAATCATCCGGTTTCGATTTCAACGGCACACAAAAGCCAATGCCAGCCTCGAACGGGTCGGTCTGATCGGAAAACTCATAACCTGCAAAGATCAACCCGGCCTCGATGCGCACCATATCCAGTGCCGCCAACCCCATCGGCCGCAGGCCAAGATCGGCCCCGGCAGCCCAAACCGCATCCCACACCACGGCGCAATCCTTGGGGTGGCAGAAAATCTCATACCCCAACTCACCGGTATACCCGGTGCGCGACACCACCACGGGCGCGTCGGCAATGCGGCCGATGGAAAAACGGAACCAGCCCAGTTCTGCAGCCGTGGCTTGCGCGGGTGGCGTCCAGAAAATGCGCTTGATGATCTCGCGGCTGTTTGGCCCCTGCACCGCCAGATTATGCAACTGATCGGTAGAGCTGCGGATCATCACTTTCAGCCCAAGTGCTGCCGCCTGTTCGCGCAGCCATTGCCCGCCGAAATCTTCGCCGCCAATCCAGCGGAACTGATCCTGCCCCAAGCGATACAGCGTGCCATCGTCAATCATGCCGCCATGTGGATAGCACATCGCGGCATAAACCACCTGCCCCACCGCCAGTTTTTTCACATCGCGCGTCAGGGTGTATTGCATCAACGCCTCGGCGTCCGGGCCGGTGATTTCAAACTTGCGCAGGGGGGACAGGTCCATCACCACGGCCTTTTCGCGGCAAGCCCAGTATTCGGCAATCGCCCCGACGCCCGCATAATCCTGCGCCAACCAATAGCCCCGGTATTCCACCACATTGCGCGTCAGGGCGGATGTTTTCGCATGAAACCCGGTGTCTTTGGTCATCTTCGGCTCCGCATCCGGGGTGGCGCGGGTGGCCACCGCGCGTGAAAATTTCTGATCGCCCGCGTAAGTGCGCACATGAATATCAGACAGATACCAGCCATTGGCGGGCGATGTATCATCCGGGCAAGCCGACGACACGCAGATCAGATCGGTCAGGGCGCGAAACAGCACATAATCGCCGGGACGCGACCACGGCTCATCCGATATCAGCACGCCATGCGCATCAATCGCGGTGTTGAAGAACAAGTTCACCGCCATCCACCCCGCCCGCGCCCCAACCCCATGCGCCGCCAGCGCGGTGTTGAAATTGTCCGAACAATTCACATGCCCCGGATAGCCGATATCGTCGTAATATTTCGACGCGCAGGCCATCGCAAAAGCATCGTGCCGCCCGACGGTGTCTTGCACCACTTCAATCAGCGGCAGAAAATCCTGATCAAAGTATTTCGAATGCAACCCCGGCATCGAATAGGCATGACCCATTAAAGTGCGCGACGTGGTGACGTCCAGCGCATGTTCGATGCCGCGGTCCAGTTTGCGGGCGGAAAAGCATTGAAAATCCGTGCATTGCCGCCCATCGACGTCAATGACCTGTATATAATCCCCCGCCTTGACGAAATAGGCCTGCGCGGTTGCCGACTTTACCCGCAGATCCAACACCGGGTCGGCCAGCGGATCGGCCAGATCGTGCTTTGGTATCTGCAACAATGCCGCGCGCTGCACCACCACCGTCAGCGGTGTCGCAGTGTCTTGGCCACCGGGGTCCATTGCCGCACCGGGGGCCGCGATGATCACCACACCCTGCCGCGTGGCGGTAAAATTTTCCTCGGTTCCCGCCGGGGTGTGGCTGTCAAACAAGGCCAGCGCCCCAGCCTTGGCAAGGTCAATCCCGCGCCGTTCCATCCCCAGCCGCAGCCCGCCCAAGCCGCTGCCCACGCCCACCGTCAACAGCGCCTTCAATCCCGCCGCATCGGAATTGGCCGCGGCCCCAAGAATGCCCGCATCAATGCGCCCCTTGGCATCGGCCGCAACCAGTTCGCAGCCCTGCCCGCCTTCGGTATTGGTGATGGTAATCTTGTCGCCGACCGCAACCCGGATCAGCGCCGCCCCGGCCCCCGCCACTTCGAACCGCTCATACCCCGAATGCCGCGCCACCGAAGACGGCGTCAGAATTTGGCTGGGCCGCGGCGGGCCGGGGATGACGCGCGGATAAGGTGTATCAAGCATCAGCCGCTCTCCTGCCTGCACAACAGTCTTGATCGCATCATTGGAAAAAATGTTTATTCTTGTGAATAACGCGCTCGTGGCCTTGCCGCAAGCGTCACGACAAGGCACAGACAGAAAAGCAAATCTTTCGGGGCGAAACCATGCAATCGCTGCTCTATGGCCTGATCGCAGCATTGACGTGGGGGCTGCATGATTTCTGCGTCCGCCATCTTAGCCAACGTCTGACATCGGCGACGATGCTGCTGGCCAGTCTGATCGCGGGCAGCGTTGTGTTGCTGGGGGTGATCGGGGCAAGCGGCGCTTGGGTGCAGATCACCGCCCCGGTTGCAGCCTATACTATGGCATCAGGGGCCTGTTACGCGATGGCGTGCTTTGGGCTGTATAAGGCCTTTGCAATTGGCCCGGTGCGATTGGTGGCACCCATTTGCGGGGCCTATCCGATGTTGTCGTTTGCCTTGGCCGCGCTGATGGGTCAACCGATCCGCTGGGATCAATGGCTGGCAACGCTTGCAGTTGTGGCAGGTATTGCTGTGGTGGCGCGCCAGCCCGCAGACGCAACCGATACCGCTGCCGATCCGGCGGCGCGCAACACGGCCATGCTTTGGGCCACTATCGGTGCGGTGGGCTTTGCGCTAACCTTTGCCTTAGGACAAACGGCGGTGCACAGCGCGGACGGGCAAAGCGTGGGCGGGCAAGGCGACCAAATTCTGGCCGAACTGCCGATCACCCTGATGTCGCGCCTTGCGGCCATCGCCCTTGTGGCGGGATGGGTGATCTGGCACCGCTTGCCAATGGCCCCGCTGCGCCCGCATTGGCCAATTCTGGTGTTGATGGGCGTTCTGGACATGACGGCGCTTGGGCTGGTGTTGGCCGCGGGTGGCCTTGCCAATCCCGAATTCGCCGCTGTTGCGTCGTCGTTGTTCGGCTTGGTGACCATCTTGCTGGCCTGGCAATTTTTGCGTGAACAGATGGTGATGCAGCAATGGGGCGGGGTGGCCTTGGTCTTTGCCGGGATCGCTTGGTTGGCGGCAGGTTGATCTTTGGCTGAAATGACAGAGTCGATGTCGGAAATGGTGCAGGTTTTTTGGTGAAAACAGCCGATGATGAAGTGATGTAGGGTAAGGACGGGCAATGCGCTATTCAGGGTTCCGGGTGATTGCCGAAGCACTTACCGGCCATAAGGGTTGGCGGCCTGCTTGGCGCAACCCCGAACCGCAGCCGGCCTATGATTACATCATCGTGGGGGGTGGCGGGCATGGATTGGCCACCGCCTATTATCTGGCGAAAGAATTCAAACAGGCCCGCATTGCC
This sequence comes from Cypionkella sp., assembly GCA_031422555.1. Taxonomy (GTDB): domain Bacteria; phylum Pseudomonadota; class Alphaproteobacteria; order Rhodobacterales; family Rhodobacteraceae; genus JANNAT01. The sequence continues at coordinate 1,907 of JANPLZ010000105.1, read as the reverse complement.
GTGCTGGAAAAAGGCTGGATCGGTGGCGGCAATGTGGGGCGCAACACCACCATCATCCGTTCAAACTACCTGCTGGACGGCAACCAGCCGTTTTACGAATTTTCTCTGAAACTATGGGAAGGGTTGGAACAGGATTTCAACTATAACGCCATGGTCAGCCAGCGCGGCATCCTGAACCTGTTCCACACCGATGCCCAGCGTGATGCCTACGTGCGGCGCGGCAATGCCATGATCATGCACGGGGCGGATGCGCAAATCCTCAACACCGCACAGGTCCGCGCGATGTATCCGTTCCTGAATTTCGACAATGCCCGCTTTCCCATCAAAGGGGGTTTGGCCCAAAGGCGCGGCGGCACAGTGCGCCACGATGCGGTCGCTTGGGGCTATGCGCGCGGGGCGGATAGCCGGGGCGTCGATATCATCCAGAACTGCGAAGTCACCGGGTTTCGCATTGAAAATGGCCGCGCCTTGGGCGTTGAAACCTCACGCGGCTATATTGCCGCCAAGAAGATCGGCGTCGCCGTTGCAGGGTCGTCCAGCCGGGTAATGGCCCAAGCCGGAATGCGCCTGCCGATGGAAAGCCACGTGTTACAGGCCTTTGTGTCCGAAGGGCTGAAGCCCCTGATCGATGGCGTGATGACTTTTGGCGCGGGGCATTTTTACGTCAGCCAATCCGACAAGGGCGGGCTGGTGTTTGGTGGCGATATCGACGGCTACAACAGCTATGCCCAGCGTGGATCAATGCCGGTGGTTGAAGACGTGGCCGAAGGTGGCATGGCGCTGATGCCGATGATCGGGCGCGCAAGGCTTTTGCGCATGTGGGGCGGCATCATGGATATGTCGATGGACGGATCGCCCATCATCGACCGCACCGAAACGGACGGCCTCTATTTCAACGGCGGCTGGTGCTATGGCGGCTTCAAGGCCACGCCTGCATCGGGCTGGGTTTTCGCACACCTTCTGGCCACCGACACCCCGCATGCCACGGCCACCGCCTACCGGTTTGACAGGTTCCGCAAGGGCCTGATGATCGACGAAAAGGGCCAAGGCGCCCAACCGAATTTGCATTAGGGGCAGCTATGACAAACACACGCACCCCCGCCCCGGACCTGATCCGGGGCCTCTGCGGCCACCAACAGACCCCGGATCACGTCCGGGGCGTTCCCCTCGGCAAGGCCAGCCGATGATCATCAACCACCCCCTTCTTGGCCCCCGCGACGCGCAGGAATTCGTCTATCTGGGCGATGCCAACCTGATCAACCGCCCCGATGGCATGGCCCCGAATGCCGCCAATACCTTCCACGACTACCTTTATCTGCGCGACAACCCCGCAGGCCTGCACCGGGAACTTTGGTATCACGAACAGGGTGATCGCTCGTGGCTTGTCGTCACCCGCAACACCCTGACGCATGAAATCACCGCTGTGGAACTCGCCCGCGATGTGGCCCGCGCACAGGGGCGCAGCAAATGACCCAAAGCAACCGCATCGCAGGCGGACAGATCGACCGTGCTAAAACCCTGTCCTTCACCTTCGACGGCAAAACCTTCCAAGGCCACCCCGGCGACACGCTCGCCTCGGCCCTGCTGGCCAACAACATTCGCCTGATGGGCCGTAGCTTCAAATACCACCGCCCGCGCGGGCCTATTGCGGCGGGGTCCGAAGAACCCAACGCCATTGTTGAGTTGCGATCAGGCGCGCGCACTGAACCCAACACCCGCGCCACCACGGCAGAATTATTCGACGGCCTGATCGCAAACAGCCAAAACCGATGGCCGTCGCTTTCCTTCGATGCAATGGCGATCAACGACCGTCTGTCGCCCTTCTTCGCCGCAGGTTTCTACTACAAAACCTTCATGTGGCCGAAATCCTTCTGGGAAAAAATCTACGAACCCATCATCCGCCGCGC
>JANPLZ010000104.1:0-14367 GCA_031422555.1 Cypionkella sp. | reverse complement strand
TGCCGGTCGAGGCGATCTTGGCCGCTACATTGGCCATGCCCGCCGGATCAAGGAACTGGCCCTTTTTGACGTTCACCACCGCGCCGGTTTCCCCTGCCGCAATCAGCAGATCGGTCTGGCGGCACAAAAGCGCCGGAATTTGCAACACATCCACCACCGACGCCACTTCGGCGGCGTGGTGCGATTCGTGGAAATCGGTCAGCACCGGCACACCCATCGCCCGGATGGCCGCCAATATCTGCAGCCCCGCAGCCATCCCAAGGCCCCGCTTGCCACCCAGCGACGTGCGGTTGGCCTTGTCATAGCTGGCTTTGAACACAAATTGCGCGCCCGCAGCCGCACAGGCGTCGCGCAGGACGCCTGCGATCATCTGCGCGTGATCCAGACTTTCCAACTGGCAGGGGCCCGCGATCACCAGCAGGGGTGCGTCATTGCCAACGCGCAACGCGCCGATATTCACGTGTTTCATGGGCACCCTTTGTTTCTTGGCCAGATCAGGCGGTGACTTGTTCGCGCAAGATGGCGACCGTCATCGACAACATCAGATAGATGCCCGCAAAGATCAACATCACCACCAAAGTGTTTTCAAACGCGCGCGGATAGGCGGCCTCATCGGGCACAATCGGGCTGACCGACATCAGCAGATAGCGCGATTGCCGGTTGGCTTCGGTGCGCGAGGTCTCAAGCGCTGCCAAAGACTGGCTTAGCATCACCTGCCGGGTCTGCACATCGGCCTGGGCCACCAGCAACTGGCTTTGCACTTTGGCCAATGACAGGCCCGACGCGCCGTCGGTGGTCAGCTTTGCCCGCAGCACCGCAATTTCGTTCGAAAGCGTCGCGATGCGCCGTTTCAGCGGTTCCATCCGGGCAACATTGGGGGTCTGGTTCGCCTCCATCTGCGCCAGTGACAGCTTGTCTTGCGTCATCTGGGTTTCCAATTGGCCGATTTGCCCGGTGATCAGGCCAACCTCGACATCCGACGACAAGACCTGAAACTTTTCCTGCAACTCAACCACATGCAGGTTGGCGCGGTCCAATTCCAGCTTGGCTTTCTCAAAACTTTCCGTCGCCCCTTTCATCTGGTCGTTGCGCACCCGTTCGGTCATTTGATAAACTTGTTGCTCGGCATACCCGATCAACTTGCGCGAAATGGCAGCACTGACTTCGGGATCGGCGGCGATCACCTCCATCTTGATCAAACCCTCGGTGGGATCATAGGAAATCTGCACATTCCGCCGATACACCTTATAGGCGGCGGCGTTGGTGGCATTCGGGTCAAGCCGTTGGATCGGGTCAATCGCCGGATCGGAATACAGGGTGCGAAAGCCGATATCGGTGTCCAGACGCTGCATCGCTTCCTGGCTTTGCAGATATCCCTGCACCGAAATGCTGTCTTGCGCCCCCGCCATTGGCGTGCCGCTTAGCAACCCGCCCAGACCAGAGGCCGAGGGGGCTTCGGCCTTTTGAATGACGAATTCGGTCTTTGATGCATAAAACGGCGTGGCGATGGTGTAGTAATAAAACCCGGCCATGATCGTCGGCAACAGCACGAACACAAACAACCGCGCCATCAGCAACAGCGATTTGCGCCGCCGCCGTTGCGCCATGTCGCGCTGTATCCGCATCACTTCGGCGATATGCGCCTGCTCGGCCCGCGCCCCGGTTGAAGGCACTTGCAGCGGCTTCATCGTTTGCGGCAACCGGATGCCATCGCCGCCCGGCGTCACCGTCAATGCGCGCGAGCCGCCAGCGGGCCCCGGATCGGTTGACGACACCAGTTCCAGCACCGCGTTGGTCTGAAACGGATCAATGCCCGCATTGCGCAACAAGCGCACGGCGTCAAAATCAGATGTGGCGGGCAGGCCATGCTTTTGCGCCACCCGCCGCGCCATGCGCAATTGCCGCCCCGTCAACCCTTCGCGGCGGATGCTGTCAATCTGCGGCCCGGCATCGGGGACCGAGCCCACGTTCGGGTTGCGCGCGGTGGCAAAACTTTGGCTGCCAAAGCCATCATCGTTCGCATTGGGAAAAAACGCATCATCGCCCACAACCTTTGGCCCTGCAGATGCAGGTTTTGCGGCAGGTGGCGGGGCCACAACGGGGTCACTGCGGCGGGTGCGGAACCGCTTTACGCTAAGCTTCATAGTCATAAAGCTGTTTCGCCTCTTCCAAAGTTTCAAACATGTACAACTGCCCATTGCGCAGCACGGCCGCCGATTGGCAGAATTTTTCCAACGTCGATGGCGAATGTGACACCACCACCACCGTTGCATTCGCCAGCCTCTGGCGCAAAATCTGCCCGGCTTTGCGGTTGAATTCGACATCCGTGGACGCGGGCATGCCTTCGTCGATCAGGTAGATATCAAATTCCAGCGCCAGCATCAGCGAAAACGAAAACCGCGCCCGCATACCAGACGAATAGGTTCCGACCGGCATGTCGAAATATTCGTCAATCCCCGACAGCCAGCGACAGAAACTTTCGACATAGTCGGGGTCCAGACCATATAGCCGCGCGATGTAGCGGGAATTTTCGGTGGCGGTGTGTTTGGAAATCACCCCGCCCATGAATCCCAGCGGAAAGGATATCCGCGACGTGCGCACAACCTTGCCTTCATCGGGTTTCTCCAAGCCCGCCATCATGTTGACGATGGTGGTTTTGCCGGTGCCGTTGCGTGCCAGAATGCCCAACGAGTTGCCAATATCAACCTTGAACGAGGCGCGATCAAGGATCACCTTGCGCGACTTTCCCGTCCAGAACGATTTGCTGACATTTTCGAACGCGATCATTCTTGCCCCAAATGTCTGCCGCCGCCTATCGGGCGGATTGCAGCACTTCACCCCTGTTTACAGCGTTAGTCTTAACGCCCCGTGTGCCCATCCATGCAAGCGCAATTGCCAAAGGTAACGCGGTATTGGGGCATGATTATGTCGATTTTGGCAACAATCATCCGCATCCGGGAAATTGTCGCCGATCAGCTTTTGATCAGCCGCGACAGCGTCAGCGCCGCCGGACCCGCCAAAAGGCTTAACGCCAGTCCCAGCCGCGCGGCTTCGGCCATCTCGCCGCCAGGCAGGCTTGCGGCCAATCCCAGCACCGGCACGGTGAACCCCATGCCCAACAACAGCGCGGTCAGGCCAAGACTGCGAAAGTCGATGTCATCAAGGCTTTGGCCCATGCCAAAGCGTGCGGTGATCAGACAGCCTGCAATAAACCCCACAGGCTTGCCGATCCACAGCGCCGCCAGCACCGTGGCGGTGGTGGGGCCTGCGGCTTGCACATCAATGCCGCCGCGGGTCAGCCCGAACAAAAACAACACCACTGCCAAGGGCCGCACCAGCGCATGCGCCAGCCGGTTCAATGGATCGTGCAGGAATTCCTCGGCCTCGGCAAACAGCCCGAACGATCGGTCGGCATGCGGGATTACCGGAATGATCGGCAACAATCCCAAGGCGGGCGGCAATCCGGCCGCGGCAACCCCCACATAACACAGCCCCCCCGCGATGATATAAGGCCACAGCGCCAGCGCCCGGCGGCGTTGCCGTTCGGGGGCCTCGGCGGGCAGGGGGCGGCCAAATCCCAGCCAGACCCCGATGCACGCCAGCACCGGCAGCCCCAGCCACACCAGTTTCAGCAATCCATCGGTCGGATGCGCCACCCCGACCAGCACCAGCCCGGTGACATCCAGCGACACCGTCACCAACAGCAAGACATGCACCGCAGGGTGGCCGCGCCCAAACACCATGCGCCCCATCAGATAGGCCAGCACCACATCACTGCCCACCGGCACCGGCCAGCCGGTGGCAAATCCGGCCTCGTCTGCGGTCTCGAACAGCGCGCCAAAGACGGTCCACGCCAGCACCGCCCCCAAGGCAGCCCCGATCATGCCGCCCAAGGGCACGATGGCACGCGGCCCCGACAACGCCCCGCGTTCCAGGATCAGCGATTCCCACAGCTCTTTGCCGACAAAGAACATGAACAGGGCCATCAACCCGTCCGACACCACCAACACCGGTGTCAGACTTGCCGGATGCAGGTTCAAAAAGCCGGGCAGCGGCAAATCGGCCAGCCGCCATTCGATAAAGTCGTAATAACTGGCGGGATCTGTCGAAACCCACACCGTCGCCACCAACACCCCCGCCGCCAGACAGACGGCAAAATGGCGGATGAAAGACGAAACACGATACATCGGAAATGCCTTAAAACAGGGGTGATTTCTCAATATCTTGCGGTCAGATGTTCGGCAACCACCATGGAAGTATCGGCTTTCGCTTATCTTCGCACTGTGGCCGCGCTGCATGGGTGGCGGGGCATCCAATGCTATGCGGGCGCGGCTTTGCGTTTTGCTTGCAGGCGCGCGCCGGTGGGCATAGCCTTGTGGCAATCATCGCCGTCGGGGGCCAATATGACAGACCTTGATCACGCCCATGCCGCGATGGCCGCGGGCGATGACGCGGCCGGGCGGCAGTTTTACCGGGTGTTCGCCGATGCCACGGTGCTGTTGCTGCTGGACCACGAACCGGAAGGCGAGCGGATAAATCCACGGGTGTTCGATCTGGCCGATGGCCCGGTGGTGCTGTGCTTTGACACCGATGAGCGGTTGGCAGGCTTTGGTGACGGGCCTTTGCCTTATGCCGCCTTGCCGGGGCGGATCATCGCGCAGCATCTGGCGGGTCAAGGCGTGTCGCTGGGCCTGAACCTTGGCACCGGGGCTGCATCCGAGACGCTGCTTCCGCCCGAGGCGTTGCGGTGGTTGGCCGACATGCTGGATACCAATCCCGAACAGGTGCAGGCCACGCCCGAGGCGTTTTATCCACCGCGCGGCTTGCCCACTGGCCTTGCCGATGCGCTGACCTTTACGCTGGAGGGTGCGGCGGGCCTCGCGCTTGCGGCGCTGTTGGTGCAGGTGCGCTATGTCGGCGGGCGGCGCGGCCATATGCTGGCGGTGATCGACGCCGCAGCCCCGGCGCAACCGGCGCTTGCCCGCGCCTTGGGCGAGGCGTTGCAATTTTCCGGCGTTGATCTGGGCGAGATTGACGTGACCTTTCTGGCCTCCAGCGATCCGGCGGTTCCGCATATCGCGCGCGCAGCGCAGGTGTTTGCCGTGCCCGCAGCCCCGCCCGCCACCCCGCCGGGGGCCGAACCCGCCCGGCCAGCCGCGCCCGGATCAAACCCCGACAAGCCGCCAAACCTGCGCTAGGGCGCAAAACCGGACTCGCGGGCTGACGTTTGACGGCGCAGACGGGCCTAAAAATGGGGTAATATAATACCCCAAGTATAAACCTATGAATTTGCTGTGTTATATCTTTTCACCTTGCCTTGACGGGGCAGGGCAGCCCTGCGATAAGCCGCCATCGCAGATCGGGGTTCGCCCCATTTTAACATATGGTCGAAATATGAAAACCTTCTCCGCTACTCCGGCGGACATCGCGAAAAAGTGGATCTTGATTGATGCCGAAGGCATTGTTCTGGGACGCTTGGCCACGATCGTCGCCCAAATCTTGCGCGGCAAGAACAAGCCAACTTTCACACCGCACATGGATATGGGCGACAACGTGATCGTCATCAACGCCGACAAGGTGCAGATGACGGGCAACAAGCGCAACGACAAGATCTATTACTGGCACACCGGCCATCCGGGCGGCATCAAGCAGCGCACCGCGCGGCAAGTGCTGGAAGGCGCACACCCCGAGCGTGTTGTGATCAAAGCGGTCGAGCGTATGATCACCCGCAACCGTCTTGGCCGCGTGCAGATGACCAACCTGCGGGTCTATGCAAGCGCCGAGCATCCGCATGAGGCGCAGCAGCCCACCGTTCTTGACGTGGCCGCGCTGAACCCTAAGAACACCCGGAGCGCATAAGCATGTCAGACATCAAATCTTTGGACGATCTGAAATCGGCCGTGGGTGCAGCCGCGCCTGCCGCCACCCCGATGGCCATCGTGCGCGTCGCCGTGCGCGACAAGCTGGGCCGGTCCTATGCCACCGGCAAGCGCAAGAACGCCGTCGCCCGCGTCTGGATCAAGCCCGGTTCGGGCAAGGTTGTGGTCAACGGCAAAACCATGGCGGAATACTTTGCCCGCCCGGTGTTGCAAATGATCCTGCGCCAGCCGTTCACCATCGCCAATGTCGAAGGCCAGTTTGACGTGATGGCCACGGTTGCTGGTGGCGGGTTGTCGGGGCAGGCGGGGGCCGTCAAGCACGGCATCTCGAAGGCGTTGCAACTGTATGAACCATCCTTGCGCGGCGCGTTGAAAGCCGCAGGGTTCCTGACCCGCGACAGCCGCGTTGTGGAACGCAAGAAATACGGCAAAGCCAAAGCGCGCAAGAGCTTCCAGTTCTCCAAGCGCTGATCGCTGCCGGTTGATGAAATGGCAAAGGCCCGTGGTGATCCACGGGCCTTTTGCATGCGGCGGAACAAAACAGAATCCAGCAAATGCATGGGTTTGCAAACCGCAACGGGCGGTGCAAAAAAAAATGGCCGGGGAATGCCCGGCCAAGGTGGGGATGGGGTGGGGGGTGCCTAGGCGTGCCAGAACCGCTTGACGGTCTCTTGCCGCGCTGTCGCCGGATCAAGCCCGATATCCGCCAGCAGATGCGGCGTAAGTGCGCCCAGCGATTTGCGGGTGCGATGGCGCAATTCCCATTCGGCCACGGTGACGGCAAAGGTCACAAGAAACCGCGACAGCGGCGGCAGCGGGCGATCAGCAAGGGCGATGGCTTGCGACATGGACATGATATTTTCCGATTGTATTGATACAAGTACTGGTGTTCTGTGGTATACTGATACAATGCAACGGCCCCGAGTCGCCAGAGGAACATTGTTATGAATACAATCTGGCTGCCGAAACTGGCCGACCGCGACGGCCCCAAATATCTGGCCCTGACCCGGGCCTTGCGCGATGCCATCCGTTTGGGCGATTTGCCCGAAGGTGCGCAACTGCCCACCGTGCGCGATCTGGCTTACCGGCTGTCGGTGACCCCCGGCACGGTGTCGCGCGCCTACCAGATTGCGACGCAAGAAGGCATGCTGGAAGCCACCGTTGGCCGCGGCACCTTTGTCGCCGCCAGCCGTCCGCGCCTTGGGCCAACACAGTCGATCTACACCGAACGCGATCCGGGGGTGGCGGCGGGGCGGGTTGATCTGCGCAGCCCGCGCATCGCCGATGTCGGACAAGAGGCGTTCTTTGCCACCAGCCTGCGCCGCATGGCCGATCAGGTGGCCCCGGAATGGTTGGAATATACCCGCCAGTCGGGCGAGGGTCCGCTGCGCGCGGCGGTGATTGATTGGCTGGCCGACCGTGATCTGGGGCCGATCGGACCGGATGATATCATGCTGACCCATGGCGGCCAAAGCGGCATCAGCCTGATTTTCAACTGCTGTCTGCGCGGTGACCGTCCGGTGGTTCTGACCGAAGATCTGGCCTATCCCGGTTTTCGCTATGCCGCCCGCGCCGTGCGCGCCGATGTGGTGGGGGTAGAGTTGGACGACCAAGGCATCCGCCCTGATGTTCTGGAGGCGATCTGCCGCAAGTATGGCCCGCAAGTGCTTTGCCTGACACCTGAAACCCAGAATCCCACCACGGCGCGGATGGGCTTGCAGCGGCGCATGGATGTGATCACCGTGGCGCGCAAATATGATTTGCAGATCATCGAAGATGAATGTTTTGCCCAAAGCCAGACCGATGTGCCGTCGTTACGGGCGATGGCGCCCGAACGGGTGTGGTATGTCGGCAGCCTGTCGAAATCAGTCTCGCCCGCGCTGCGCTTTGGCTATGCGGTGTGCCCGACCGGCATGGGCGAGGCCGGACGGTTGACCGCACAGCACGGCTTTTTCGCGCTGGCCCGCCCGGTGTCGGACCTTGCGCTGGATTTGTTGCAATCGGGGGCGGCGGCGGAAATCCGGGGGCGGGTGTTGATTGAATTGTCGGAACGCCTGCAGATGATGGTCAACCGTTTGGGGGCGTTCGATCTGTGCTGGCAGCCGCGGATGCCGTTTGGCTGGCTGCGCCTGCCGCAAGGGTGGCGGGCGTCCACTTTTGCCCGGATGGCCGAAGATCAGGGCGTGTTGGTGCGCCCGGCCGATGAATACGCGATGATCCATGGCCGCGCGCCCAACGCAGTGCGCCTTGCGGTGGTGGGCAACATTCCTCGGGCGCAGTATGATGCCGGGCTGGCGGCGCTGGGATATCTGTTGCCGCGCCCGCCGTCGGATATGCCCGTCTGATCCGGCACGTCAGCGGTGATGTGCCCAATTGTGGCGCAATTGTGTCAAGGCTGTGTCGGGCCTGTGGCAGGCCCGGTGTCAGGTGGCAAAACTGTGGCCGCCGCGCCCCGGATGCACGCAATTGTGTGCCCCGCACGCGGCATTTGAATTGACCGATGCCCCGGTCAGGGCGCAGATTTTTCCCCAGAGCAGTCAAAATAACGAAAGGCCCGCCAAATGGGACTTCAAACCAGCTTTCACGCGCCAGATGGCGGGGCAGATTTTCTGGGCTTGCGCAAAACCCGCGCCGGATCAACCGAGATTGTCTATGATGACGGCGTGGCGCGCCGCATGGTCTGGCGTGTGGCCGATCTGCGCGGCAGTGATGCGGGACTGTCAGACGCGCTGCGGGTTGCGGTTTGTGCCCTGCGCGTGGTGCCAACCCTGTATGAAGAGCTGAAAAAACGGGCAATCGCCATTGAGCAGGTCGCGAACTGACCTTTCCCGATTGCCCGCGGTTTTGCGTTGGATCAGAATCAGGCTTGCGCGGTTTGGCGTGATCGGCTTTAATTTGATCAAATGATGAAGCGACACCCGGCAATGCGGGGTCACAGGGGGATAAATGCCGAAATCGACCCGTTCAGGGCGGATTGGCCGGTCAGAGGCAACCAACGGTCTGTTGATGATCAGCCCCCCGGCTGTTTACGCAGCCCTGTTGCTGGCGGTGCCGCTGATCTCTATCCTGCTTTATAGTTTCTGGACCGATGGCTATCTGGTCATCTACCGCGAGTTTCAGATCTGCAACTATATTGGCTCTTGCGCGTCGTATAAGGAAGTCGATGGCGCGCGGGTGGTGTCGCAAGAATATATGGGAGTGTGGTCTGATCCGCTGGCGCGCACGCTGCTGCTGCGGTCGCTTTTGGTGTCGCTGTCGGTTACCACCATCACGGTGCTTTTGGCCTTTCCGGTGGCCTATTTCGTCAGCTTTCATGTGCCGGCGTCAAAGAAATCGCTGTGGCTGTTCATGATCACGATCCCGTTCTGGACATCGTATCTGATCCGGGTGTTTTTGTGGAAAGTGATCCTTGGCTATAATGGCGTGGTCAATTCGGGCCTTTTGGGCATTGGCGTCATCGACGAGCCGCTGCAATGGATCAACTATAACATCGGCGCTGTGGTGATCACGCTGGCGCATGCCTATGCGCCCTTTGCGATTTTGCCGATTTTCGTGGCGTTGGAAAAAATCGACCGCTCGCTGCTAGAGGCTGGGCGCGATTTGGGCGAAACCCCGTTCATGACGTTTCTGAGGGTGACCCTGCCATTGTCGATGGCGGGGGTGGTGTCGGCGGTGCTGATCGTGTTCATCCCGACCATCGGCGATTACGTCACGCCGCATCTGATCGGTGGCCCCGAGGGCAAACTGGTCGCCAACCTGATCCAGTTGCAATACCAAAAACTGAACAATTACCCGCTGGGATCAGCCTTGGCTGTGTCGGCGATGGCGATGGTTACCACCGTCAGTCTGTTGTTCTTGTTCATGAATCGCCGCTATCTTAAGGGGTCCAAATAATGCAGGGCGGCGGGTTCAGGGTTTATGCGTTGATTTATCTGGCGTTTTTATACGCGCCAATCATCTTGCTGCCGATTTTTGCGTTCAACGATGCCACGGTCATCGCCTTTCCGCTGAACGGCTTTACCACCAAGTGGTTTGACAAGCTGATGACCGAACCGGCGCTGCATGCAGCGTTGAAAAATACGCTGATCATCGCGCTGTGCACGTCGGTTCTGGCGACCTGTCTGGGCGTGTTCGCCGCCCGCGCCTCGACGCGATATGCGTTCCCTGCCAAAGCCGGGATCATGGGGATGATCATGCTGCCGCTTGTGCTGCCCGAGATCATTCTGGCGGTGGCGCTGTTGGTGGTGTTGCTGGGGTTGGGGGTGCCGCTGTCGATTTTCACCGTCATTGCAGGCCATGTTCTGGTCTGCACACCCTTTGCCATCGCCATCCTGTCGGCGTCGTTTCAATCCTTGGACAATTCGCTGGAAGAGGCGGCCTATGATCTGGGGGAAACCCCGCTGTCGGCGTTCCGGCTGATCATCCTGCCTTTGGTGATGCCCGGCATTGTCTCGTCCTTGCTGATCACGTTCACCATCAGCCTTGATGAGTTTATCATGGCGTTCTTTCTGGCGGGCACCGAAACCACCTTGCCGGTCTACATCTTCTCGCAGTTCCGTTTCCCCCAAGCCGTGCCGGTGATCATGGCGCTGGGAACGATTCTGGTGCTGCTGTCGATCGCACTTTTGACATTCGCTGAATATTTCCGTCGTCGCGGCATTGCCCGCACGGGTGGCAAAGATACCGGAGGCTTCCTGTGACGACCAACCCCCAAACCATGCCCAAACAAACTGTGGCCAACCAAACCATGCCCAACCAAACTATGCCCAACCAAACTATGATCGAATTTCAAGACGTTCATAAATACTACGGCGACTATCACGCGCTGCGCGGGATCACCGCCACCATCCGGGCGGGTGAGTTTTTTTCGCTGCTGGGTCCATCCGGTTGCGGCAAGACCACGTTGTTGCGCACCATCGCCGGGTTCGAAGGCATATCGTCGGGCGTGGTGATGATTGACGGCAAATCCATGGCAGCGGTGCCTGCAAACCAGCGCCCGACCAATATGGTGTTTCAATCCTACGCGATCTTTCCGCATCTGACGGTGGAACAAAACGTTGGCTTCGGCTTGCGCAAAGACCCGCGGTCTGCGGCGGAAAAAGCCACCGCGGTGGCCGAGGCGTTGGAGATGGTTGGCTTGAAAGGCTATGGCGCGCGCGCAGCACACGCGCTGTCGGGTGGGCAGCGGCAACGGGTGGCCTTGGCGCGGGCGCTGATCCTGAAGCCCAAAGTGCTGCTGCTGGACGAGCCGTTGTCGGCGCTGGATAAAAAGATGCGCGAACAGATGCAGATGGAGTTGATAAAGCTGCAACGGCAGGTCGGCATCACCTTCATTCTGGTGACGCATGACCAAGAAGAGGCGCTGGTGATGTCAGACCGTATCGCGGTGATGTTTGAAGGCGAAATTGCGCAACTGGCCGATCCCGAAACGCTGTATCGACGCCCCAACAGCCGCAAAGTGGCCAATTTCATCGGCACGATGAATTTTCTGCCCGCGCAGATTCTGTCCGAAACGGCGGATAAAGTAGAGGTTGATGCGCAGGGCTTTGGCCGCGTGACGCTGGACGCCGCCCAGATCACCGGGGCTGCGGGCGAGGGCGGCAGCGTGGTGGGCTTTCGGCCCGAAACCCTGACCATATTGTTTGATGGCCAAACCGCCACCGACCGCGAAAGCATGGCTGTGGTTGATGAGGTGGTCTATTACGGTGACATGACATATTACGACATCACGCTGGAAGGCACCGACAAACCGATGCGTCTGTCGATGCGCAATGTGTTTGGCCGCCCGGTGCTGGACATTGGCACCCGCACACGGGTGGCATGGTCGCCGGGGGCTTTGGTGATGTTCCGCTAAGGCAGGCGGTTACGTCAGGCATCCGGGCGCAGCAAACCCAGCCCGCGCAAATAGATACCAATGCCGGCCTCCAGCAGGTCTTCGGGCGAAAACTGGCTTTTCGCGCCCGGCGCTCCGCGCATGAACAATTCCACCACGCCATGCGACAGCGCCCAGATATGGGCCGAAAACATCGACGACGGCGGGCGCTTGTTGGCGGGCAAGTGGTGCGACAGCTGATCGGCGGCTGTTTCAAGCACGGCACGGGCTTTTTGCGCCACCAAGGCCAGTTCTGGATGGGCGTTCAACGACAAACCGCTTTCAAACATCGCCATGTAATGACCGGGGTATTTGCGCGCAAAGGCCAGATAGGCGCGGCCCGTCGCCTCGAACGCCGCAAGCGCGCTGGGTTTGCCGTTGTTATAGGCAAACTCCATCAGGGCGGCAAAGATATCATAGCCTTGGCGCGCCACTTCGGCGATCAGATCGTCGCGCCCGGCAAAGTGGCGATACACCGCCGCCGGGGTTACATCGGCGGCTTTGGCGGCTTCGGACAGGGTAAAGCCGTTCGGGCCATGCGCCGCGATCAGGGTCAGGGCCGCATCAATCAGGGCTTGGCGCAGGTTGCCATGATGATAGCCGCGCTTCACGCCCGCGGGCGCAGCTTTGGGCTGCCGCAGATCTTGCCATCGACGCGGCCAATGGCCTTTGGGTCTTTGCCTTCAAAATCAAACGCATGCAGCACGGTTTGCAACGCCGCAATCCGCGCGCGGGCTTTGTCATCCGACAAGATTACCGTCCAGGGCGCGTGTTTGAAATGCGATTTGGCAAAGGTTTCGTCAATCGCCGCCGTATAGGCATCCCATTTTGACAGCCCATCAATATCAATCGACGACAGTTTCCACTGTTTCAACGGGTCTTTTTCGCGGTCTAAAAAGCGTTTCAACTGCTCGGCCTGACCCACTTCCAGCCATAGCTTGATCAAGGTGATGCCTTCATCGACGATCATCGCCTCAAAATCTGGCAACTGGCCAAAGAACTTGGCGCGCTGATCGGGGGTGCAAAACCCGAACACATGTTCAATCATCGCGCGGTTATACCAGCTGCGGTCAAACATCGCGATTTCACCGCGCGCGGGCAGCCAATCGACGTAGCGCTGGAAATACCATTGCGCGGCCTCGCGGTCGGACGGTTTCGACAGCGCCACCACATTGGCCACCCGCGGGTTCAGGTTTTCGCGCATCGCTGAAATTGTGCCGCCTTTGCCCGCCGCATCGCGGCCTTCAAACACCACCACCAGCCGTTTGCCGGTGGCTTTCACATCGGCTTGCAAGCGCACCATTTGCAGCTGCAACGCCTCCATCTGGGCGCTGTAGTCTTTCTTCTTCATTTCTTCGCGGTAGGGATAGTCTTTCGACAGGATGGTGTCTTTTTCCGCCGTCTCGATCGCTTTGCGCACGGATTTCGGGGCGGTTTCGCGAAAATGGCGGCTGATGGCCCCGTCAAAGGGCAAAGGAGTGGCTGGCACATCGGCTGCGGGCGTCTCTGTTGGCATGGCGCGTCTCCGGTTCTGGCTGTGCCCACTATGGCGATTGCGGCGCACTGCGCAATGCGGCACGCGCGATGGCTTGCAGCACAAGGTCGGTATGGCTGTAATGCGGCATGTGACCGGCCCCGTCGATCACGGTCAGATGCGCGTTGGTCAGCCGGGCGGCAAAGGGCGCGGAATGAATGGCCAGCGGCACAATGGTGTCTTCCGTGCCGTGCAGCATCTCGATGGGCAGGGTCAGCAGGGGATAGAACGGCTCTTGGGCGACGATCTGGTCGCGCAGGGCGTTCACCTGGCCCGCGTTGGCGCGCAACGTGCTGCGCCGCAGTGTCAGGTCAACGTCAATCGCGTCACCATACCCCGGCGGCACCGCGGACGGTGCAAAAACCCCGGTGATGCTGCCATCGACATAGCTTTCGGGCACAAAGGCGGTGGCAACCGGGATGATCAGCGCCGATCCAAGGCGGCTGGAGGTCAGCCGATACCAGATATCCAAGGCCCCCGGCCAAGGCAGCGACGGGGCCGAGATCAACACCAAGGCACGCGGTTTCAACGGCGCTTGCAATGCAAAGGCCAGCGATACCGACCCGCCATAGCTTTGCCCAACCACAATCGGATTGGTCACGCCCAACTGTGTGGCCGCCGCCGACAGGTGCAGCGCCTGACCTGTCAGGCTGTCCGCATCAATCGGGTCAGACCAGCCCAGACCGGGGCGGTCAAAGGCAATCACGCGGTATTGCCGGGCAAGGTCCGCCATCAACGGCCCCGCCAGATCCAGCGCATTGCCCGACGCGCCATGGATCAGGATCAAATCCGGGCCGCTGCCCGCCATCAGGTAATGCACCCGCACACCATTGACGGTGATAAACTGGCCGCGCGGCGGATGGGCGGCGGTAAGGGCTGCCTCGCGCGATGCGGCCGATACGTTGACCCACGCCGCGAACGCCGCGATCAGGGCAGCAGCTATGACCAGACTAATTCCCAATTTGCGTGATATCATAAGGAGTTGCCTGATATATCTCATTGATCCAATTGCCATACAGCAGATGTGCATGGCTGCGCCATCGGTTCAGCGGCGGATTGGCGGGATTGTCGCCGGGATAGTA
>JANPLZ010000103.1:0-25786 GCA_031422555.1 Cypionkella sp. | reverse complement strand
GCTGTGGGCGTCAGCGCGGGATGGGCGACAATCGTGGCAGGCATCGGCGGCGGCACCAGCGGTTTGGCAGCGCTGGGTTTGGTGGCGCTGCTGATCGGATCCCATTTCTCGAACCGGTCGGCGGCCTCTTTCACCTTGTTCAACCCCAAAGACCCCGGCGAGGTTACCGCCCGCAAATCCTTGGCCACGTCCTTGACGCCGGTTTCTTTCGCCGCCTGCTCCATCGCGCGGGAAAACTCGCGCGACATCTGCCGCAGCTTGGCAGTGAACCGCCCGATCTGGCGGAACATGCCCGGCAAATCTTCGGGCCCGATCACCACAAGCGCCACAATGCCGATCAACAGCAATTCGGCCCAGCCAATATCCCCAAACATGTCTGATCAGCCCTTTCGCGACCTAAGACTTCGAGTCTCAGACTTTGTCGGTGTCCGACGGCGTCACATCACGCGCGGCTTTGGCCAAAGCCTCTTTTTCGGCATCGGCCTTGGCCTGATCCGCTTTGGCCAGATCAGCGGTGCCATCCGAAATGCCCTTTTTGAACGCGGTTATGCCCCGGCCAAATTCGCCCATCAGACTGGACACTTTGCCCCGGCCAAACAACACCAAAACCACAATCACGATCATCAACAGCGGCAATGGACCCGGTAGATGCATGTTTAACCCTCCATGGTGGCGCAGGTCGCGCCTTTGGGTGGACTAAGCCTGCAAAGTGGTCGGAATGATACCGAAAATCCGCGTGAACGCACCGCTTTACCCCCAGATAACTGACAGCTATATGTCAGTAGCCCCCAGCCTTGGAACATCGATGCGCCGCACCGACCGTCTGTTTGATCTGATCCAAATCCTGCGCGACGGGCGGCTGCACCGCGCATCCGACATGGCACAGCGGCTGGGGGTGTCGGTGCGCACGATCTGGCGCGATGTGTCCACTTTGGCCGCCTCGGGCCTGCCGGTCGAAGGCGAACGCGGGGTGGGTTACCTGTTGCGCGCACCGATAACCTTGCCGCCGATGATCCTGAACGCCGCCGAACTCGAGGTGCTGCGAACCGGCATCCGGCTGGTGGCGCAAGGCCCCGATGCCAGTCTGGCCCGCGCCGCCCGCGGATTGGCCGTCAAGATCGCCGCCGTCACGCCACAACCCACCACGCCGCAGCCGGACGATCTGCACAGCTTTGCCGGCCAAAAACCGGCCAACGCCCCGGCCCATATGCCCTTGATGCGGGCGGCAATCCGGGCGCGCGAACGCCTGACCATCACCTATATCGAGTCCAATGGCCGCGAAAGCCATCTCGATATCCGCCCCTTGCAACTGGTGCAGGCGGGCAAGCTGCGCACCCTGACGGCGTGGTGCGACTCCGGCCGGGATTTTCGCAGCTTTCGCGCCGACCGTATCATCGCCGTCACCCGCACCGGCGAAATGTTTGACGACGATGTGGCGCGCAACCTGCAGGCGTGGCGGGCAAGTGCGGGGCCAATTGCCTAAAACTTATCTAAAATTTCGCTTCATCTGTTCTCAAATATCCCACGGGGGGAAGCTGCGCCAGCAGCTAGGGGGTGTGAAACCCCCAACCGCGCCAGCCAAGCCTACCCCCGTGCCAAGCCTAACCGCGCCAGCCAAGCCTACCCCCGTGCCAAGCCTACCCCCGTGCAGGAAACACAAAACAGCGGTCGCGCCGGATCATCAGCCACAAAACCGTGTCAACTTTTGGCAAAAACACCCCCGGCACCGAGGTGGTCAGCACCGATCCGTCAAAATCCATCCGGAACTCGACCAGACTTTCGCGGCCCAGATAGCGCGACCGCAACACCGACCCGCGCGCGGGCGTGCCGTCCATCGCGGTGGGGTTCGGGCCGCGACCGGCGCGGTCGAAGTCGATCTTCAGATGCTGCGGGCGGATGACAATATCCACCGCCGCCCCATCACCGTGCCCCGGCGTCAGGAATGCGCCAAACGGGGTTTCGGTCAGTGCCCCGCGCGATATCCCCCGGATCACATTGATATCGCTGAAAAATGCCGCCGCCTCGCGGTCAATGGGCGCGTTATAGATGTTATAGGGCGCGCCGCGTTGCACGATCACGCCCTCGCGCATCAAGGCAATCTGGTCAGCCATCCGCATCGCCTCGTCCGGCTCATGCGTCACCAGCAACACCGCGGCGCCTTCGTCTTTCAACACCGCGAGCGTGTCGTCGCGGATGCCATCGCGCAGCCGGTTGTCCAGACCCGAAAACGGCTCGTCCATCAGCATGACGCGCGGGCGCGGTGCCAGCGCGCGGGCCAAGGCAACGCGCTGCTGCTCGCCCCCCGACAACTGATGCGGATGTTTGGTGCCAAAGCCGGTCAGATTAACCCGTTCCAACAGATGATCGACCCGCTGCGCCTTGACCCGGGCGTCGCCCGTCAGCCCAAAGCCCACATTGGCCGCCACGCTAAGATGCGGAAAAAGCGCGAAATCCTGAAACATCAGACCCACACCGCGCGCTTCGGGCGGATGATTTACCCCGGGTCCGAACACTTGCTGGCCGTCGATGGTCACCCGCCCGCCGTCGGGACGATCAACGCCTGCGATCATCCGCAAGGTGGTGGATTTGCCGCAACCCGATGGCCCCAGCAAACACATCACCTGCCCCGCGGCGACCGACAGGCTGACACCCGATACCACGGCCACGCCGCCAAAAGTGCGGGTCAGCAGGTCAACTTGCAAGCGCGGCAGGGTGGGGTCAGCCATGATATCCCAAGCGAAATTATCGGACATTCCCTAGCAGCCGCGCAAGGTTTGGGCAAGCCGCCGCCCAAACCGGCGTTTTGGCAAAAGTTGGCCCTGATCAATAACCGGCGGTGCCGGCTAGAACGTGGCGTTTACCGCGCCGCCGTCCAGCAAGATGTTCTGCCCGACGATAAAACCCGCGTGTTGGCTGCACAAAAACGCCGCCATCGCGCCAAATTCCGCCGCCGTGCCATAGCGCCGCGCCGGGATGGTGGCAAAGCGTTCGGCCCGCGCCTCCGCCATCGAAATCCCCCGCGCCGCCATCACGCCGCTGTCAAGAAAGGTCGCGCGGTCGGTGTCATGGATGCCGGGCAGCAGATTATTGATCGCAACCCCCAGCGGGGCCACTTGCCGCGCGGTGCCCGCCACAAAGCCGGTCAACCCGGCCCGCGCCGTGTTGGACAGGCCCAGTTGCGGGATCGGCGATTTGACCGATTGCGAGGTGATGTTGACCACCCGGCCCCAGCCTTGCGCGATCATGGCGGGCAGCAGCGCCTGCATCAACGCAATCGGCGTCAGCATATTGCCATCAATGGCGCGCAGAAAATCATCGCGGCTCCAGTCTGACCACAGGCCGGGCGGCGGGCCTGCGGCATTGGTGATCAAGATATTCACCGCGCGCCCGCCATCTGCGGCGACTGCCGCCATAACCAGATCGCGCCCCGCGTCCGAGGTGATATCGGCGGCAACGGTGGTGACAGCCACGCCAAAACTTGCGCGAATCTCGGCCGCGGTCGCCTGCAAGGCCGCCTCGCCGCGCGCGTTCAGGATCAGATCCACCCCGGCTTCGGCCAAAGCCATCGCACAGCCGCGCCCCAGCCCCTTGGACCCGGCGCACACCAGCGCCCGCTTGCCTTTGATGCCCAAATCCATCGTCGTCTCCTTTTTGCCGGATTTATCCCGATTTTCTTTAGCCTATCAGTGCCGCGCAAAGGCCGCAAACCCGCACTGGGCGCTGACAGTCTTGAAATCTTTCCTTATTTATGCCTTGAGACCACGTTAGATATCGCCCCACCATGTGCCACTTTTCCCCTGCCCTTTTGCCAGATCGCCAGACCCCGGATGACCGATACCGCCGCCCATTTGCCGCCCAACCCCGACCTTCCCGGTCACGCCTGCCAAGTGCTGCGCGCCGATGCGGTGTATGTCAGTCAGGGCGTCAACCTTGGCGATGGGCTGGGCGGACCGGATCAGGTGTATCCCGGCGATGTCTATGCGTTGGATGCAGCGGAACAACCGCGCCGTCTGGGCGTGACGCAGCCGCAAAACGGCCGCCAACAAGTTGCCATGGGCAGCCAGATCGGCACCCCCGGCGATGCGCTGGTGATCGAGGCGCGCTATGCCCTGATGACGGCGGACGGTGACCGGGTAGAGTTGCTTCTGGTGGCGCTGCCCGATGGCAGCCGCTATGCGCTGCCGCTGTCGCCGATGGCGGCGGGGGTGAATTACACGCTGTTGAAAATCGAAGAGGCCCCGGAGCGGCTGACCCTGTCGGATTTCTTGTGCATTTCCTTTGCCCGCGGCACGGTGATCACGCTTGCCACCGGCCAGCAACGCGCCATCGAAGATCTGGTTCCGGGTGACAAGGCGCTGACCCGCGATCACGGTGGCCAGCCCATCCGCTGGATCGGGGCGACCACGCTGCGCGCCGTGGGGGCCTTTGCGCCGGTGGTTATTTCGGCGGGCGCGATGGGCAATACCGGCGATCTGATCGTCAGCCAGCACCACCGGATGTTTTTGTATCAACGCAGCCGCACCGCAGGCCTGCCCACAGCGGAATTGTTGGTGCAAGCCAAGCATCTGGTGGACGGCACCGCGATTTTTCTGCGCGCGGGCGGGTTTGTCGATTATTTCAGTCTGGTGTTTGACCGCCACGAAATTATTTACGCCGAAGGCGTGCCCGCCGAAAGCCTTATGGTCACCGATGCCACCGTCAACCGCCTGCCGCCCGATCTTGCGGCCGAAGTGAAGGCCCGCTTTCCCGGACTGTCGCAGCTGCAACATTTTGGCACCGAAGCCGGGCGCGCGGCATTGGGGGGGATTTTGCAACCCGCCCCCGCCAAAACCCGCTGATGTTTTAGCTGCCGTAGAAAAATTCTTCCCGGGTGATTTTTCCGCCTGCCACATGGTAAATGCCAACTTCGCGCATCTGCCCGCGTTTGCCCGATGTTTTATCTTCGGAATCAATGTCAAAGATCACCGCAAAGCTGTTGTCGCCGTGCAAAAACGGGCCGTCGACAGCGCTGGAATGCACGACCACCGTCGATTCCCACCACTCATGCTTGCCATGGATGCCTGCAAGGCCATGCGTTTCACGCCCCTGCCCAAAATCTGCGGCCTCTACCGAAACGGCGTCGGGGGCGTAAAGCACATCAAGATTTTCCTTGGCGCGCCCCTCGCGGCAACCGTCAACCAAGGCTTGGGCGATTTCATTTACCGTCATGGCACCCTCCAAAAATGTTCTTTTAATGTTCTCATTCTAACGCAACGATGTAACGATGACAAGACGGCGCTTGCGGCGGTTGCGGGGTGGCGCGTTTGGCATTAAGACCCTGCCCATGACCAATCACGCCCCCCTGCCGCCTGAAATTGCCCGCCGCCGGACCTTTGCGATCATCTCGCACCCCGACGCCGGAAAAACCACGCTGACCGAGAAATTCCTGCTGTTCGGTGGGGCCATTCAGATGGCCGGTCAAGTGCGCGCCAAAGGCGAGGCGCGGCGCACCCGGTCAGATTTTATGAAAATGGAACAGGAACGCGGGATTTCGGTGTCGGCATCGGCGATGTCGTTCGATTTCCGGCACTACCGCTTCAACCTTGTCGATACCCCCGGTCACAGCGATTTTTCCGAAGACACCTACCGCACGCTGACCGCTGTGGACGCCGCCATCATGGTGATTGACGGGGCCAAAGGCGTGGAGTCGCAAACCCAAAAGCTGTTCGAAGTGTGCCGGTTGCGCGATCTGCCGATCCTGACATTTTGCAACAAGATGGACCGCGAATCGCGTGATGTGTTTGAAATCATTGATGAGATTCAGGAAAATCTGGCGATTGACGTCACGCCTGCCAGTTGGCCGATTGGCACCGGCCGCGAATTTGTCGGGGCCTATGATCTGCTGCACGACCGGCTGGAAATCATGGACCGCGCCGACCGCAACAAAGTGGCCGAAACCATCCAGATCACCGGCCTTGAGGACCCAAAGCTGGCCGATCATGTGCCCGCCGAATTGCTGGTGAAACTGCGGGAAGAATTGGAAATGGCCCGCGAGTTGCTGCCAAAATTTGACCGCGCGGCGTTTCTGAATGGCTCGATGACGCCGATCTGGTTTGGCTCGGCGATCAATTCCTTTGGCGTCAAAGAGTTGATGGACGGCATGGGCGAATTCGGGCCAGAACCGCAAGTGCAAAAAGCCGCCGAACGCGGCGTGGCCCCGGATGAGAAAACCGTGACCGGCTTCGTTTTCAAAGTGCAGGCCAACATGGACCCCAAACACCGCGACCGGGTGGCCTTTGTGCGGCTGGCGTCCGGGCATTTTGAACGCGGCATGAAACTGACCCATGTGCGCAGCAAAAAGCAGATGGCCATCGCCAACCCGGTGATGTTTCTGGCTGCTGACCGCGAATTGGCCGAAGAGGCGTGGGCCGGTGACATCATCGGCATCCCGAACCACGGCCAGTTGCGCATCGGCGACGCGCTGACCGAGGGCGAGACGTTGCGCTTTACCGGCATTCCGTCTTTTGCGCCGGAATTGTTGCAAGTGGTGCGCGCGGGCGATCCGATGAAGGCCAAGCATCTGGAAAAAGCCCTGATGCAATTCGCCGAGGAAGGGGCCGCCAAGGTGTTCAAACCGATGATCGGGTCGGGCTATATCGTCGGCGTCGTAGGCCCCTTGCAGTTTGAGGTGCTGGCCAGCCGGATTGAACAGGAATATTCGCTGCCCGTGCGGTTCGAGCCGTCGCAGTTCACCTCGGCCCGCTGGGTTTCGGGCGCCAAAGCGGAAGTTGAGAAATTCACCAACGTCAACAAGGGCCATATCGCCACCGACAGCGACGGCGACACGGTGTTTCTGACCCGGCTGAAATGGGACATCGACCGCATCGAACGCGATTATCCGGCGTTGAAACTGACCGCGACAAAAGAGATGATGGTGTAGGATTTGGCGGTGCCGCTGCATGAACTGGCCGCACTTGGCACTGCCACCTGTTGGGCCATCACCGGTTTGATTGCATCGGATGCGGTGCGCGCGGTGGGACCATTTTACTTTAATTTGATCCGCCAAGTGTTTGTAGCACTGTTACTTTTGGTAATTCTGCTTTTTACCCAAGGCTGGCTTGCGCCGGGCTGGGGGGTGGTGTTGGTGTTGGCAATTTCCGGCATCATCGGCATTTTGGTCGGCGATACGTTCAACTTTGCCGCCGTGGGCCAGATCGGTCCGCGCCGGGCGGCGGCGGTGTTTGCGCTGAACGCGCCGATGGCGGCGATGTTGGGCTGGGCGGTGCTGGACGAGACGCTGGCGTGGCGCGCGGTTCTTGGCATTGGCATCACCATTGCCGGGGTTGCGCTGGCGATCATGGGCCGCCCGGGCCGCGATGCGCACCGGCTCGAAGCCGTGCAGGGCACGCTGCTGCTAGGGGTGGCGCTGGGGCTGATGGGCGCATTTGGCCAGGCGGTGGGATCGCTGATTGCGCGACCGGTGATGACGGCGGGGCTGGACCCCTACATGGCCTCGCTGATCCGGGTGGGCGCGTCGGGTCTGGCGATGGGCCTGCTGGCCGCCACGCCGCTTGCCCCCGCGCGGCCCGAAACCATCCCCCGACCGGTGCTGATCCTGACCGCCATCACCGCCATTATCGGCCTGCTGATCGGCATGACGCTGTTTTTATACGCGCTGCAGGGGTCGAAAACCGGCATCATCGCCACGCTTTCGGCCACCTCGCCGGTGATCATTCTGCCATTGCTTTGGGCACGCACCGGGCAGCGGCCCTCGGGGCTAAGCTGGGGCGGCGCAGTTCTGGCGGTGGTGGGGCTGGCCTTGATCTTTACACGCTAAAGCCGCCAGCGCGCGCGCGCCGTGATCGGGCGATCGTTTGTGCCGCACCACGCTGCGCACCAGCGACAGATCGGCCCTGCACCCCACTGCCGCCACCGTCACCGGATACAGACCAACCGGCGTGCCTTTTGGAATCTCGACAACAATCGCCCCCCCCGGCGGCAAGGCGGGCGTGAGGATCGCACTGCCCGCCACCGAAACCCGGAAGCGTAAAAAGGCACAAGGGGTATTCTTGGCCGCCACAAAGAACAGCCCATAGGTTTGATCGGCAGAGGTGACGTTCAAGTGCAACGCGTAACCCGGCACTTTACGCGCTATCGCCGGGTCGGCGAACCCCGGCAAAGACATAGCAAAAAAAGGTAAGAAAATCACAAGCAAAAACTGCTGCATCAAATGTCCTGACAGAATGAAAACGTGAAAATGACAGTTCAAAATTAGGCGTGATTAATAGCACCAGACTACAGCATATTTGCCCGAATACAACGCCGCAATGTTATGGCGCAGCCGCCACCGGGGCCAACCTTGACCCTGCCTGAAATCTGCGATAACCGCGCAGGTGCGGGGCATGATGCCCCCAGATGCCGGGGCGCCCGGAATGCAGCGTCCCTTCAACTTTTGCGGGCCGAACCCGCATCTTTAGGACGCAAATGACCAAATTCTCTGATTTAGCGCTTGATCCCCGTGTGCTGCGCGCCGTGGCCGAAGCAGGCTATGAAACACCGACGCCCATTCAGGAACAGGCGATCCCGCATGCTTTGCAAGGCAAAGACGTGCTGGGCATCGCGCAAACCGGCACGGGCAAAACCGCCAGCTTTACCCTGCCGATGATCACTTTGTTGGGTCAGGGCCGTGCCAAGGCACGGATGCCGCGCAGCCTTGTGCTGTGCCCAACCCGCGAACTGGCGGCGCAAGTGGCCGAAAACTTTGAAGTTTATGCCAAATACACCAAACTGACCAAAGCGCTTTTGATCGGCGGCGTGTCGTTTGGCGAACAAGACAAGCTGATCGACCGTGGCGTCGATGTGCTGATTGCCACCCCCGGCCGCCTGCTTGATCACCACGAACGGGGCAAACTGTTGCTGACCGGCGTGCAGATCATGGTGGTGGATGAGGCCGACCGGATGCTGGATATGGGCTTTATCCCCGATATTGAGCGTATTTTCGCGCTGACCCCGTTCACCCGGCAAACGTTCTTTTATTCCGCCACGATGGCCCCGGAAATTGAACGGATCACCAATACGTTCCTGACCGGCGCCGTGAAGATCGAAGTGGCGCGCCAAGCCACCGCATCCACCACGATTGAACAAAAGCTGTTCCAATTCGCGCCCACCCGCAAAGACCGCAGCTTTGCCGAAAAGCGCGCCGTTTTGCGCGCCCTGATCCGCGCGGAAGGCGAGGCTTGCACCAACGCCATCATCTTTTGCAACCGCAAGATGGATGTCGATGTGGTGGCCAAATCGTTGAAACAGCACGGCTTTAATGCTTCGCCTATTCATGGTGATCTGGATCAGTCGGTGCGCACCCGCACGCTGGACGGTTTTCGTGATGGATCGGTGCATTTACTTGTGGCGTCAGATGTGGCCGCGCGGGGCCTCGATATTCCCGCCGTCAGCCATGTGTTCAACTTTGACGTGCCGTCGCATCCCGAAGATTACGTGCACCGCATTGGCCGCACCGGGCGCGCGGGCCGTTTGGGCAAAGCGTTCACCATCGCGGTGCCATCGGATGAGAAATATCTTAAGGCCATCGAATCCTTGGTGAAAATGGCCATTCCTGCGGGTGTTGTGCCCGAGGGCGCTGTCGACGGTGCGTCTGAGACTGTCGCCCGCCCAGAGCGCAGCGGCGAAGAACGCAGCAGCCGCAGCCGGGGCGGACGGGGGCGCAGCGATCGTGCCCCGCGCGACGCCGCCGTTGTGGCTGTGGCCGCTGTCGCCGAAGTGGCAGCGGTTGAGGCCGCCGCAGCCCCGGCCGAAGTTGCCCGCGCCCCGCGCGGTGAGGCCCGCAACGATTCCCGCCAAGAGAACCGTCGCGAAGACCGTGGCCCCCGTGAAGATCGTGGCCCCCGTGAAGATCGGGCACGCGACAGCAGTGATGACCGCCGGTCAGAGCCGCGCCGCGAGGATGCCCGTCGGGACGAGTCGCGCCGGGATGAGCCGCGACGCGAGGATCGTAGCCCTCAAGATCGCAGCCCTCAAGATCGTAGTCCTCAAGATCGTGGGCACGACGACCGCCGCCACGAGCCGCGCCGGGATGAGCCGCGCCGCGATTACCGCAACCAGAACAGCCGGGATCACGGCGAACGCGTGGTGGGCATGGGCGATCATGTGCCCGATTTCATCTTGCGCAGCTTTGCCATCGCCACAACCACCGCCGATGATGTCGAAGACGCCCCCGCCACCGGCACCGAAGGCTAAGGATCAAAACGCCCCGGACGTGATCCGGGGCCTTTGGTTAGGCGGTGCAAAAGGCCCCGGATCAGGTCCGGGGCGCGCAACAAAAAAGGCCCCGCTAATGCGGGGCCTTTCTTTCAAGTCAAACCAAAGATCAATCCAGCGCAAGCCTGCTGATCACCACGGTAACCTCGGGCTTTTTGCCGATTTCTTCCATCGCCACTTGCCGCACAATGCGCTTTAGCGCTTCGGTCAACTTGTCATCGTTTGAGAGCAGCTTTTTGCCCGAGCCTTCCAGAAATTCGGTCAACTCGGTTTCCAGCGTGTCAGCCAGAACCTTGCCGGTTTTGCCATTCGCAGGCAGACCCATCAATTCAACCCAGGCCTCGCCCAGCGGCTGATCGGCTTCGTCCAACAGCACCGTCACCATTGCCGTTCCGTTAAGCGCCATGCGGATACGGTCGCGCACCACCCCGTCCAGCGCGCCGACAATGACCGAGCCGTCCAGATAGCTGCGCCCGGCTTCGATATGCTCGACAACCTTGGGCACTTCGCCGGTGATATCGACCATCATGCCATTGGTGGCGACCAATGCGGCGATGCCCGCCTCGTGGCCGATGCGGACATGCTCGCGCAGATGCCGGTGTTCGCCGTGCATCGGCAACAGCATATCGGGCAGGAACAGCCGGTGGACATGTTCCAGATCAGGGCGGTTGGCGTGGCCCGAGACGTGGTATTTGCCGTTGTTGTCATCGACAATATCAACGCCGATTTCCGACAAGGCATTGACGATCTTCAGAACTTCACGCTCGTTCCCGGGGATGGTTTTTGACGAAAACAGGAACATATCGCCCGACTTCATCTCCAGCCCCAGATATTTGCCGCGCGACAGTTGCGCCGACGCGGCCCTGCGTTCGCCCTGACTGCCGGTGACAATCAGCATCAGGTTGCGGCGCGGCACTTCCAGCGCTTCTTCGGGGGTGATCGTGCGCGGGAAATCCGGCAACACGCCAGAATCCTGTGCCGCCGACACCATGCGCTTCATCGCGCGGCCCAGCAGACACACGGTGCGCCCCGCCGCCTGCCCAGCTTCGGCCAGCGTTTTCAGCCGCGCCACGTTTGACGCAAAGGTGGTCGCCACCACCATGCCCCCGGCGGTTTTGATCAATTCGGCAATCGGATCTTTCAGCGTGCTTTCGCTGCGGCCTTCATGGGTTGAAAACACGTTTGTGCTGTCGCACATCAGTGCCTTGACCGGGCCTTCGGCGGCGATTTCCTGCATCAACGCATCGCTGAAACCTTCGCCGACAATTGGCATGGCGTCGCGTTTGAAATCGCCGGTGTGGATGATGCGGCCCGCGGGCGTGTCGATGATCAGCGCGGCGGATTCCGGGATCGAATGGCTGACCGGGATGAATTGCACCCGGAATGGCCCGGCTTCCACCACTTCGGGGCGCGCGGCCACGGTGATGATGGCGTCTTTGGGCAGCCCCGCCTCTTCGAATTTCAGCCGTCCGATGGTGGCGGTAAAGCGGCGGGCATAGACCGGCTTTTTCAGCTTGGCCCACAGATGCGGCAAGGCGCCGATATGGTCTTCATGCGCATGAGTGATGAAAATCGCATCCAGCCGGTTCAGGTTGGCCAACAGCCAGCTGATATCGGGCAAAATCAGATCAACGCCGGGACTGCTGTCCATATCCGGAAACGCCACACCCAGATCGACCAGGATAAGGCGTTCGCGGCCCTTTGGCCCATAGCCATAGATATAGGCGTTCATGCCGATCTCGCCGGCCCCGCCCAATGGTAGATAAATCAGCCGCTCACCGCTCATGCCATTTCCTTGTTATAGTCGTTGATAAGGACAAGGCCATGCATGGTCAGATCGTCCTCGATCGCATCAAATAATTCGGTTCCTTGTGCAAACAAGGACGCAAGGCCCCCTGTTGCCACAACTTTCATCGGTTGGTCCCGCTCGCGGCGCACGGCGCGCACGATGCCTTCGACCAGCCCGACATAGCCCCAATACACGCCCGACTGCATACAGGCCACCGTATTCGTGCCAATCGCCCTGCTTGGTTTTGCCACATCAATATGCGGCAGGGCGGCGGCGGCCATATGCAGCGCCTCAAGCGACAGGTTGACCCCCGGTGCGATCACGCCGCCAACATAGGCCCCATCAAAATCAACCACATCAAAGGTGGTGGCGGTGCCAAAATCGACCACAATCAGATTGCCGCCATGGCGGTTGAACCCGGCCACGGTGTTGACCAGCCGGTCGGGGCCGACGGTGACGCCCTGATCCACCCGCGGGGCGACGGGCAGCGCGCAATCGGTGCGGCCCACCACCAAAGGGCGGCAGTCAAAGTAACGGTTGCACAGCACCCGCAGATTGAACACCACGCGCGGCACGGTAGAGCTGATGATGGCTTCGGTGACATGCGCGTCGGTTTTGGTCAGCATCAGCAGCGACGACAACCAGACGAAATATTCATCCGCCGTGCGTTTGTGGTCGGTGGCAATGCGCCAAGTGGCCACAAACCGCGCGCCGTCCCAGATGGAAAACACCGTGTTGGTGTTGCCGCAATCAATCGCCAAAAGCATGGGCAGCCTCTTGCATCAGAAAAACACCTCGGCCGCCGGGATGGCGACCAATCCTTGATTGGTGCGCAGCATCAGATTGCCGCCACTGTCGATGGTGGTGAAAACGCCGTCGCGGGTTGTGGCTCCGGTGCGGGCGGTGATCACCTCGCCCAGTTTGGTGGCGTGGGCCAACCATGCTTCGCGGATCGGCGCAAAGCCGTGATGGGCGAAAACCGCTTCCCATTTGGCAAAAGCGGGGGCAAGCGTGTCAAGCAGGGTTTCGGGTTCAAGGCGCAACCCGGTTTCCGCCAGCACCGACACCGGCGGCAGCGCCCCGGCATCGACCGCGCGGGCATCGGGGGCGGTGATCAGGTTGACGCCAATGCCCACCGCCAGATGTGCCACACCTTGCGCGCGGCCCACCGATTCAAGCAAGATCCCCGCCACTTTGCCGCCATTCAGCAGCACGTCGTTGGGCCATTTCAGCGCAAATCCTGCCGTCAGCCCGGTCAGCGCCACCAAAGCCTCGCGCAGCGCCACCGCAGCAACGAAAGACCGCAGCGCCACTTGGTCAACCGGCTCCACCGGCTGCAAAATCAAAGAGCCGTAGAAATTGCCGCGCGGGCTGACCCAAGGGCGCGCGCGGCGGCCACGCCCGCTGGTTTGGCTGTGGGCCATGAACCATGCAGGCCCCGTCAACATCGGGGCCAGCCGCAAGCCATGCGCATTGGTGCTGTCGGTGGTCGCAAGGATGTGCCGGGCCACGCCGTGGGGCCAAGCCGCACCGCTGCTGTCCGGGCTAGTCAACCAGTGACCGGGCCGCAAAGGCCGCTGCGGGTTCGATGCCAAACAGATTGACGATGCCCAGCACCATCACCGCCGCCACCGACACCAGCATCAGCCACTGCACCGGCGCCATCGGCGTATCGGCTCCGTCGCTGTCTTTGCCGAAATACATGAAAAACACGATGCGCAGATAGTAAAACGCCCCGATGACCGACGCCACCGCCCCTGCCACTGCCAGCCAAACCATGCCCGCATCCACCGCCGCGCGCAGCACATAGAACTTGCCAAAGAACCCCAGCATCGGCGGCACACCGGCCAGACTGAACAAAAGCACCAGCATCGCCAGTGCCTTCAAAGGCTCGCGCTTTGACAGCATGTTCAGACTGGCGATGTCACTGACGGGCTGGCCGTCTTTTTCCATCGACAAGATGAAGGCGAAGGTGCCCAAATTCATCGTCACATAAATCGCCATATAAATCAGCATCGCCTGCACGCCTTGCGCCGTGCCCGCAGCCAACCCCACCAGCGCATAGCCCATATGGGCAATCGACGAATAAGCCATCAGGCGTTTGATGTCGCGCTGGCCGATTGCGGCCACCGCCCCCAGAAACATCGAAATCACGGCGAATGCCGCCAACACTTGGGTCCAATCGCCGGGAATGCCGCCAAACGCGTCATGCACCACGCGGGCGATCAGCACCATTGCCGCCACTTTGGGTGCGGTCGCCAGCAGCGCCGTCACCGGGGTGGGCGCGCCTTCGTAAACATCCGGCGTCCACATGTGGAAGGGCGCCGCCGACACTTTGAACGCCAGCCCCGCCAGCACAAACACCAGACCGAATAACAGGCCCAGCGGCACTTCACCGTCCAGCGTTGATAAGATACCCGCAAATTGCGTCGTGCCCGCATAGCCATAGGTCAACGACGCGCCATACAACAGCAGCCCCGACGACAGCGCCCCCAGCACGAAATACTTCAGCCCGGCCTCGGTCGATTTCAGATTGTCGCGCCGGATCGCCGCCAGCACATAAAGCGCCAGCGATTGCAACTCCAACCCCATATACAGCGTCATCAGATCGGCCGCCGATACCATCACCATCATGCCGATCACCGACAGCGTCACCAGAATGGGATATTCAAACCGCGCCAGCCCCTGCCGCGCCATGTAGTCTTGCGCCATCACCAGAACGCCCGCCGCCGATAGCAAGATCACCACTTTGGCAAAGCGCGCAAAAGCATCGTCCACAAACAAACCGCCAAAGCCTGACGTCGTGCCAAGGCCCGCCACGCCGATCCAGATCGCCAGCGCCACAAACAGCCCCGCCGTGGCCCAGGTGACGGTCCCGGTCAGCGCGTCCTTGCCCGCATAAACCGCAGCCAACAGCGCCGCCATCGCGTAGACCGCCAATATCAGCTCGGGCAGGACGGTTTGAAAATCTAAGGCGTTCATCGGCTTGGTATCCTTAATTCACAGCCACAGCCGCCAAGGCGCTGTGATAGTTTTTCACCAGTTCGGCCACCGACGGGCCGATCATATCGGTCACCAAGGCCGGGTAGACACCCAGCAAAAGCGTCATCACGATCAGCGGCGCAAAGATCGCGCGTTCGCGGCGGCTCATGTCCTGAATGCTCATCAGGCTGTGCTTGATCAGCGCCCCGAACG
Organism: Cypionkella sp.; assembly: GCA_031422555.1. Classification (GTDB taxonomy): domain Bacteria; phylum Pseudomonadota; class Alphaproteobacteria; order Rhodobacterales; family Rhodobacteraceae; genus JANNAT01. Next base: position 10,551 of record JANPLZ010000103.1, on the reverse strand, counting down.
TCACCCTGCGGTAAAGCCACAGCGCATAGGCCGCCGACAGGATCACGCCCGATGTGGCCACCGCCGCCACCCAGGTATTGACCTGAAAAATGCCCATCAGCGTCAGAAATTCACCAACAAAGCCCGAGGTGCCCGGCAAACCGACATTGGCCATGGTAAAGAACATGAACACCAGCGCGTAGGCCGGCATCCGGGCCACCAAACCGCCATAGGCGTCAATCTCGCGGGTGTGCATACGGTCATAAATCACGCCAACACATAAAAACAGCGCGCCCGAGATGAAGCCGTGGCTGACCATCTGAAAAATGGCGCCGTCAACGCCTTGTTGATTGGCGGCGAAAATACCCATGGTGACAAAGCCCATATGCGCCACCGATGAATAGGCGATCAGCTTTTTCATATCGGTCTGCACAAGCGCCACCAGCGATGTGTAGACAATCGCAATCGCCGACATCCACAACACCACATCCGACATCACATCGCTGCCAACCGGGAACATCGGCAGACTAAAGCGCAAAAAGCCGTAACCGCCCATTTTCAGCAAAATCGCCGCCAGCACCACCGACCCCGCCGTGGGGGCCTGCACATGCGCGTCGGGCAACCACGTATGCACCGGCCACATCGGCATTTTCACCGCAAAACTGGCAAAAAACGCCAAAAACAGCAGCGTCTGCACGCCACCGGTGATGGAAATGCCCAGAACCGTCAGCGGATCAGAGGCAAAATCGAACGTCATCAGCGTGGGAATATCGGTGGTGCCCGCCGCGAAATACATCGCAATCATCGCAACCAACATCAGAACCGAGCCTAAGAACGTGTAAAGAAAGAACTTGAACGCCGCATAAATCCGGTTTGCCCCGCCCCAGATGCCGATGATCAGGAACATCGGTATCAGACCGGCCTCGAAGAACAGATAGAACAGCACCAGATCAAGGGCGCAAAACACGCCCAGCATCAGGGTTTCCAGCATCAGGAACGCAATCATGTATTCCTTGACGCGGGCATCGACCTGCCAGCACGACAGAATGGTGATCGGCATCAGAAACGTGGTCAGCAAGACGAACAGGATCGAGATTCCGTCCACGCCCATTTTATATTTCAGACCGGCGATCCACGTGTATTCCTCGACAAATTGCATCCCCGTGTTGGCGGGATCAAACTTGACGATCAGGAACAACGACAGCAAGGCCGTGGCCGAGGTGGCCAGCAGCGCCAGCCATTTGGCATTGGTTTGCGCGGCCTGATCGTCGCCGCGCAAGAACAGCGCCATGATCAGCGCGGCCACAGCGGGCACAAACGTCAGGATTGATAGCAGGTTATCCATATCAGCGGCCCCCCATCAATGTCATCCATGTGATCAGCGCACCAACCCCCAGCACCATCGCAAAGGCGTAAGAGAACACATAGCCAGACTGGGCTTTTGCCGCCAACCGGGTAAAGAATGGAATAATCCCCATCGCCACCCCGTTCAGCGCGCCGTCAATCACCACCCCGTCGCCCCGCGTCCACAGCATGCGCCCGATCCAGTTGGCGGGGCGGACAAAGATCAGGTTATAGGCCTCGTCGAAATACCATTTGTTCAGCAAGAACAAATACAACGGCCGCTGTTGGGTGGCCAGTTTGCCCGGAAGGTCAGGCCGCAGGATGTAGAACAACACCGCCAGCGCCAAGCCCAGAACCATCGCCACAAACGGCGAGATTTTCACCCAAGTCGGGGCCTCATGCGCAAGTTGCATCACGTTATTGTCGGGGCCAAGAAAGATCGCACCCTTGGGGGCCGCGCCCGCGATGATCGGGGCCGCGGCTGTCGCCACGACCTCGGTTGCGGCATGATCCGTCGGCGCGGCTTCGGTCGCGGCTGGGTCGGTTGGTGCGGCTTCGGTCGCGGCATGATCCGCGGGCGCAGCTTCACCTGCGGCTGCGCCATGGGCCGCGCCCGCCTCCATGCCGAACCAATCGCGGACTTTGGCCTCGTCGCCAAAAAAGCTGTTATACCAGATCATCCCGGAAAACACCGCGCCCAAGGCCAGCACGCCCAACGGCACCAGCATGGTTTTGGGCGCCTCATGGGCGTGATCGTGGGTGTGATGATCGCCGCGCGGAAGCCCGAAGAACGTCATGAACATCAGCCGCCACGAATAAAAACTGGTCATGAACGCCGCGATCACCAATAAGGTAAAGGCATAGTCCGATCCCACCCACGCGCTTTCAATCACTGCGTCTTTGGACAAGAACCCGGCAAAACCGTAATGCGTCAAAGGGATGCCAACCCCGGTAATCGCCAACGTGCCGATCAACATGGCCGCAAAGGTGTAGGGGATCTTTTTGCGTAAACCACCGTAATTGCGCATATCTTGTTCGTGGTGCATGGCGTGGATGACCGACCCTGCGCCAAGGAAAAGCATCGCCTTGAAGAACGCATGCGTGAACAGATGGAACATGGCCACGTTATACATGCCCACCCCGGCGGCCACGAACATGTAGCCCAGTTGCGAACAGGTCGAATAGGCGATCACCCGTTTGATGTCGTTTTGCACCAGACCAACCGTGGCCGCAAAGAACGCCGTTGTCGCACCCGCCACCACGATCAGGGTTTTGGCATCGGGCGCATATTCATACAAAGGCGACATCCGGCAGACCAGAAACACCCCCGCCGTCACCATGGTGGCGGCATGGATCAGGGCGGACACCGGCGTCGGGCCTTCCATCGCGTCGGGCAGCCACGTGTGCAAAAACAACTGCGCCGATTTGCCCGCAGCGCCCACAAACAGCAAAACGCCGATCAAGTTGGCAGCGTTCCAGTCGGCCCACAGAAAGCTGATGTTGGTTTGCGCCAATTGCGGTGCTGCGGCAAAGATATCGTCAAGATTGATGCTGTCGGTCAGGAAAAACAGCGCGAAAATCCCCAAGGCATAGCCAAAATCGCCCACCCGGTTAACCACAAACGCCTTGATCGCGGCGGCATTGGCCGTTGGCTTTTTATAGTAAAACCCGATCAACAGATAAGACGCAACACCCACCCCTTCCCAGCCGAAAAACATCTGCACCAGATTGTCCGACGTAACCAAGGCCAGCATCGCAAAGGTAAAAAACGACAGATAGGCAAAAAACCGCGCCTTGTAGGCCTCATTCGACGCCCAGTTGTCGTCATGCGCCATGTAGCCAAAGGAATACAAATGCACCAACGCCGACACCGAATTCACCACCACCAGCATGATGGCCGTCAGCCGGTCCAGCCGGATGCCCCATTCGGTGGCCAGACTGCCGCTTTCGATAAAGCGCATGATGGTGATGTGCTGGGTATCGCCCTGAAAGGTCGCAAAAATATACCAGCTTAGGCATGCGGCCAAAAAAATCATCGCTGTGGCAATGACTTGCCCCGCAAATTCACCGATCAGACGCCAGCCAAAGCCGCATATCAAGGCCCCGATCAAAGGGGCGAACAGAATGACCTGCGGGCTAAGTTGAAATTCCATGACCAGATCAGCCCTTCATCACATTGGCATCTTCAACGTCGATGGTGCCGCGATTGCGGAAGAACACCACCAAGATTGCCAGACCAATCGCCGCCTCGGCCGCAGCCACGGTCAGCACAAACATGGTAAACACCTGCCCCACCAGATCATTGGCAAAGGACGAGAAGGCCACAAAGTTGATATTCACCGCCAGCAGCATCAATTCGATCGACATCAAAATGACGATGACGTTCTTTCGGTTCAGAAAGATGCCAAAAATACCGATGACGAACAGCGCCGCCGCCACGATCAGGTAATGTTCAAGTCCAACCATCTTGTGTCCCTCCGGGTCATTGCCCGATTTTCCTTTTTCGTGAAGAGGCCCCGGATCAAGTCCGGGGCGGGGCAAGACCTTACAGGCCTTGCCCCGATTTCACGTCCTTCAATTCCATCGCCTTGGCCGGATCGCGCCACATCTGATGCAGCACGTTCTGGCGCTTGACGCCTGCGCGGTGGCGCAGGGTCAGCACAATTGCGCCGATCATTGCCACCAACAAGATCAGGGCCGAAAGCTGGAACAAAAGCAGATACTTATCGTAAATCAACAGCCCCAGGGCGCGGGTGTTTTCCACTTGCACCAAATCGGGCGTCGCGGCCTGCAACAAGGCCGCTTTGTTGGCCGCCTCGGTCCAGGCACCCACACCCAGCACCAGTTGCATCAAGATCACCACGCCTACCAACAGGCCCAGCGGCGCATATTTGCTCATCTCGCCTTTCAACTCGGCAAAGTCGATGTCCAGCATCATCACCACGAACAAGAACAGCACCGCCACCGCGCCCACATAGACGATGATCAACAGCATCGCGACAAATTCGGCCCCGAGCAGCACGAAAAGCCCCGCCGCCGACAGAAACGCAAGGATCAGCCACAAGACCGAATGCACCGGGTTGCGCGACAGGGTGACCAAAAGACCGGCGGCAATCATCACCGTGGCAAAGGCGTAAAAGGCGATATCGGCCACGCTCATGGCGCTTTCTCCTCGGTTGCGGCAAACACGGCTTGGGCAATTTCCAACGCTTTTTGCATCGCAGGCGGAACGGCGAACATCGACATTTGCCAGATCACTTCGGCAATCTCGCGTTTGGTGGCCCCGGCTTGCAGGCCGTTTTGCACCGCCGCACGCAGTTGCGACTCGCCCACCGGGCCCAGCACGGTTAGCGCTGCAATGGTGACCAGAAACCGGGTGCGGGCATCCAGCCCTTCGGGGTTGAAGGTTTTGCCAAAGAACGCCTCAAGCATTTCACGCGGCATCGCCGGGAACATTTTCTCGAACGCCTTAAGGTCAAAACCTTCAACGCCCGAGGTAAAGGCTGTGGCCATTTTCTGGCCCTGCTCCAGCATCTGCGCCATTATTTTGGTGAAATCATCGCTCATCTGTAAGGCGCGTCCAATTCCAGATTGCGGGCAATTTCGGCTTCCCAGCGCGCGCCGTTTTCCAGCAATTTGTCTTTGTTGTAAAACAGCTCTTCGCGGGTTTCCGTGGCGAATTCGAAATTCGGGCCTTCAACGATGGCATCCACCGGGCAGGCCTCTTGACAGAACCCACAGTAAATACATTTCGTCATATCAATATCATAGCGGGTGGTGCGCCTGCTGCCATCATCGCGCGGTTCTGCGTCGATAGTGATGGCTTGCGCCGGGCAAACCGCTTCGCACAGCTTGCACGCGATGCAGCGTTCCTCGCCGTTGGCATACCGGCGCAGCGCGTGTTCGCCGCGAAACCGGGGCGACAGCGGGCCTTTTTCATGCGGATAGTTCAGCGTCACCTTGGGGGCGAAGAAATACTTCATGCCAAGGCCAAAACCTTTGAAGAAGTCGATCAGCAAGAAGTATTTGGTGGCGCGGGTCCAGTCGATTTGGGTCATCACTTCATCCCTAATTTTTCTTCGACATGTTCAACGCGTTTGTCGATCTGACCGATCACATTGCTAAGACCGAAAATCATCATCGTATGGCCGTGCAATTCAGTCTTAACATCGTCAAATTCTGACGCCATTTGGGTTTCCAGCGCATCGAACCGCGCATCCATGCGTCGCAAATCTTCGCGGATCAGGCGCAGTTGTTCCAAAACGATATTGTCTACGTTTTCGCTCATGCCTACCCCCCCATAGCCCAGCGCGCCCAAAAGCCGCCGAACATTTCGAATTTCGCAAGGAATGATACCACAATAACCCACCCCAGCGACAACGGCAGGAACACTTTCCAGCCAATGCGCATCAACTGGTCATAGCGATAGCGCGGCACGATGGCCTTCACCATGGCAAAGAGGAAAAAGAACACCCACATCTTGCCGACCATCCACCACCAGCCATCGGCCAGACCCGGAATGGGCGACAGCCAGCCGCCAAAAAACAACAGCGACATCAGCGCGCACATCAGGAAGATGGCGATGTATTCGCCGGCCATGAACAACAGATACGGGGTCGATGAATATTCCACCATGAACCCCGCCACCAGTTCGGATTCGGCCTCGGGCAGATCAAAGGGTGGACGGTTGGTTTCGGCCAAGGCGCTGATAAAGAACAGGAACACCATCGGGAAATGCGGTATCCAATACCAGTTCAGCAAACCGTAATCGCCCGATTGTGCCGCCACGATCGACGAAAAACTTAGTGATCCGGTTGATATGATGATGCCGATGATGATCAGGCCCAGCGATACCTCATAGGAAATCATCTGCGCCGCTGACCGCAACGACCCCAAAAACGGGTATTTCGAATTTGACGCCCACCCACCCATGATGACGCCGTAAACCTCAAGGCTGGAGGCCGCGAACACGAACAGGATCGCCACGTTGATATCGGCCAGCACCCAGCCGCTGTCAAACGGGATCACCGCCCAAGCAAGGATTGCCAGCACGAACGACACCAAGGGCGCCAGAAAGAACACCGCCCGGTCAGCGCCCGCAGGCACCACGATCTCTTTGACCACGTATTTCAGCGCATCCGCCACCGATTGCAGCAACCCGAACGGCCCAACCACGTTTGGCCCCCGGCGCAATTGCACTGCCGCCCAGATTTTACGGTCGCCGTAGACCAGAAACAGCAGGCTGATCATCACGAACGCCACGATCAACAGGCTTTGCGCCGCGATCAACAGCGCCGTTCCCAGCCCGGTTTGCAAGAAGTCTGCCATCATCGCCTTGGTTCCTTAAACCGTCGGAATGCTGCGGTCACCGCAATCGCGCACGGTCACTTCTGCATCTATCGTCTTCAAGCCGGGTGGCAGGGACGCCGAAATGGTGTAAACCGCATCCCCGCGCCAAGTGCCACCCTGTTTATCAACATTTGTTACCACATGGCGCGCAAATCCAAAGCCCCGGATCAACGCATATTGCGCCGCCGCACAGCGCGCATAGGTGGCGACGTCTTCATTGTCACGCGCGCCGGTCATGGCGACGCGAAAATTGACCAGATCACCGTCCATCAACAGCGTCTCGATGCCGCTATAGCTGGGGTTGAACGGCGCTTGCGCCACATCCGCCGTGTCCGCCGCACAAGCCGACAGGCCTGCCAAGCCAAGCGTCACAACAGCGGTGCGGACGATCCGGCGCATCAGCTATTCCGCCGCCAGTTGCGTTTTGGCGCGGTCAGCCTCAAGCGCTGCCAGATCGGCCATCACCGCCGAAGCCCGTGCGATGGGGTTGGTTTGGTAGAACTTGGTGATGGCGTTGCGAAAGGTCGCTTTGCCCATGTCGCGCAGCGGCAGCGGCTGTGGATCATTCACTGGCACCTGATCAATCCGGCCCAGATGCGGGTGCGCGGCAATCAACGCGGTGCGCAGGGCCGCCAGACTGTCCCATGGCTGCACCGCCGCCAACTCGGACGACAGCGCGCGCAGAATGGCCCAGTTTTCCTTGGCCTCGCCCGGGGCAAAGCCTGCGCGCATCGCCAGTTGCGCCCGCCCTTCGGTGTTAACGAACAGCCCGTTTTCTTCGGTATAGGCGGCACTTGGGAAAATGATGTCGGCGCGGTTTGCGCCCCGGTCGCCGTGGCTGCCTTGGTAGATCACAAACGCGCCGCCATTTTCAGATCGGGGCGCGATTTCAACTTCGTCGGCCCCAAGGTTATAGATCACCTCGGCACCCAAAGTGGCCGCACCCAGCCCGCCTTCGGTAACGGCCCCCACGTCCATCGCCCCTACGCGCGACGCCGCGGTGTGCAGGATCAAGATCCCTGCCCCGGTCATCGCCGCTGCCGCTTGAACGGTTGCCAGAACAGCCTCACCATCGGCCTCGGACAAGGCACCTTGGCCGACGATCACCAGTGTCTTTTTACCCTGAAGTCCCGCCACGTCTTGCTGCAGCAGTGACGCCAGCGCCGCGCGGTCGGTGCCGATGTGGTTGTAGTCATAGGTCAAGTCCACCGCCGGGCCCACCAGCCCAATCGCCGCCCCGCGCGACCACGCCTTGCGGATCCGGGCGTTCAGAACCGGAGCTTCGACGCGCGGGTTTGTGCCCACCAGCAAAATCGCATCCGCCGTATCAATGTCTTCAATCCGTGCCGTGCCCGCATAGGCGGCGCGGTTGCCGATGGGCAAACGCGCGCCATCGGTGCGGCATTCGACATGGCCGCCCATGCCTTCGATCAGTTGCTTCAAGGCAAAAATCGCCTCAACCGGGGCCAGATCGCCCACCAAACCGGCAATCTTTTTGCCCTTCATCGCGGCGCTTGCGGCAACCAAGGCCTCGCCCCACCCGGCGCGGCGCAGCTTGCCACCTTCGCGAATGTAGGGCGTGTCCAGACGTTGACGGCGCAAGCCATCCCACACAAACCGGGTCTTGTCGGAAATCCATTCCTCGTTAACGCCGTCATGGTTGCGCGGGATGATCCGCATCACTTCGCGGCCCTTGGTATCAATGCGGATGTTGCTGCCCAGCGCGTCCATCACGTCGATGGATTCGGTTTTCGACAATTCCCAAGGCCGCGCGGTGAACGCATAAGGTTTAGAGGTCAGCGCGCCCACCGGGCACAGATCAATGATGTTGCCTTGCAGATTGCTGTCCAGCGTGGCGTTCAGATAGCTGGTGATTTCACTGTCTTCGCCGCGCCCGGTCTGGCCCATCTGGGTGATGCCCGCGACTTCGGAGGTAAAGCGCACACAGCGGGTGCAGGAGATGCAGCGGGTCATCTTGGTGGCCACCAATGGCCCCAGATTCAAATCTTCGGACGCGCGTTTGGGTTCGCGGTAGCGGCTGAAATCCACCCCGAATGCCATCGCCTGATCCTGCAAATCACACTCGCCGCCCTGATCGCAAATCGGGCAATCAAGCGGGTGGTTGATCAGCAAAAATTCCATCACCCCTTCGCGGGCCTTTTTCACCATGGGCGATTTGGTTTTCACCATCGGCGCCTGCCCTTCGGGCCCCGGACGCAAATCCTTGACCTGCATCGCACAAGACGCGGCAGGCTTTGGCGGGCCGCCGACAACTTCAACCAGACACATCCGGCAATTGCCCGCGATGGTTAGCCGTTCGTGATAGCAAAAGCGCGGAATTTCGACGCCGGCAACTTCGGCGGCCTGAATGATGGTCATATTGCCATCGACTTCAACCTCGATACCGTCAAAGCTGATTTTCTTGAGGTTGGTCATTGGTTTACTCCGCCGCCACTTGAGTGCAGCCGTGGGTTTTCCACGCCTGCGCGTCTTTCAGATATTTCCAGCCAAATGCGTGGTCGGTATCGCCGTTTGTCGTGACATGTTCAAGACGCAGCAACGCCTCGGCCAAGGTTGGGTTATGGCCCACCGGCACCCACCACATCACGAAATGCATGCGGCCCAACACTTCGAACCATTCCTGACGACGTTCGTAAAACTGGCGGTGGACGGTATTGAAAACAAACGCCTCCAGCGTTTCGACGTTTTCCCAAACCGTCAGGTTCGACACATATTGCGCATCGCCGTCGATCGCTGTCTCGGTGTTGCCAGTGCCCGGCACGCCCGAACCTTCCATCATCCACACGAAACCCGGCATGCGTTTGCCCAACCCGTTCACCCGGTCCAGCGCGTCCATGAATTCGGCCACACGCGGATCATCAACGGGGGCCAAAAGGCGGCCCACGTTCAATTCGGCCAGATAATGTCCGGGTGGCTGCATCATTTCCACGACCGCAGCAAACTGCCCGCAAGGGTGCCTTTTGCAATCTCGGCCCGGCCCACCCCGCAATAAGACTCTGCGTCACCCTCCACCGCGCCGGCCTTTTTCAGATAGTCGGCCGCCGCCGCCTTGATGCGGGCCTTTTCGGTTTTATCCTTCAGGAACACCTTTACCTCGGCTTCGGTATAGCCTTGGTCGCGCGCGTAATCTTCCAGCGCGTTCAACTCTCCCAACACCACAAACATCTTGGCCGAAATCGACGGACAGGTTTTGCGGATGGTGTCGCCGACCTGCCCCGCGATAAGCGTAGCATTGATCCGCGCCTCTTGGTTCAAAGGGGTTTGTGCGGCGGCGGGGGCCACCAGCAGCGCGGTAAGGCTTGCAGACAAGATAAGCTTCAACATTTCATTCTCCAGAATGGTGACTGGCCGCAGTATGCCGCACCTGCCGCGTGATATGCCATAACGGCGCGGGCAAATTGGCGTGACATTGCCTAACAGCGTTCATGCGCAACCGCCTTTGAACAGCCACGCGCCGCCAGTGTAATGGCCATAGGCCTGTGGGTTAACCCGACTGCCCCGGCTGGCACAAAACTGATCCGCCACCCGCTTGGCCACCAACCCATCGGCATACCCGAAGGCAGGCGCATCACGGGTGATTGCCAGAACCGCGCCGCCTGCCACCGGTTCCAGATCGGCGATATAACCTACACCGCCCTGATCAATCGCCACCGGACCCGAAGCCGCCAGCGGAATTGGCCCGGAAACCGGCGCCACGCAGGCGGAAAGCAGAGCCAAGCTAATCAAAACCGCACCTTTCATCCGATCACTTGAAAACGTCATCTTGGCCGTGGCCCGGCCAATCAACCCAAAGCAAGACCACCAACGGCAACAGACCCAAGGCCACGTTGAACAACGCCGTTATCGCATAATAATTCT
>JANPLZ010000102.1:0-26630 GCA_031422555.1 Cypionkella sp. | reverse complement strand
CCCCACGGTGCGCGCCACTGCCACCACATGCCAGCCGCGCAGGGCCAGTTGCTCGGCCATGGCAGCACCAAGGCCGCGGGATGCACCGGTGATCAGGGCGATGCGTTGGGTCATGGTCCGTCCTTTTGCAGCGGTGCCGGGCTGAAATAGTCGTGCCTCCGGCGGGGATATTTAGGAACAGATGAAAGCGCAAGGCCTAGGTATAGCCCGCCGCCAGTTCAGCCTGTCGCGCGTGCACGATCCGGGCAATCAGCGCCAATGGCGGCATATTTTCGGGCGCAAACAGCAGGCCTGATTTTGAGGTTTTATAGGGCGCACAGTCGATCTGGGCGATGATGCCGCCAGAATGCGGGTATAGCCCGATATGACGCGCAAATGCCGCATAGCCGATCACCATCTTTCCTTTTGCCCCCGGGGCGCGAAAGCCGGGCATGGCATAGGACAGGCATTCGATATGGTCGGGCAACAGGGTGGCAAGCTGGTGGCGCAGCAAAGTTAGGGCGGCCTGAAACGCGGCGGGCTGACGCGCAATATAGGCGTCAACCTCTGGGCTCATTCCGCCGCTTTCATCTGAAAGCCTTCGGCGATCTTGTCGGCGGGAACCACAGGGTAGTCGCCGGAAAAACAGGCATCGCAATATTGCGGCTGTGCATCATCGCGCCCCGCCGCCTCGCCCGCCGCGCGGTATAGCCCGTCCAGCGAGATGAATTTCAGACTGTCCACCCCGATCCACTGGCGCATTTCTTCTTCGTTCATCGACGCTGCCAGCAGTTTTGAGCGTTCCGGCGTATCAACGCCGTAAAAGCAGGGCCAGGCGGTTGGCGGGCTGGCGATGCGAAAATGCACTTCGGCTGCCCCCGCCTCAAGGATCATGTCCTTGATCTTGCGCGAGGTGGTGCCGCGCACCACCGAATCGTCAACCAGAATAACCCGTTTGCCTTTGATCAGCGCGCGGTTGACGTTCAGTTTCAACCGCACGCCCATGTTGCGGATCGATTCTGTCGGCTCAATGAACGTGCGGCCCATGTATTGGTTGCGGATGATGCCCATCGCATAGGGAATGCCGGATTCCTGACTGTAGCCAATCGCGGCGGGAGTTCCGGAATCGGGCACCGGGCAAACAAGGTCAGCGTCAACCGGGGCCTCAATGGCCAGTTCAACGCCGATTTGACGGCGGGTTTCATAGACCGAGCGGCCGCCAAGGATAGAATCGGGGCGGCTGAAATAGACATGTTCGAACAGGCAAAACCGCGATTTCGCCGGGGTAAAGGGCCGGGTTGACTGAATTTTACCCTCTTCAATCACCACCATTTCGCCCGGTTCAATTTCGCGGATAAACTCGGCCCCGATAATATCAAGCCCGCAGGTTTCCGACGACAGCGCCCAGGCGTTGTCACCAATGCGGCCCAGCACCAGCGGCCGCACACCCAAAGGATCGCGCACCCCGATCAGCTTGGTGCGGGTCATCGCCACGATGGAAAACGCGCCTTCCACCCGGCGCAGCGCGTCTTTGATGCGCTCTGATATGTTGGACTGGATCGAGCGCGCCATCAGATGGATGATGCATTCGCTGTCGGATGAGGACTGAAAGATCGAGCCGCGTTCGATCAACTCGCGCCGCAGGGCGGTGGCATTGGTCAGATTGCCATTATGCGCAATCGCCGCCCCGCCCATCGAAAATTCGCCAAAGAACGGCTGCACATCGCGGATAGCGGTTGCGCCTTTCGATCCGGCGGTGGAATAGCGCACGTGGCCGATGGCCAACGGCCCCGGCAGGGTTTGCATCACGTCGGCATTGGTAAAATTGTCGCGCACATAGCCAAAACGGCGGGCCGAGTTGAAGCCGTGCTCAGGATCGTGGCTGACAATGCCGCCCGCCTCTTGGCCGCGATGTTGCAGCGCATGCAAGCCAAGGGCCACAAAGTTGGCGGCATCCGCCACACCGATCACACCAAAGATGCCGCATTCCTCTTTCAGCTTATCATCGTCGAAAGGGTGGGCATAGAAAGGCTGCATAGTGTCTCCGAATCCGGGATCGTTTGCGCCTTTCGTTTAGGCCGATTGCGCGGGGGTGTCACGCCCCGAATTGCGCCTAGTTGGCCGGGGCTGCCGGGGCGGGGTCAGCCGGGGCAGCTTCCGCAGGCGCAGCGCAGGCGGCGGTCAGGTCGCTGTAGCGTGCCACGATCCAGTTTGGCGCATCTGTTGGCACGGCTGCATCAATGTTGGCTTGAAACGAGGCGAATATCTTGGCCGAGCGTGAATTGTCGACCATGGGCACGGTGTTGGCGGCGACGGCGCGGTCATAGACCAGAAAGGCCACGCCGACCAACAAAATGCCGCGCAACACGCCGAACATGAAACCCAATCCCTGATCAATGCCGCCAAGGGCTGATCGTTGGATGACGGATGAAAACAGCGGGGTGAACAGGGCCGCCAGGATCAACCCGATCGCAAACACCGCCGCAAAAGCCGCGATGATCGACAGCTCGCAGCTGTCTTTGAGAAAATCACCCACGACGGGCAGTTCCTTGACCAAGGGCTGCGCCGATTTGGCGAACAGAAAGGCCAGAAAAGCCGCGCCAACCCAGCCGACAATGGCCATCGCCTCGCGGGTAAAGCCGCGCGAATAGGCAAGGATCGCCGACAGCACGATGATGCCCGCCACACCGGCGTCGATCAGGGTAAAGCCTTCCATTCGTTCTCTCCCAAAGGCGTTAGCCGCCTGTATTATTACAAGGGAGGGGTTAACCCGCCCCGAACATCTCACCCACAAACGCCGTCAGATCGGGCATTTCGCGCACTGCCATGCCGTCCACCGACCCCAACTTGGACCCCTTCGGCGCGATTGCCTGTGAGAAACCAAGTTTTGCCGCCTCTTTCAACCTGTTTTCGGTCTGACCCACGGGTCGCAGCGCGCCCGACAGGCTGATTTCCCCGAATAACACGGTTTGCGGTGGAATTGCCACGTCTTCGCGCGCCGAAATGATCGCCGCCGCCACTGCCAGATCGGCGGCGGGTTCGGTCACCCGCATGCCGCCTGCCACGTTCAGGAACACATCAAGCCCGGCAAAGGGAATACCACAGCGCGCCTCAAGCACCGCCAGAATGGTCGACAGGCGCCCGGAATCCAACCCCACCACCGTGCGGCGCGGCGTGCCCAAGGGCGACGGGGCCACCAGCGCCTGAATTTCTGTCAGCACAGGCCTTGTGCCTTCGATGCCGGCAAACACCGCCGATCCGGGGGTGGCATGGCCGCGTTCCGACAAAAACAGCGCCGACGGGTTGGTGACCTGTTGCAAGCCGCCGCCGGTCATTTCAAACACTCCGATTTCATCCGCCGGGCCAAAGCGGTTTTTCACCGCCCGCAGGATGCGAAACTGATGGCCGCGCTCGCCCTCGAAATACAAAACCGTATCGACCATATGTTCCACCACGCGCGGCCCGGCGATCTGGCCGTCTTTGGTGACATGGCCCACCAATATCACCGCAACGCCGCGGCGTTTGGCGAAGGTGACCAACTCATGCGCCGCAGCGCGCACTTGGGAAACCGAGCCGGGGGCGGAATCGACGGTGTCCAGCCACATGGTCTGCACAGAATCGATGATGGCAAGGCCCGGGCGTTCATTGTCCAAAGTGGTCAGGATATCGCGCAGATTGGTTTCCGCCCCCAAACTGACCGGGGCGTCGGTCAACCCCAGGCGTTGCGCGCGCATCTGCACTTGGGCGGTGGCCTCTTCGCCCGAGATATACATGCATTTCACCCCGTGCCGCGCAAAGGACGCCGCAGCCTGCAACAGCAGCGTCGATTTGCCGATGCCCGGATCGCCGCCCACCAGAATGGCCGAGGCGGGCACAAGCCCGCCGCCCAGCACGCGATCCAACTCGTCAATGCCGGAACTGGCGCGCGGCGGTGCGGCGGCTTGGGTCGCAAGATCGGTCAGCGGGATGGATTTGCCCTTGCCGCCAATTGATTTTGGCCCGATGGACAGCGGAATTTCCTCAACGATGGTATTCCACGCCCCACAGCCGTCGCATTTGCCGATCCATTTGCGATGGGCCGCACCACAGACATTGCAGACAAAATTCGGGCTGGATTTGCTCATGGCGCTGTCGTGGCCTGAATTGGCGCGCGCATCAAGAGGCCCAGATCATTCTGCCCGGGGATTTTCGGTGAAATACGACAGCGCAAGGGATGCAAGGATACAGCCGGTAAACAGATACATGCCCCACGCCACCTCGATGGTGACATAGCCAGCACCTTTGACAATCACGACATAAAGGGCGATCAAAAACACATCCGCCATCGCCAGTTTGCCCAAGATGTTCAACGCGGGCAGGGCGCGGGGTGCAAGCAGATCGAAATGGATCAAGGCAAGGCCAATGGTTTTGGCAAACGGCGCAAACACCGCAAGGAAAGTGACCAACAGCGCCAAGCCTGCATCGCTGCCCCACAGCGATTGCAATCCTGTGATCACCGAAATCTCGTCCATGCCAAAAACCGGCAAAAGGGCGGCGCGCAACAACGGGGCAAACCACGCAATGGGAAACAGGATCAGCAGGGCCAGATTGGCGTATTTCATTCCCCTTTGCTGACGCGTTGCAAGCCTGCCGTCAACCCTGCCGTCACCCCTGGGGTGGCCGGACTATTTTCCCGGTTTGGGCAGGGCCACGACATTGGCATCGCGGTGATCTTCCTGATCGAACGCATAGCCCAGTGTTGGCAGGATGTCTTTCAGATCGGCCTCCAGCCGTTTCAACTGGGTTTGCGCCGTGCGTTCTTCGGCCTCGATATCGGTCAACCAGCGGCGCAACTCGTCACAGGTGCGGCGCGCGATGGCCAGACGGTCGGTCAGCGACTACACGTCTTCTTGCCGCTGTTTGAGAAAGGATTTTGCGCGGTTTACCTTTTCATCGGAATAGGCCCGCGCCAGATCGCGGGTTTCCACGCTCATCTGGGCGGCCATTTGCAAAAGTTCCGGTTCCAGATGCTGAAAGTCGGGGTGATCGCGCAAATGCTCCATCCGGGCGCGCATGGCATCAAATTCGCCCGACAAGGCAAAAACCCCGGCGCGGTCGGCGGCATGGGCCTGACGGTAGGCGTGGGCCACGTCTTGCATCCCCATCGCAAAGCTGCGGTGGCTGCATTCCAGCCGCGCCATCCGGCTGTTGGCAGGCAGATACAGCCCCATCAGCCCCAGAAGTGCCGTCAGCCCCAGTTGCAGCCACATCCCCGCCTGTGGCACCGCCTGCCCGCCAAAGAACAGCGCCAGTTGCGGCCAGGGCATCTGCCCAAACGCCGCGGCAAGGCTGGCCATCAGCAGCCCCGCCGCCAGCAGGAAAATCAACGCTTGCGCCACCGATTGAAACCCACCTTGCGCGCTTCGCAACGTGTCACCCCATTTACCCGCCATCACACCGCTTCCCACCAATCCCGGTTGCCAGCTTTTTCACATGGCCGGGCTTTTGCAAACAGTTTCCTTAACTTGAAGGAAATTATAGCCTGAAAACAAGTGGATAACTGACGTTGTTGCCAAAGTGGAAACAATGGTGCAGCCGGGGGTTGAAAAGGGGCGCGCCGCGCGGGGGAATGTTTTACGGGTGATGCAATCGGCGCGACGATCTGGCCGGATGAACCGCTGCGCCCGATTGCCAACGGGCCTTGGAGCGGCACGCTTTTGCCGCCTGCGCCCAGTGCCTTACGGCGGGGTCAGCGCACCGACGCGATAGGCCCTTCTGCGCGGCCATGGATGAATTGCTGCAGATAGGGGTCGGGGCTGGCGTCCATCTGCGCCACCGGCCCGGTCCATTGGATCACACCTGCGTGCAGCATCGCCACCCGGTCGGCGATGGCGCGCACCGAGGTCATGTCATGGGTGATGGTCATCGCGGTGGCCCCCATTTCAACCACGATCTCGCGGATCAGCTCGTTGATCACCCCGGCCATGATCGGGTCAAGTCCGGTGGTCGGTTCGTCAAAAAAGATGATCTCGGGCTGGGCAGCGATGGCGCGGGCAAGGCCCACACGCTTTTGCATGCCGCCCGACAATTCGGCCGGCAACATATCGGCGGTTTCCGGTTTCAACCCGACGCGGCGCAGCTTTTCGATGGCGATTTCGCGGGCTTGCGCCTTTGGCAGCGCCGCTGCGCCGCGCATCAACCGGAAGGCCACGTTTTCCCAAACCTTCAGGCTGTCAAACAGCGCACCGCCTTGGAACAACATGCCGAACCGGGCTAGAAACGCTTCGCGGTCGGCGCGCGTCACGTCTTGGCCGTCCAGCGTGATGGTGCCGCCATCGGGGCGCACCAGCCCAAGGATGGATTTCAGCAACACCGATTTTCCCGTGCCGGACCCGCCGATCACCACCATGCTTTGGCCGCGTTCAATGGTCAGGTTGACCCCGCGCAACACCGCGTTGGCCCCAAAGGTTTTGGTGACGCCGGTTAAGGTGATCATGTGCCGAACATCACCGAGGTCAGCACGAAATTCGCAGCCAGGATCAGGATCGACGCCGAGGCGACGGCGGTTTTGGTGGCCGCGCCCACGCCTTGCGCGCCGCGCCCCGACGCCATGCCGTGATAACAACCGACCAGCGTGGCGATAAAGCCGAACACAGCGCCCTTGACCAGCGACGAGATCACATCCGGCGTTTCCAGAAAATCGACGGTGTTCTGGATATAGGTCGCGCGGTTGAAGCCCAGTTGTTCGGTGCCCACCAAAAACCCGCCCATCACCCCGATGACATCGCCAATCCCCACCAGCAACGGCACGCACAAAACCCCCGCCAGCACCCGCGGCACCGTCAGATATTGCACCGGATTAGTAGAAAGCGTCACCAGCGCGTCGATTTGTTCGGTGACTTTCATCGTGGCGATTTCGGCGGCGATGCTGGAGGTTACCCGGGCCGCAATCATCAGCCCAACCAGCACGGGCCCAAGTTCGCGCACCATGCCGATGGCCACGATCTGCGGCACCACGGCTTCGGCTGAAAACCGTTGGCCACCGGCGTAGATTTGCAAGGCCAGCGCGCCGCCGGTGAAAATCGCCGTCAGCCCCACCACGGGCAGCGACAACCAGCCGACGTGCAACAAGGCGCTGGCAAACTCGCGGCCATAAAACGGCGGGCGCGCGATATGCACCATGGTTTGACCGGCATAAATCGCAAGACGCCCCAAACTGGCCAATGCGGCCAGCGGCGGGCGGCCGATGCTGGCCAGAACGCCTGCCAGAGCGCCGGCCAAAGCGCCTGCCAGAGCACCTGCGGGTGTCACGTCGCGCCCTCTTGATAGCGGCGGGTATAGCGCGCGCCAAGGGCGGTCAGAATCTCATAGCCGATAGTGCCTGCGATATCGGCCAGATCGTCAAAGTTCTGGTTCGGCCCCAGAATATCCAGACTGCGCGGGATCTGCGCCAGATGGCTGATATCGGCGGTGATCAGATCCATCGACACCCGCCCGATCAGCGGGCAGGGCGTATCGCCATCCCACAGCACCGCGTTGTTGGACAAGGTGCGCGGCAACCCATCGGCGTAGCCACCCGACAAGGTGGCCACCACCGAGGGCACTTCGGCCTCCCATGTGCAGGCATAACCAACGGTTTCGCCGGGTGCTACATCGCGGCACTGGATCAGCGGCAGCGCCAGCGACACGACATGGCGCGCAGCCTCATACGGGCGGCCCCCGTAAAGGCCGATGCCGGGGCGGGTCAGATCGAAGTGATATTTCGGCCCCAGCAGAATGCCCCCGGTGGCGGCCAGACTGCGCGCCACCCCCGTGCCATCGGTCATCGCAAGAAACGTGGCCAGTTGGGTGTCGTTCAGCGCGTGATCGGGATCATCGGCGCAGGCCAGATGCGACATCAGCAAATCTGGGCCCGCCTCCAGCACATAAGGCGCGACGGCGTCCCATTCGGCCTCTTCCATGCCCAAACGGTTCATGCCGCTGTCCAGTTGCACGCCAAAGGGCGTGCCGGGCAAAGCTTCGAGATGCCGGGTGATTTGATCCAGCGCGTTCAGGATCGGCGTCAGGTCAAGATCACCGATCATTTCGGTGTCGCCCGCCATGTGACCCGACAGGATGTAAATCTGCGGGCCGGGGCCAAGCACCTGACGCAAGGCGGCACCTTCTTCGGCTACGGCCACAAAAAACCGCCGCGCGCCAGCCCCCGCCAATGCGCGCGCCACCCGCGGCAAGCCCAGACCATAAGCGTTGGCTTTGACCACCGCGGCGGTTTGCACACCGGAAGCGCTGGCTTTGTCCAAAGCGCGCCAATTTGCGGCGATGGCATCAAGATCAATGGTCAGGGTTGCTGTTGACATGATTTGGGTTTTGAAAGGCTGCGCGCGTGGGGTCAAGGGGGAATATTGGCACCGGCGGGCGCTCGCGCGGGGCATTGAGCCCCTTGCGAGCGCGGCTGTCGCGGGCATGTCCTGCAAGGCGGCGCGCGGAGCCGCGATTGTGTGAGTATTTAAGCCAAAATGAAACGGCGGGCAGGCGTTTCAGAACCCGACATCATCGCGCGGACCAGAGCCTTGCCATTGGCGGGCCAGATTGCCAAAGCGGGTGAAGCGGCCCTCAAACGACAGTTCGACCGATCCGATCGGGCCGTGCCGCTGTTTGCCGATGATCACCTCGGCCTTGCCATGCACCTGTTCCATCACCGATTGCCACTGCGCCATCTTGTCCAACTCGTGATCGCCCGGCTTTTCGCGTTCTTTGTAATATTCATCACGGTAAACGAACATCACCACATCGGCATCTTGTTCAATCGAGCCGGATTCGCGCAGATCGGAAAGTTGCGGGCGTTTGTCTTCGCGCGACTCGACTTGGCGCGACAGCTGCGACAGCGCCACCACGGGGATGTTCAACTCTTTGGCGATGGCCTTCAGGGCTTGGGTGATTTCAGACACCTCTTGCACCCGGTTTTCCTTGGACGTGCCTTTCAGCAGTTGCAGATAGTCGATGATCAGCAAATCCAGCCCATGCGTGCGTTTCAAGCGGCGGGCGCGGGCGGCGACCTGACTGATCGGCAGGGCGGGCGTGTCGTCGATATACAAAGGGCAGGATTCCAGCGCCTTGGCGGCTTCGACAAAGCGGCGAAATTCGGCTTCGGTCATATCGCCGCGCCGGATTTGTTCGGAAGGCACTTCGGACGCTTCGGACAAGATCCGCGCCGCCAGTTGTTCCGCACTCATCTCCAGCGAGAAAAACCCGACCACGCCGCCTTCGACAGCCCCTTCAATGCCTTCGTGGGTGATGCCGCGCTTGTAAGCCTTTGCGATGTTAAAGGCGATGTTGGTGGCCAGCGAGGTTTTGCCCATCGACGGGCGACCGGCAAGGATCAGCAAATCTGACGGATGCAGGCCGCCCAGTTTCTTGTCCAGATCAATCAGGCCGGTAGAGATGCCCGCCAGCCCGCCGTCGCGCTGATAGGCGGCGTTGGCCATGTTGACCGCATCGGTGACGGCCTTGAGGAACGACTGAAAGCCGCGCTCGGCGACACCTTGTTCGCCCAGTTTGTAAAGCCGCTGTTCAGCCTCGATGATCTGCTCGCGCGGTTCGGAATGGATTTCCACTTTGGCGGCCTTGGCGGAAATATCGCGGCCCAAGGCGATCAACTCGCGGCGCACGGCCAGATCGTAGATCATCTGCGCATAGTCGCGCGCGGCGTAGGCGGAAATGGCCGCCCCCGCCAGCCGCACCAGATAGGCCGGGCCGCCCAGTTCCTTCAGGCCCGCATCATCGTCAAAGAACGGCTTCAGCGTCACCGGTGACGCCAGCGCGTTTTTCTGAATACGGGCGGCGGCGCGTTCAAAGATGCGTTGATGCACCGGATCAAAGAAATGCTCGGGCTTTACGAGGGCGGCGATGCGGTCATAGACGTCGTTGTTGGTCAGGATCGCGCCCAAGAGTTGCTGTTCAGCCTCGATGTTATGGGGCAGGGCATCGGATTCTGGGCCGACGGCGGGCAGCACTTGGCGCAGGGTGGCGATTTCGTTCATCGGATCCTCGGGCGGGGCTTACGGCGGGCTGGCATCTGCCTAGCGCCAATTCGGGGGGGTCGGCAAGGCCGGGGCAAGTCTGGGGATAAGCAAAAGGTTTGGCCAATCGGACCGTGCAGGTGCGGGTGCGGCCTACCAGATGTAGGAGGGTTTCAGCGAGACTATACTATTTTTGCGATTCGGGGCACTATTACCCCCAAGTCATCCACAAGGCCGTGCACAGGGATAGGGGCGTTTATTTTGCGCCGCGGGCCGCTTGCCAGCCGCGCGGATCGTGCAAGAACACCTCAACCTCGGCCAAGGTGGCGGCGTCAAAGCTGCCCATCGCGCGGGCTTCGGCCAGAACATCCCACCACGTGCAAAGATGGTGCAAGGCTATGCCGTGATCGGCCAGCCGCTGGGTGGTTTCGGGGAATATGCCGTAATTGAAAATAACTGCCGTATGGGCGCAAACCGCCCCGGTGTCGCGGATGGCATCAACAAACGACAGCTTGCTGCCGCCGTCGGTGGTCAGATCTTCAACCAGCAACACGCGCTGACCGGGGGTCATATCCCCCTCGATGCGGGCGTTGCGCCCGTATCCTTTGGGCTTTTTGCGCACATAAGACATCGGCAGCGCCATGCGTTCGGCCACCAGTGCGGCAAAGGGAATGCCCGCGGTTTCGCCCCCCGCAATATTGTCGAACGCCTCAAACCCGGCATCGCGCATCACGGTGATGGCCATGAAATCCATCAACACAGACCGCAGGCGCGGATGGCTGATCAGTTTGCGACAATCAATATAGGTGGGCGAAGGCAACCCCGAGGCCAGCGTAAACGGGGTGTCGGCGTTAAAATGCACCGCCTTGATGTCCAACAGGGCACGCGCGGTCAGGCGGGCAATCTCGGTGGCGGGGGGGAACGAGCTGGGGATCATCACGCGCTTTCTGCAGGCTTCATCTGTTTGTCAACTATCCCCCGCAGATATCCCCCGCAGAGCGTTCGGTCGATGCCCAATGTGCCTTCGGCGCGAGTTTTTGCGCCAAAATAAAGCGTCAGGGTGCGACGTGCCAATATACCGCAAAACCGGGGTCGAACACGGTGACCGGGCCGCTTTCGGTAAAAATCTTGTCGGGACAGGTTTGCGCGGCTTTGTGTTTGACCAGATGCAAGCGGCCAGTGTTGCGTGCCACGCCGTAAAACGCAGCCCCATTGGTGGAACAAAACGCCTCCAACCGGTCAAGCGCTGTGTGATCGTCAAAGATCTGGGCCAAAATCGGCAGGGTGTTGGATGCGGTAAAGCAGCCGGCACAGCCGCAGGCCTGCTCTTTCAGCGCGTCGGTGTGGGGCGCGGAGTCGGTGCCCAAAAAGAACGCCGCCGCCCCGGATGTGGCCGCCGTCACCAAAGCCGCGCGGTGTTTTTCGCGCTTGGCCACCGGCAGGCAGTAATAATGCGGCCGGATGCCGCCCGCCAGAATGTGATTGCGGTTCAAAACCAGATGATGCGTGGTGATCGTCGCGGCAAGGGTGTTGCCGCCGGTCTGCGCATAGGCCACGCCTTGCTCGGTGGTAATATGCTCCATCACCACGCGCAAGGTAGGCAGGCGGCGGCGCAGCGGATCAAGCACGGTGTCAATGAACACTGCCTCGCGGTCAAAAATATCGACCGCAGGATCGGTCACCTCGCCGTGGGTGCACAAAGGCAAGCCGATTTCAGCCATTTTCTCCAGCACTGGCAGCACTTTGTCCAGATCGCGCACACCGGCGTGCGAATTGGTGGTGGCCCCGGCGGGATACAGTTTAACCGCGCTAATCAAACCGCTGGAATGGGCTGCGGCCACGTCGGCGGGATCGGTGGTTTCGGTCAGATACAGCGTCATCATCGGCTGAAACACCGCGCCCTCCGGCAGCGCTGCCAGAATGCGGTCGCGGTAAGCCATGGCATCGGCGGCGGTCACCACCGGGGGCACCAGATTGGGCATGATCAGGGCGCGGGCAAAGTGTCGGGTGGTTTCGGGCAACACCCCGCGCAGCATCGCGCCATCGCGCAAATGCAGGTGCCAATCATCGGGCCGGGTGATGGTGATCTGATCTGTCATGGCTGTTGGGTAGCGCAAAGCCCCGTGCCTTGCCAGTGCCTGCGCGCCTTGCCAGTGGCTGCGTGCCGGATTTTTGCCGAAGGCGGTTTATTGCCTTTTGCCCGGGCATGATTGCAGGCATGCTGTATGGGTGCGGGTGCAGGTGCAGCGTGTTTCAAAGTCAGGGGCTATCATGCGATTTTATACGGTTTTCGATTTTATTCACCCCGCGATGGCGGCCAGCAAGATCATGGCCGAAGCGCAAGTTGTGATCGGTTTGCGGGTGGCGGGCATGGCGGGCATGTGGCCGATGGGGCAGGCGGAAAATGACCGGATGCTGGCCGAGAAACTGCAAGCCGGGGCGGATGCGGCGACAGCGGTGATGCGGTCGGCCATCGCGGGGGGCAGCCTGCCCGATATGGCGCTGGCCGCGATGCGGCCGGTCGGGCGCAAGACCAAGGCCAACCTGCGCCGCCTTAGCCGCAAAGTGCAAAAGTCGTGATCCGGCGGCTGGCGGTTTGCGGCGTTGTGCTGATGGCGGCGGTCGCGGCGCAGGCGCAAGAGGTGGACTGCGCGTTTGTCGAAACCCAACAGGACATGAACCTGTGCGCCCAGCAAGATTGGCAAACGGCGGATGACGGTTTGAACGCGGCCTACGCTTTGGCGATGATATTGATGACCAAGATCGACGCCGATTTGCCAGTGGACGAACAAGGTGCGGTGCTGAATTTGCGCAACGCCCAGCGGTCATGGATCGCGTATCGCGATGCCGCCTGTGCGGCCGAAGCCTATATGATGCAGGGCGGATCAGCGCAGCCGTTGTTGTTTTATGGCTGCATGGCGCGGGTAACGTTGGCGCGGGCGACGGATCTGGAACAGTTGGCGCAAACTTATTAGGGCAGATCGACCAAGTCAGACTGACAAGGTCAGCTTGGCATCAGCCGGGCCAGACGCCGTTCGAACCGCGGCGCGCGCATGCGTTTGGTGACCGATCTGCAAATCATCACCTCGAGCCCGGGTCGCCCGGCGACCTCGGCCTTGTGCAAAAGCTTGCGCAGATAGGGGCCGTTGTTGCGGCGTTGCCGCCAGAGGCCCGCGAAAACTGCCGTTGTAAGCGCGGCTTTCATCGCGGCGTCCAGCAGGGCGGGCAGCAGGCCCATCTGGCCCAAGCTGGCGGCCAGATCATCGCCCATATGGCGCGCCGACAGCCGGGTGATGTAGGGCGCGCGAAACAGCGCCGCCTGTGCCGCCTCGGGCATAAGGGTGGGATCGTGGATCACGGTGACATGCGCCGCCCCTTCCAGCATATCGGGCGCATAGCCATAGCGGGCGGTGAAATCCAGCTTTCGCGCGCCCAGATCGCGGCGGTCCCAGCCGGTTTGCGCGGGGTTCAGTGTGGCCCGTGGGTTCAGCGCCAACACCTGCGCGCCCGGGGCCGCCACCGAATAGGCGCAGGCCGCATAGCCGCCCATGCCTGCCCCAAAGAACAGCACCTGATCGAAATCTTCCAAAAACGTCTCATCGACCAGCCGGTCGAAATAGCCGTAAACCGCCGGATCGCGAAACCAGGTGTCGCCGTCGGCAATCACGCAGACATGCGACCAGCCGCGCGCCGTGGCTTGGGCATGTGCCAGCGGCATTTGGCCGGGGCGGGCAAGGATGTCTTCCATACGGTCAAAGCTGACCAGCAAGGTGGTGCCTTGGTCGGCAAAAAACACATGGTGGTTGGCGCCAAGATTGTGGAAATACCCTTCGTCTTCGGTCAGCTTTTCCATCGCCGCCACCCAAGCTGTGCGGAGATCGGGGTCAGCCGGATCGGCAGATGCCGAGACTTCGGGGGGAACGGCGGTCTCTGACATCACGGCAATTTCCTGCATGCCCTAACGTAAGGGACAGCCCTCTTTGCCCCAGTCTATGGCGCGGAATTACGTTTTAATCAAGCTGTGATCGTGGCCAATTGGCGGGTTCTGGTGCAACAATCCGGCAAGACTGTTTCAAAATTATCGTTCATCTTATTGAATCAACGCGCTTTAATCCATGGCCCCATTGCTATGGCGCAAAATCTGGCGGGCTTCTTGCGCTGTCAGCACCCGGCTGGGCGGGCACATCAGCAGCCGTCCGAAAAACGCCCGCCATGCTTCAGACTGCATCAGGCTGGCAAAGCGGTCATGCCGCCACTGCACGGCGGCCTTGTGCAGCGCGTGCAAAGCGGCGTCGGCATGCAGGGCTTCGCGCAACGGGCTTGCGTCCAGCGCGGCGATGCTGCGGTCTGGCGATTGCGAAAAGTTCCGCTCGATCCAATAGCCCATGTCAAAGGCGCCCGCTTCGCGGTTGGCGCGGCCCCGGTCGGCCTTGACCACAAAGCCCTGCATCGACCCCAGCGCATAATGGTTCAGTTGCACCAGCCCATAATTGTCGCGGCTGTAGTCGGAAAAAATCCGGCCGCTGTGATAACTGGCGGGCAACGGGCGGCCCGCGCCATCATACCAGCGCTGCGCGGGCAGGCGGGCGGCATCGGGGCTGCGCGGGCGGTGGACCCCCAGTTTGCGATAGCTGCCGTCATTCCTGAACAGGGTTTTGAACAGTTGCGCGCGCCATGGCCACCCAAAGGTGGCGGGTGCCGCGTGGGTGAAAGTTTCGGTCACCGGTGCGTCGGTATAATCCACCACGCCCGCATTGCCAAACATTCTCCACGTCAGCGCAATCGCCGTGGCGTCGGGCAGGGCGCCCAGCAAGGCCGTCACACTGCGATCACCAGTATGGATATTCACGAATTCGTCGATATCACAAAACAGCACCCAGTCGGCGGCGCGCATCAGCGGATGGTCATCGGCCAGCTTTAACCCCGACCATTGCGGGCCTTTAGGGTGGGGGCCATCATTGCGCAGATGGGTCAGCCACCCCATCGCCGCCAACCGGTCCAGCATGGCATCGGTGCCATCGCTGCAATCGTTGGACAGCACCAGAAAATCGGTAAAGCCGCAGGCACGGTGATGCGCCAGCCATTCCAGCAAAAACCCGCCCTCATTTTTGACGCAAGTGATGGCAAGGGCGCGCATCGAAATCCTTTGGGGCGGGGCAAACCAAAACATCGGCTCGGACGCTGTATTTGCGCCGATGTCACAGCCATTGCCAAGCAAAAAGCAGGTCGGCGCGGCGGCAGCCCTTGTGCTTAGGTCGCAAGCAGGGCTGCGGTGCTTGACATGGGCGCACCCAAAGCCACCATTGCCGCCAATTTGCAGGAGAGTTCGATGACCGCCCTTCCCCCCTCGATTGATGCCGTTGAAACCTTGCTGGCAGAGCAGGGCTATGTCGCGGCGCGGTCTTTGGCGACGGTGGTGTATCTGGCCCTGAAACTGGGTAAGCCGTTGTTTCTGGAAGGCGAAGCCGGGGTTGGTAAAACCGAGATCGCCAAGGCACTGGCGCAGGCGCTGGGGCGGCGGCTGATCCGGTTGCAGTGCTATGAAGGTCTTGATGCCGCCAGCGCGGTGGCGGAATGGAACTTTGCCGCCCAGATGATTGCCATACGCTCGGGCGAGGCTGTCGGCCGTGCAGGCGTGTTCACTGAAGACTATCTCATGGAACGCCCGCTGTTGGCGGCAATGCGCCCGCAGCCCGGCGGTCCGCCTGTGTTGCTGATCGACGAGTTGGACCGCACCGATGAGCCGTTCGAGGCCTATCTGCTGGAGGCTTTATCGGATTTTCAGGTCACCATCCCCGAGTTGGGCACCATCCGCGCCCCCGCGCCGCCGATTGTGATCGTAACCTCAAACCGCACCCGCGAAGTGCATGACGCACTTAAACGCCGGTGCCTTTATCATTGGGTCGACTACCCCGATTTCGCGCGCGAACTGGACATTCTGAATGCCCGCGTGCCCGAAGCCGCAACGCAGTTGTCGCGCGAAGTGGTGGCTTTCGTGCAGCGTCTGCGCGCCGAGGATTTGTTCAAAAAGCCCGGCGTCGCCGAAACCATCGACTGGGCCAAATGCCTGCTGGCGCTGGATGTGATCCAACTGTCACCCGAAGTGATCGCCGATACGCTGGGGGCGGTGTTGAAATATCAAGACGATATTCAGAAACTGACCGGGCTGGAGGCGGGCCGTATCCTCGACGAAGTGCGCCGTGGTTTGGCGCAATGACCGCAGCCTTGCCGCATATGCGCCTGTTCGAACCGCATCCGGGTGTGCTGGCATTTTATGACGGGCGGGTGGCGGGGCACCGTTTTGCCCCCGGTGCCAATTGGGTGGATGATGGGGCGCTGTCATTGGGGGTGGCGTCCTATGCGCTGATCTCCGGGCGGCAGGCCATTGTTTACGACACCCATATCTCGGTGCCGCATGCCAAGGTTATCCGCGATACCCTGGCCGCGCGGGGGGTGGACCAGATCACCGTGGTGCTGTCGCATTGGCATCTGGATCATGTGGCAGGAAGCGCGGTGTTTGCCGATTGCCCGGTGATCGCCAATGCCCGCACCGCAGCGCATCTGTCAAAGCACCGCGCCGCGATCGAAGAGGGCCGTTTGCACGGGCTGCCGGCCATTCAGCCGCTGATCCTGCCAAGCCAAGTGTTTGACGGCGCGATGACGCTGGGGCTGGGCGACGATGAGGTGCATCTGATCTGCGTCAATATACATTCTGACGACGCCACGGTGATCTGGCTGCCCGCGCGCGGTATTATGCTGGCGGGCGACACGGTAGAAGACTACGTGACCTATGTGGCCGAGCCGCAGGGCTTTGACGCGCATCTGCACGATCTGGCGCGGCTGGCGGAGTTGGCCCCGCGCTGGGTGCTGCCCGCGCATGGCGATCCCGATGTGATTGCGCAAGGCGGCTACGGCGTTGCGATTTTCGCGGCGATGGCGCGCTATGTGACGGTGCTGCAAGGGCTGATGGCAAATCCTGCGGCCCCGGTGCCCGGATTGCGCACAGTGATCGCGGCGGATGTGGCGGCGGGGGTGTTGGTGTATTTTGACGCCTATGCCCCGGTGCATTTGCAAAATGTTAATTTGGCGCGCGCCTTGGTTGCGCCGTGACAGACCTGCCGAAAACCCAAGCGCCAAACTCCGGGTCGCCCAACCCTGACGCGCCCAACCCTGACGCACTCGAATCGCCCGCCGACGGCAAGCTGGCACAAAACATCGCGCATTTCGCCCGCGCGCTGCGCCGGGCCGGGTTGCCGATTGGCCCCGGTCGGGTGATCGAGGCGGTGCGCGCCATTGCCATCACAGGCTTTAGCCAGCGGGATGATTTTTATTGGGCGCTGCACGGCATTTTCGTCAGCCGCCCCGAAGAACGGATCATCTATGATCAGGTGTTCCGGCTGTTCTGGCGCGATCCGCGGTTTTTGGAACAGATGATGACGTTCCTGATCCCCACCGTGCGGGGCGCACAGGAAGACCGGCTGGCCGCCCCCGGCGAGAAACGGGCGGCTCAGGCCTTGCTGGATGGCAAAGGTCCCACGCCGCCGCCGATGCCCGATCAAGACGATCCCGACCAGCAGATTGACATCGACGCGCAGGCCACCCAGTCAGCCGAAGAACGGTTGAGGACGTTGGATTTTGAATTGATGTCGGTCGATGAAATGGCGGCGGCAAAGGCCATGCTGGCGCGGTTGTCGCTGCCGGTCGCGCCGTTGAAAACCCGGCGCATGGGTGCGGCGATCAGCGGTGCGTCAATAGATGCGCGCGCCACGATGCGCGCCAGCCTGCGCCACGGCGGCGAAGTGATGGGCTTGCGCCGACGCAAACCGGCGACGCGCTGGCCCAATTTGGTGGTGCTGTGCGATATTTCCGGCTCGATGAGCCAATACAGTCGCATGGCGCTGCATTTTGTGCATGCGGTGGCAAATGCGCGCGGACAGGGCGGCGCGCAGGGCCAAGGTTGGGCGCGGGTGCATGGCTTTACCTTTGGCACGCGGTTGACCAACATCACCCGGCATTTGCGCAACCGCGATGTCGATCAGGCTTTGGCGCTGGCGGGGGCGCAGGCGCAGGATTGGTCGGGCGGCACCCGGATTGGCACCTCGATTGCCGCGTTCAACCGCGACTGGTCGCGCCGGGTGTTGGGGCAGGGTGCTGTGGTATTGCTGATCACCGACGGGCTGGACCGCGACGAAGGCGGTGCGCTGGCGGCCGCAATGCAGCGGCTGCATCTGTCGTGCCGCCGCCTGATCTGGCTGAACCCCTTGTTGCGCTGGCAAGGCTTTGCCCCGCGCGCCAGCGGCATTCGCGCGATGCTTCCGCATGTCGACAGCTTTCGTGCAGGTCATTCCATCGACAGTTTGGCGGCCTTGGGTCAGGTGATATCAGACGGGCAAGATGCGGGTGAAAAGGCCCGTTTGATGGCTTTGTTAGGCGATAACTGACTTACAGGGAACCAAATGGGCGGCAAAACGCTTGGGTGATATCGCATAACACCGAAGAAAAGTGTTGTTGGGCATATCAGCCGCCCGCCCGTTGCGGAATCGGCGTTGGTTTTGCTCTGCTCTTGAAAGGACGTCTTATGAAACGACTTCTGAACACCACCACGGCATTGTCACTGGCCTTGTTCAACGTGCAGCCTTGGCCGTTGATGGCCCAGACGCTGACCGAAGACGGATCGGTGATCGCAGCCGATGGCACGGTTTTATGCGCGGCTGTGGATGGGGTGGTTTGCATCCCCGAAGAGTATACCGAGCAAGCCGCCGCAATAGATGCCGCAATGGCCGAAGCGCTTGCCGCCGCCGAAGCCGCGATTGCGGCCCAAGCCGCAGCTGACGCCGCCGCCGCTGCCCAGGCCGAAGCCGATGCCGCAGCCGCCGTTGCAGCCCAGGCCGAAGCTGACGCCGCTGTGGCCGCGGCAGCCGAGGCAGACGCCGCCGCCGCTGCGGCAGCCGAAGCTGATGCTGCCGCCGCGGCTGCCGCGGCTGCCGAAGCTGACGCTGCTGCCTCTGCTGCGGCCCAAGCCGAAGCCGAAGCTGCCGCCGTTGCCGCCGGTCAAGCCGAAGCCGAAGCCGCCGCTGCGGCCGAAGCCGAAGCAAAAGCCGCCGCTGACGCAGCCATTGCCGCCGCCGCCGAAGCCGATGCCGCCGCCGCCGCTGATGCCGCAGCGCAGGCCGACGCTGATGCAGCTGCCGCGGCGGCCGTCGAAACCGATGCCGCCGCGGCCGCCGTGGCCGCTGAGGCGGAGGCTGCTGCCGCCGCTTTGGCCGCTGAGGCTGATGCCGCTGCTGCAGCACAGGCCGACGCCGATGCGGCAAGTGCCGCTGATGCGGACGCTGCTGCCGGTCAGGCCGAAGCAGATGCTGCCGTGGCCGCCGAAGAAGAAGCCGCCGCTGCCGCCGCCGCATTGGCCGAAGCCGAAGCTGCAAGTGCCGCCGCAACCGCCGCGGCTGATGCCGCCGCCGCTGCGGGCGCTGATGCCGCCGCGATCGAGGCTGCAAATGCCGCAGCCCTTGCTGCCGCCGCCGCCGCTGCCGCGGCCCAGGCCGAGCTGGATGCAGCCGTTCAAGCCGATGCAGATGCCGCCGCCCAAGCCCAAGCGCAAGCCGAAGCTGATGCGGCTGCCAAAGCCGAAGCTGATGCCGCCGCTGCCGCTGCAGTGGTGCCCGAAGTCGCACCAGATGCCGCCCCCGACGCCGCAGCCGACGCTCCTGTGGCCCTGACCGCCGAGGAACAGGCCGCCGCTGATGCCGCCGCCGCCTTGCAGGCCGAAGCCGACGCTGCAGCCCTTGCTGCCGCCGAGGCCGAGTTGAAAGTGCAGGAAGATGGCACGCTGGCCGATCCCGCCGCCGGGTTGAAAACCGCCGATGTGGTGGTGGACGAAACGCTGGCACCGGTTGACGTGCTGGTGCCGACCCAAACCGAGGTTGAAACCCTGTCAACCTTGCTTGCCGAACCCGAAGCCGGCGTTGATCTGACCACCGTTGGCGCTGCAGCCGCCTTGTCGACGGCCGTGGTGGCCGAAGGGGCCGCCCCCGAAGTGATCCCGCTGGCCGATCAGCCGGTGTCGGATGACGCGGTTTCAACGGTGACCGAACTGCTGACCGAAACATCGGCCCGCACGTCAACGCAGGAATTCACCGCCGCTCCGGTGGCGGTTGAAGGGGGCAAGAAAAACCGGCTGTCCGATCTGGAAAAAGTTGGGCTGGTGGTCTTGGGCGCGCTGGTTGTGGGGGCCATCATCAATGAGGGCAACAAGCAGGAAGAACGTCGGGTGGTGTCAAACACCGGCGACCGCATTGTGGTGCTGAAACCCGATGGCACTTATCAGGTCTACAAGGATGACGACACCATCATCCGCCGTCCCGGATCGAACGTGCGCACCGAAACCTACCGTGACGGCTCGACCCGCACCATCGTCGAGCGCCGCGACGGCACGCAGGTCGTGACGATCCGCGATGCCACCGGCCGGGTGCTGCGCCGGGCGCATTACGACACTTTGGGCCGCGAATTGGTGTTGATTGATGATCTGGTTGCCGAAGAAGTGGTCTATGTCCGCGATCTGCCCGCGCCACGGACCAAAAAGGTGGTGATCTCGACGCAAGACGAAGATTATGACCTGAAAGCTGCCCTTGCCGCGCGTGACATCGCTGCACTGGGTCGCACCTTCAGCTTGCGTCAGATCCGCGAAATCGCGCAAGTCCGCGCGCTGGCTGCAACGATTGATGTCGATACCATCACCTTCGATTCAGGCTCGGCCGCGATCAAAGCTACTGAGGCACAGGATCTGGCCGACCTTGGCCGCCTGTTGCAAGACCTGATCGACAAGAACCCCGCCGAGATGTTCCTGATCGAAGGCCATACCGATGCCACGGGCAAAGCGGCGCTGAACCTGGCGCTGTCCGACCGGCGCGCGGAATCGGTGGCGCTGGCGCTGACGGAATATTTCGACATCCCGCCTGAAAACATGGTCATCCAAGGCTATGGCGAAACCGAACTGCGCATCGACACGCCGCTGAACGAGGCGCGCAATCGCCGGGTGGCGGTGCGGATCATTACGCCGCTGATGCGGGTAAATCTGGCCGAAAATTAAGATTTGGTCGCAACGCATCTGGCGCTGACATCAGGCTCTGGGGAAACCCCGGGGCCTTTTGCATTTTTGCGCCCGCCCCACCTTTTGCCAATAGCCGCAAGCGCCGTCCTGCCGCATAGTCGGGCGCAAAGGGGATCCCATGACCAATACCGCACCACCCGCCGACGACACCCCGTTCGCCCATGACCAGATCGCTGAAATCGCGCTGCACTGGCATGTGTCTGGATTGGGGGCGGTGCTGGCTACGGTGGTGGAAACCTGGGGGTCGGCGCCCCGGCAGGCGGGCAGCCAACTGGCCATATCGGGTGCGGGGCAGATCATGGGGTCGGTGTCGGGTGGTTGCGTCGAGGGCGCTGTCGTGACCGAAGCGTTGGAGGCGCTGGGCGATGGCCAGCCGCGGCTGTTGTCCTTTGGCGTCAGCGATGAGACGGCGTTTTCGGTTGGTCTGGCCTGCGGTGGCACCATCCGGATTTTGGTTGAACCGGTGGGGGCGGCGTTGCCTGCGGCGATGCTTGCCGCATTGGTCGCCGCGCGTGCCGCCCGCCAGCCTACCGCCTATGCCGTGCATCTGACCGACTGGACCCGCGCGCTGCTGCCCTCCGGTGCGGACGGGGCCGGGGATGCCCGGCTGCGGTCGGACCGGGCGGGGATGGAGGACGACGGCCGCTTTATCGCGCCGCATAACCCGGCCTTGCGCCTGATGGTGGTGGGGGCTGTGCATATAGCACAACCCTTGGTGGCGATGGCGCGGCTGGCGGGCTATGATCCCACCTTGATTGATCCGCGCGATGTGTTTGGCGCCGCCGCCCGCTTTCCCGGCGAAGTTGTGCTGGATGATTGGCCCGATGACGCGCTGGCCGCGTTAAAACCCGACAGCCGCACCGCGATTGTGACGCTGACGCATGACCCAAAGCTGGACGATCCCGCGATTGCCTATGCGCTGCGCAGCCCGGTGTTTTATCTTGGCTGCCTCGGATCAAAGAAAACCCATGCCAAACGGCTGGAGAGGTTGGCCGAGGCGGGCTTTACCCCCGCCGAAATTGCCCGCATTCACGCGCCGGTGGGCTTGGACATCGCCGCAAAAACCCCGGCGGAAATCGCGATTTCCATCCTTGCGCAAATCACCGACACCCTGCGGCGCGGCTGATGCAATTTGGCCCGGTTGCCAGTGATCAGGCCTTGGGTGCGGTTCTGGCGCATTCAGTGGTGTTGGCAGGCGGGCGGTTGCGCAAGGGCATGGTGCTGGGGTCCGGTGATATCGCGGCGCTGATCGCGGCGGGGGTCGCATCGGTAACAGTGGCGCGGCTGGAACCCGGTGATATTGGTGAAGATCAGGCGGCCACGTTGCTGGCACAGGCTTTGGTGCCCGATCCGGTGGGGCAAGGGCTTGATCTGACACGGGCTTTTACCGGCCGGGTCAATCTGAACGCGCGCGGGCCGGGGGTGGTGCAGGTGGATGCGACGGCGGTGCTGGCGCTGAACCGGATTGATCCGGCGATCACGCTTGCGACACTTGCGCCTTACGCACGGGTGGGGGCGGGCACATTGGTCGGCACCGTCAAGATCATCGCTTACGCCGTTGATGCGGCTGCGGTGGCGCGGGCTTGCGCTGTGGCACAGGCGGCGGTTCGGCTGCGTCCGGTGGTGCTGCGATCGGCGGGCTTGATCCTGACCCAAGTGCCGGGGCAGGATGTAAAACTTGCGGCAAAAGGCCGCCGCGCGGTCGAAGCCCGGCTGCGTGCGCTTGGCATGACGCTTGCCGCTTGTGTAACGGTGCCCCATGAGGTGGCCGCAATTGCCGCCGCCTTGTCCGGATTGCCGGGGGATCTGGCGCTGGTCCTGACCGGGTCGGCTACGTCTGATCTGCAAGACGTGGCCCCGACAGCGGTGCGCGCGGCGGGGGGCTGCGTGATGCGGTTTGGCATGCCGGTCGATCCGGGCAATTTGCTGTTTTTGGGGGATTTGGCCAATCGCCCGGTGATCGGCCTGCCTGGATGCGCGCGCTCTCCTGCGCTGAACGGCGCGGATTGGGTGCTGGAACGGCTGGCCTGCGGCATGGCGGTAAGCGATGACGACATCGCGGCGATGGGGGTGGGCGGGCTGTTGAAAGAAATCCCGACCCGCCCGCAATTGCGCGAACCGACTTAGGTGGGGGTTGTCTGCACAGGCAATCGGGTTCACCCTGCCGACATGCGGATAATTCTGATCTTATTTTCTGTGCTGTGGCTGGCCTTGCCGGTGCGGGCCGAGACTGTGCCCAACGCTGATCCTTACGTCTCGCCCGAAGTGCAGGCCGCCGCGCGCGACTGGCTTGCGGGCTCCGAAGCTGCGGCGCTGGGTGCTTTTGCCACGCTGGCCGCCGACGGCGATGCCATGGCACGGCTGTGGCTTGGCCAGATCGACAGTTTTGCCGCCTTGCAGGGTGACTGGCTGGCAGCGCTGCCGCGCGCTGACAGGATCGCAGTGCTGCGCCAGCCGGGCGGGTTGTCGGGTCGCCGCTGGACGACTGAAGGCACGCCGCTGGCGGATCCGATTGCCACGGCTTGGGCGCAGCTATGGGATACCGGGGCCAGCCCGCAGGTGGTGCTGGATTTCGCCCGATTGGGTGAAGGGCGTGCCGCGCGGTTTGCCGCCCTGACCTTGGCGCGCCGTCAACGGTCGGGTTTTGCAAAGGTTGCGGATGATCCCGATTATCCCCGCAGCCTGTGGGCCTATGCGATGCGCGAAGGGTGGGTGCCACCATCGGGCGGGCTTGATCCATCCGATCCACAACGGGCCATTCTGGGCCAAATTCCTGATATAACAAGATTTTCAGACTGGGCGGCAACGGCACCTGACGCCGATGCGGTGGTGGCGCTGTGCGACGCGCTGTGCCCCGCGGAACCCGCGGCGGTGTGCCGTCCGGCGGCATTGCAGGCTTTGGGGGGATATTGGGGCCTGATGCCGCTGGGATCGCCGGTCGAGGCGATTGTGCCATCGCCAGTTTTCAACCGCAGCCCGGCAGGGTTGGCCAGCCTTCGTCGTTACATGACGGGTCCGGTGGACAGCGCCTGTCTTACGGGTGTGTTGCAATGAAAAATCCCCGGGATTGCCGGGGATTTAAGACAAGGATGATCTGCACGCTTCGGCGTTACTTTGGCGAGATCATCATCACCATTTGGCGGCCTTCCAGCCGGGGCATCGATTCAATCTTGCCGGCTTCGACCACATCGGCGGACACCCGGTTCAACAATTCAACGCCCAACTGCTGGTGCGCCATTTCGCGCCCGCGAAACCGCAAGGTGATCTTCACCTTGTCGCCTTCGGACAAGAATTTCAGCACCGAGCGCATCTTCACATCGTAATCATTGGTATCGGTGCCGGGACGGAACTTGATTTCCTTGATCTCGATGATGTGTTGCTTTTTGCGGGCTTCGGCCTCGCGCTTTTGGGTTTCGTATTTATACTTGCCGAAATCCATGATCTTGCAGACGGGTGGTTCCGCGTTGGGCGAGATTTCCACCAGATCAAGACCGGCTTCTTCGGCCATCTGCATCGCGCGGGCGGGGGTGACCACGCCGACATTTTCGCCATCCGCGCCGATCAGGCGAATTTCGGGGCTGCGGATGCGATCATTGATGCGGGGGCCGGTTTCGCGTTGCGGCGGCGCATTGTGGGGTCTGCGGGCTATGGTATCGGTCCTTTGGGCAATTTCAGGTGAGCGCAAGATATAGGCTGCGCGCGCGGGCTTCAACCCTGTAAAGCACCAATGCCGTTCGATGGTTTTACCATCTGTGCCGCCGCGTGTGCCGCCGCGCTGCAGCGTGGGCCTTTTCTTTTGATCCCTTTTCTGTCATAGCGCCGCCATTAGACCGCAAATCTGTCTTAGGAGAATGTGACATGAACAGAAACGTCCTTATCGGCCTTGTGCTGATCGCGCTGGCTGGTGGTGCTTATTACCAGTTCGCTTACAAGCCCGCCCAAGTTGCCGAAATGGCAAAAGCCGCGGAAGAAGCCGCAACCAAAGCCGCTGATGAAGCCGCTGCCGTTGCAAAAGCTGCAGAAGATGAAGCTGCCGCCGCTGCCAAGAAACTGGCAGATGACGCGGCTGCGGCCGAAGCTGCCGCCACTGCTGGCACCGCCGCTGCAACCGATGCCGCCACCTCGATGACCGATATGATGGCTGCGCTTGATCCGGCAAACTTTGACGCCGCCAAAATCTCGGCGATGATCGACGCATCGGCACTGGACGCCACGCTGAAAACCACCCTGAAGGCAGGCATCGAAGCCGCAGCCGCCGACCCGGCCAAAATTGCCGAAGCCTTGGCTGCCGTCAAAACCGCGATGGGCATGTAATCCACCTTACGATCGCAGCCGCCATGGTGGCTGTTTGGGGACAAGAAAAGCCGCATCGGGACAACCCCGGTGCGGCGTTTTTGTCTTTGCCGCGCCGTTGCTGCCCTGTGGGGCGTGGCCTATTCCGTCAGCGTGTAAATCGCCGGATCGCAGGCATCGGCCATCACCGCAATCAGCTTGTCGGTTTCAAACACCGCCATCACATCAACCGCGCCACACCCGTCCGATGACAGGGGGATGGTCACCGTTTGCCCCGGGCGCAGCGGCGTCACCGACGCGCCCAACGTGATATCCTGATCCAGCGCCGATACCGTCACCGAAGTAAACACATGATCGGTGCCATTGGCCAAGGAAATCGACGCGCCGTCCTGGGCAGCCATGGGGCTGGCCAGCAGGGTGGCAATTGCACTGGCGATCAGGCGATGCATCATATCCCGTCTCCGACAAAGGCCTTTTCGACAACATATTCCAAAGGTTCGGAATTTGCGCCCTCGCGCAGGCCATAGCCTTCCAACACTGCCTTCACATCGACGTTAAAAGCAAGCGAGCCGCAAACCATTGCGCGGTCTGTCGCCGGGTTCATCGGGGTCAGGCCCAGTTCGGCGAACACGCGGCCAGTGGTCAGATTGTCAGTGATCCGCCCCATATGGGCCGAAGTTTCGCGCGTGGTGGTGGGGTAATACAGCAGCTTGTCACCGACCAGCTCGCCGATCAGCGGATCGTCTTTCAACCCTGCCACCAGATCGCGGCCATAGGCCAGTTCCGCCACTTCGCGGCAAGTGTGCATCATGATAATCTGGTCGTATTTTTCATATGTATCAGGTTCGCGCATCAGCGACGCGAAAGGGGCCAAGCCGGTGCCGGTGGCCATAAACCACAATCGTTTGCCCGGCAACAGCGCGTCATGCACCAAAGTGCCCACTGGTTTGGGGCGCAAAATGATCTGATCGCCGACTTTGACATGCTGCAAGCGACTGGTCAACGGACCATCCGGCACTTTGATCGAATAGAATTCCAACTCGTCATCCCAAGACGGCGAGGCGATGGAATAGGCACGCAGCAGCGGCTTTCCCGCATCCCCCATCAACCCGATCATCACAAATTCCCCCGACCGGAACCGCAACGACGCCGGGCGCGTGACCCGGAACGAAAACAGCCGGTCGGTCCAGTGTTTCACTTGGGTGACGGATTGCGCGTCGGGCAAATGCGCCTTTGCAGTGGTGGGGGCG
>JANPLZ010000101.1:0-32418 GCA_031422555.1 Cypionkella sp. | reverse complement strand
AGCGATGTGTCGTCCATCACATCGACATCGACCAGAAAATCACTGCCGACAGACGCCGCCAGCGGTTCCACCCGCTTGCCAAACGCGTCGCCCTGATAGGAAAACGCAAGTTCGGCCCCTTCAGCAGCCAGCGCGCGCGCTATGCCCCAGGCGATAGAGCGTTCATTGGCGACGCCCATCACAAGCCCGCGCTTGCCCTTCATCAGATCGGCCATGCGTCGGCTCCTATTCTATCAATCAGGTGCGATATTTGCTCATCACCAAGGTGGCATTGGTGCCGCCAAAGCCAAAGGAATTTGACAAAACCGAGTCAAGCTGCACGCCTTCCCGCAGGGTGGTGACGATTTCGGATGGGTCCAACGCCGGGTCCAACGTGGTGACGTTGGCAGATGCTGCAATGAAATTCCCCTGCATCATCAGCAGGCTATAGATCGCCTCATGCACACCGGTGGCCCCCAGCGAATGCCCGGTCAGCGATTTGGTTGATGCCACGGGCGGCGTTTGCCCACGGCCAAACACCCGGCGGATCGCCTCCATTTCGGTGACATCGCCTGCCACCGTTGATGTGCCATGGCTATTGATATAGCCGATCTGGCGGCCCTGCGGCAGCGTGGATATCGCCAGCCGCATCGACCGCTCTCCACCTTCGCCAGACGGGGCAACCATGTCGTGACCATCGGATGTGGCCCCGTAACCGGTTACTTCGGCATAGATTTTCGCACCGCGTGCAAGGGCGTGGTTCAATTCTTCCAGCACCACCACGCCACCACCGCCCGCGATGACAAAACCGTCACGGGTGGCATCATAGGGGCGGCTGGCGGTGGCAGGCGCATCGTTATATTTCGATGACATCGCGCCCATCGCATCAAACAGGCACGACAGCGTCCAGTCCAGTTCTTCGCCGCCACCGGCAAACACGATGTCTTGCTTGCCCATCTGGATCAATTCGGCACCATTACCGATGCAATGCGCCGATGTGGAACAGGCCGAGGTGATGGAATAATTCACGCCCTTGATTTTGAACGGCGTCGCAAGGCAGGCGGAATTTGTGCTGCTCATACAGCGGGTTACCATGAACGGCCCCATCTTTTTCGGCGCACCTTTTTCGATTACCAACCGGTGCGCTTCAAAGAAATTCGACGTTGACGGCCCGCCCGACCCCATGATCAATCCCGCACGCGGGTTTGATACTTCGGCCTCGGTCAGGCCCGCATCGGCAATCGCCTGCTGCATCGCCAGAAAGTTATAGGCCGCCCCCGGCCCCATGAACCGCAAGTCGCGCTTGTCGATGTGATCTTCCAGCGTGATCTGCGGCATGCCGTGGACCTGACTGCGAAAGCCATGTTCGGTATAGCTGGGCGAGGCGATGATCCCGGATTTACCGGCCCGCAAGCTGGCCTCTACCTCGGCAGCAGAGTTGCCGATGGACGAGATGATGCCCAAACCCGTGATGACGACGCGACGCATGGTGTATCTCCTGCTAAGCAACTCAGCCTTGTTTAAGGCACAGGCGGCAGGGGAGCAAGGCAGAAGGGGGGTAGGCCAAGGCGCGGGGGCTTCAGCAGACTTTCGTGTGCTGGGGACCGCCTAAGGTCTCACATTCAGTTAACGGTTCGATACCCTTTTTGTGTATTCAGATCAACATAGTCACCTTGGGTTTTTGCCCATTCATGAAGGAACTTTTCACATTCCACCCGCAAGACGCGGTCTGCTAATCTGGGATCATTGCTGATCAGATAATGCTCCAGCCCTTCGCTGCCCCACTGTTTGACAAGGTCCACAATGCGCCCTCGCCGCAAAGCCTCTCGCGGTGTGTGCAGGCCCAACCGATGCTTGTCTGCCCACCGAATATGGGCAAGGTTTCGTTTCCTGACGTTTTGACTTTCGCCAATGCGGATGTTGCGCGTGGGCCAATGAATCTCGGCATAAATTCCAATGCCAACCGGCAATTCATAAACATTGCCAGAACCTTGACTAAATTCAAGGTTCAATCGGATTGCCTGAAAATACATAGTTTTCCCTTAAAACATTCATTCCGCGACAGGGAAGAGAGTGAGGGTATGCTAAGGCAAAAATGAGGCCACACCCTCAAACTCTACCATTTCCCGCAATCAAGGCGCTTGCGCCGCCGGGCCGGGCATGACTGCCCCCTCGGGCGGGCGCTATGAAACGTGGTCGCCTAGAACTTTTACCGCAGGAGTTGCAGCATAAAGGGCGCAGAACTGGCGGTGTTGCGCCCACCCTGCGGTCAAGCGTTGCTCTGGATCACTTTGGCCAGATCAACTGGCCGACAGTGCAACCTTCATATCCTTGACGAGGTAAATCACTTCGCCATCAGCCTCAACTCGCCCATCGGCCACGCCCATGGTCAGGCGCCGGGTGGTCAGGGCTTTGGTGAAATCGACGAAATAGGTCAGGCGTTTGCGGTCGGGGCGCACCATGCCGGTCAGTTTGACCTCGCCGACGCCCAAAGCATAACCGCGCCCCTGCCAGCCGCGCCAGCCCAGATTGAACCCTGTCAACTGCCACAGCCCGTCAAGACCCAGACAGCCGGGCATGATCGGGTTGCCGGGAAAATGGCAGTCGAAAAACCACAAATCCGGGGTGATGTCGAATTCGGCAACCACATGGCCACGGCCATGTTCGCCGCCGTCTTCGGAAATTTCGGTGATGCGGTCCATCATCAACATAGGCGGCATCGGCAATTGCGCGTTGCCGGGGCCAAACAATTCGCCCCGCGCACATTTCAGCAAATCTTCTTTGCCAAAGGATGATGGATAACCGCTCATTCTTGCCGGACCCCCGCGAAACCGCTGATGCCTAGCCTTAGCATCCGCCCAGATGGGGAAGCAAGTAGAGCCGGGTTTTGTGGCTTACGCCGCCGCACAGGGTTTTCATTTGAAAAAGTCATCGCGCGTCCTTTATATAGGGGCAGAAGCCAGTCAGGAAGCCAGCGATGAGCCCAGCACAGCAAGACCGCAGCATCGCATGGCTGTCGAACGGTGGTCTTAGGCCAACACGGCAACGGCTGGCCTTGGCCGCCTTGTTGGTGGGCGATGGGATGAACCGCCATGTCACCGCCGAAGGGCTGTTTGCCGCCGCGGGCAAGGCCGGTGACAAGGTCAGTCTGGCCACAGTCTACAACACCCTGCGCGCGTTTTGCGCGGCCGGGCTGTTGAACGAAGTGGTGGTAGACGGCGCGCGCAGCTATTTTGACACCCGCACCGACGATCACCCGCATTTTTATTGGGAAGACAGCCATCAGTTGTCAGACGCGCCCGCCGATCATCTGGAAATCACCGGTCTGCCCGATGCCCCCGAAGGCATGGTGGTGTCGCGCGTTGATGTGGTGATCCGGCTACGGCGCGGCTGACCGATTGGTCATCCGCGCCGCTGGGGTTCGAATGTCGCCTGAATTATTTCGGCAGCATCACTTTGTTGATGACGTGGATCACGCCGTTTGACTGATCGACATCGGCGATGGTGATGACCGATGCGTTGCCCGATTCGTCATAGACATAAACCTTGCCACCCTTGACCTTGGCCGACAGCGCGTCGCCCGACAGGGTTTGCATGTTGAAGTAACCATCCTTCGAGGCTTTGGCTTTGCGGGCGATGTCGGCGGTGGTGAAATCGCCAGCTACCACATGTGCTGTCAGGATCTTGGTCAGGGTGTCTTTGTTTTCGGGCTTCAGCAGGGTTTCCACGGTGCCAGCAGGCAAGGCCGCAAAGGCGTCATTCACTGGCGCGAACACTGTGAACGGGCCCGGGCCCATAAGCGCGTCAACCAGACCTGCGGCTTTGACGGCGGCAACCAGCGTGGTGTGATCAGCGGAGTTGACAGCGTTTTCAATGATATTTTTGGTTTCGAACATCGCGGCACCACCGACATCGGGGTTAGCGGCAAAAGCTGGGGCGGCCAAAAGGGTTGCGGCGACTGCGAAAGCGGAGAATTTCATCTGGTGGTTCCTTGCAAAATCGGGCGGACCATTCCGCGCCGTCTGATAAGGAAACGGGGGCTTGGGGGCAGAAGTTTCAGCAGGGAAATCACGCTATCGTGAGCGGATTTATCCGGCCATGGCTCCGCATATCAGAAGCCTGACACAACGCGGAACGCCCCTGCCGTCCGGGCCTGAGTGTTTAAGCCAAAATGAAAAGGCCAAGGGCCGATTGGTGTTAAAACCACTGCCCCGGCTCCATCAGCCCAAGGTTCATCAATTGTTGGCTGTGCCATTCGAACGGGATCGAGTTGTGCCAACGGAAATCATGGATATCAAACATCGACCCCGCGTTAGAGCGCAACGCTTTGGCCGTACGAAATGAGGCGATGGTTGTGGTGATATTGTTATGCCACGGGCAGGCATAGGTGTTCATTTCCTCGTCCGACAGGGTAAAGTCGGCGCGCAGGGTCAGGCCGGGTTTGGTGCGAAACAGCGCGATGCGGTCGATCTTGCGGCGCGGCGCCGGAATATGCTCTTCAAACCGCCAACGCAAACCGCCAAAGAAATCCAACTGGCGGTCTTTGGGATGGTTGTGGTTGGCCACGTCGGGGCGGCCAAGGGCGTAATAGCCCGATTTGTCCAGATGCGCGCGTTCCAATGACACGGCATTGGGAAAGGCATTCAGATCATCGGCATACAGATCAACAACATAGCTTAGCAGCGCCTCGCGGCGTTCTTCGGTCTGAAAGGCCAGCATTTCGCGGATGTTGCGGGTTTCGCAAAACGGGTGGAACAGATATTCGGCGTTGTAGCAGTAGTATAGCCAAATGCCCGGCACCGCCGCGATGACTTTGTTCACCCCGTCGATGACCGCGCCTTCGGCGTGCATGTCATAGCTGACGCGGCTGATCAGCCCTTCCAGCGCGGATGGCACCGCGATGGCATCGGGGGCCAGCAACACCACCTGCACAAACCCTGCGTCCAGATGGTGGCGCAAAGTGGTGTCCACCTCGACCACATCTTCGGCAAAGATCAGGGCCAACGGGCCTTTGGCCAAAGCGGGCTTGGCGTCGATCAAAAACTGCTCAAGTGAGGGATATTTCATAGACTGCCTGACTTTGGACGCGACCAACCTAGCGCAGAATCAGTTAATGCGGCTTCTATTGCAAGACCCTACGCCACGCTTGCGTTGCGGCGCGGCGCGGATTGGCGTATTGCGCCTAAATCCTAAAGGTGCAGCATGGCCGACCCGAAAAAACTGTTCATCAAAACCTTTGGCTGTCAGATGAATGTTTATGACAGCGAACGCATGGCCGAGGCGATGGCGGCGGATGGTTATGTGGCGACGGATACGGTTGATGACGCCGATATGGTGTTGCTGAACACCTGTCATATCCGCGAAAAGGCCGGAGAAAAGCTGTATTCCGATCTTGGGCGGTTGCGCGCGGTCAAAGCCGCA
This sequence comes from Cypionkella sp., assembly GCA_031422555.1. Lineage (GTDB taxonomy): Bacteria > Pseudomonadota > Alphaproteobacteria > Rhodobacterales > Rhodobacteraceae > JANNAT01. Next base: position 27,018 of record JANPLZ010000101.1, on the reverse strand, counting down.
CGGCCGGGGCTGAAAATCGGGGTGGCGGGCTGTGTGGCGCAGGCCGAGGGTTCGGAAATTCTGCGCCGCATGCCATCGGTTGATCTGGTGGTCGGCCCGCAGGCCTATCACCGGCTGCCGGCGATGGCGCGCGCGGTGCAGGCGGGGGCGCAACTGGTGGACACCGATTTTCCCACCGAGGATAAGTTTGATCTTTTGCCGCAAGCCCGCGCCAGCCGGGGGCCAACCGCGTTTTTGACGGTGCAGGAAGGCTGTGACAAGTTTTGCGCGTTTTGCGTGGTGCCCTATACCCGCGGGGCCGAAGTGTCGCGGCCCGCACCGCGCATTCTGGCCGAAGCTGCCGGGCTGGTCGCCAAAGGCGTGCGCGAGATCACCTTGCTGGGCCAGAATGTAAACGGCTATCACGGGGTTGGTGACACAGGCGCAGGCGATGGCGGCGACTGGACGCTGGCCCGGCTGATCCGTGCGCTGGCGCTGATCCCCGGTTTGCAGCGCATCCGCTATATGACCAGCCATCCCAATGACATGGATGATGACCTGATCGCGGCGCACGGCGATGTGCCAGCTTTGATGCCGTATCTGCATTTGCCGGTGCAATCGGGCAGTGACCGGATGCTGCGTGCGATGAACCGCAAACACACGGCCGCCGATTATCTGCGCCTGATTGCACGGTTTCGCGCGGTGCGGCCCGATATTCTGGTCAGTTCCGATTTTATCGTGGGCTTTCCGGGTGAGACCGAACAGGATTTCAGCGAAACGTTGGACCTGATCCGCGAAATCGGTTTTGGCGCTGCGTTTTCGTTCAAATATTCATCTCGCCCCGGCACCCCCGCCGCCGAAAAGCCGCCCGTGGCCGACGACATCGCGACAGAGCGGTTGCAGCGCCTGCAAGCCCTGATCACCGACCAGCAGCGTGCCTCGCAACAGGCCATGGTCGGCGCCCGTGTTGGGGTGCTTTATGAAAAGCCGGGCCGCCAGCCCGGGCAAATGATGGGCAAGTCCGACCATCTGCATATGGTGCATGTTAATGATCCCACCGGGCAGGTCAGCGAACTGGTGCAAGTGCAGATCTTAGCTTCGTCCGCCAACTCATTGTCGGGCGCAAGAATTTCGAAATAACGTCTGAAATCAGCGTTGTTTCCTGCGTTTACCTAATTTTAACCAATCCGGTTTTTTGATCACGAACACGCAACAATTAGCGTCTCGGCCCCGCCCAACCCCATAGATTTTGCTTTACTTCGTGATGTAGTGTCGGCACACCGATGGGGTGATATATGTAGTTTGGCTATTGATAGGGGGGCCGCGGCGGTGGGAACACTTTCCAGAGCAGTAAGATTGGCAATCGGCGGGGCAGCATTGGCTGCGGGTCTGATGGTTGCTGGCGGAGCGGCGGCGCAAACCGCACCAGAAATTGCCGGTAAAATTGACTGGGGCATTTGGGTTGATGATGACGGCTGCATGCATTGGTGGGCCGATGGCGGCATCGAAGGCTATATGCTGGACCGCGTCAATCCGCACAACGGCAAGCCGGTTTGCCTGAAACGCAATACCTGCATGGTGGAAAATACCGACACCTTGTTCCAGACCGACAGCGCCAAGCTGACCGCACACGGGCGCAAGTATCTGACCGGGTTTTTCCAGAAGTCCGGGGCGTTTGGCTATGCCGTTTACGGCCATACCGACAGCCGGGCGTCGGATGAATACAACATCAAATTGTCGCAGCGCCGCGCCAAAGCGGTGGCCGATGTCGGCCGCACGGTTGGGGCGATGGTGGAACGTGAAATCGGTTACGGTGAACGCAGCCCAATCGCTTCGAATTCGACGGCTGCAGGTATGCAGAAAAACCGTCGCGTCGAAGTCGTTTGCTACAGGTGGTAACGGATATGGCACAGCTTAAACTGACGATCCTTGGCTTTGGCGCGGCGGTCATGCTGTCGGGCTGTATCGAAGGGGTGACCCCCTATGTGCAAAGCCCCGATACGATCATCGCCAGCCCCCAAGACCGCGGCCGTGATCGCGGCATTCTGGAATCGGGCAATGCGGCCATCGCCTATGATCCTGATGGCTGTCAGGCCTGGCTGATTGACGATGGTTTGGAAGGCTATTCCGGTCGCCGTTTCGATCCTGTTACCGGCCTGCCGGTGTGCAACAACCTGTATCCACCGGGAACGGTTCTGGGCAACTACCAGTCGCAATCGCCCGGGTTGAAAGATTACGTGCCCTCTGCAGGCAAGAAAAGAAACTGATCCCAGTGATCAACCGCACCAACCTTGCAAGGGCCATGGCACAGACCATGGTCCTTTGTGCATTTACCGGGCAGTTTTTTGCCAAGGCTTTTAACTTGCATCACAAAAGTATCGCGATCTGCGATCTACCCTTGCCACACCCAAAGGACCGCCCCACATCTGTAACAATCGCAACCTGACAAGGAGACCGCATTGACCCTCAGCGCGCTGACCCCAACGAGCAAACCCAATGATGCCATCGAAACCGTTCTGGAGTTTCCGGACAACCGGTTGCTGATCAGCCTGTGCGGTGAATTTGACCGCAATCTGGCGCAGGTGGAACAGCAGATGGGGGTGCATATCTTGCGCCGGGGCAATCGGTTGGCGGTAATCGGTGACAAGGCCGCCCGCGATGAAGCCGCATCGGTGCTGCGCGCGCTTTATGCCCGCATCGAAGGCGGGCGCGGCGTGGCTGCGGGTGAAATCGACGGCGCCATCCGCATGGGGCGGCCCATGTCGGACAGCACCCGGTTGGATGCAAACCCTCAGATTGAGATGTTCTCCGGCGCGGGCGTGCAATTGCAAACCCGCAAAAAGGCGATCGAGCCGCGCACCGAAGCGCAAAAGGCCTATGTCGCCAATCTGTTTTCGCATGAGATGGGCTTTGGCATCGGGCCTGCGGGCACCGGCAAAACCTATCTGGCGGTGGCGGTGGGCGTGTCGATGCTGATTTCCGGCGCGGTCGAAAAGATCATCCTGTCGCGCCCTGCGGTCGAGGCGGGCGAACGGCTGGGCTTTTTGCCCGGCGACATGAAAGAAAAGATCGACCCCTATATGCAGCCGCTTTACGACGCGCTGAATGATTTTCTGCCGCAAAAGCAGATGCAAAAGCTGATGGAAGACAAGCGCATCGAAATCGCTCCCTTGGCGTTCATGCGCGGGCGCACGTTGTCGAATGCGTTTGTCGTGCTGGACGAGGCGCAGAATGCCACCACCATGCAGATGAAAATGTTCCTGACCCGGCTGGGCCAAGGCAGCCGCATGGTGATCACCGGGGATCGCACCCAGATCGACTTGCCGCGCGGCACGGCCAGCGGTTTGAAGGATGCCGAACGCATCCTGCAAGGCGTCAAAGGTGTTTCGTTCAATTATTTCACCTCGAAAGACGTGGTGCGCCATCCGCTGGTGGCTCGGGTGATCGAGGCTTATGAGCGCGACGAAGCCAACGGCTGATCCATGCCGCTTGAGCCTGCGCTTCGGCTAAGGTAGACGCCGCGCATGGAACCGTTGGTTGATGTGGTGATTGAAGACGATCGTTGGCTGGCCCTTGGGCTGGACGATCTGGCGCACGCAGCGGCAGCAGCGGCGATGGGCGAGTTGGGCCTGCCGGTTGCGGGGTTTACCCTGTGCCTGATGGCGGGGGACGACGCCCGCATCGCGGTTCTGAACGGCGATTTTCGGGGCAAGGCCACCGCGACCAATGTGCTAAGCTGGCCAGCTATGGACCGCGCTGCGGACCTTGATGGTGGTCGGCCCGATTTGCCCGCACCGGGTCCCATTGATGACCCTGATCATCTGGGCGACATTGCCCTTGCCTATGACACCTGTGCCGCCGAAGCGCTGGCTGCGCAAAAACCCTTGGCGGAACATGTCAGCCATCTGATCGTGCATGGCCTGTTACACTTGTTGGGCTATGATCACACACGCCCCGCCGATGGGGATCTGATGGAGGCGCTCGAGGCCAAAATCCTTGCGCGGCTTGGGCTTTCGGACCCATATATGTAAGATCGGCCCACGCTTTGGGTCATTATTGGAAAAGGACAGATGGGCAGTAGCAACGACGGGTCTGGCACCGCGCCAGACGGCAGCGACGAAACCGAAACATCAAGCCGGGGCTTTTTTGGCCGCATTCTGAACGCCTTCACCCCATCCGACAACGGGGACGGGGCGGGGCAGGATGGCAAAGCCTTTGGCGCGCCCAGCGCGGGGACCGCCAACTTGCCCGGCCTTGGCAACCTGCGCCGCCTGCGTGTCGATGATGTGGCGATCCCAAAAGCCGATATTGCCGCCGTGCCGTTGGACATCGCCAAAGATGATCTGGTGGCCGCGTTTCGCGCGCATGGGTTCAGCCGCTTGCCCGTCTATAAAGGCACGCTTGACCACCCGCAGGGCCTGATCTTGCTGAAGGATCTGGCGTTGCAGCACGGTTTTGGCGTGGCGGGGCGGTTTTCGCTGAAACGCCTTTTGCGCCCGGTGTTGTTCGCGCCGCCGTCGATGCCTGCGGCGACGCTGCTGCAAAAGATGCAGCGCGACCGGGTGCATATGGCTTTGGTGATAGACGAATATGGCGGCGTTGACGGGCTGGTGACCATCGAGGATCTGATCGAAACCGTGATCGGCGAGATCGAGGATGAACACGACGAAGACGAAGGCGATCTGTGGAAAGAAGAGAATCCCGGCGTGTTTGTCGCCCAGTCCACCGCCCCGCTGGCAGAGTTCGAGGCCGCCATCGGCATGGCGCTGCGGGCGGGCGATGATGACGAAGACATTGATACCGTGGGCGGTTTGGTGTTTTTGCGGGTCGGTCGGGTGCCCGCACGTGGCGAGATTATTCCGCATGAAAGCGGCGCTGAATTCGAAGTCATCGACGCCGATGCCCGCCGGATAAAGCGGTTGCGCATCCGCCTGCCCGGTATCGGCATGGTGGGGCGACCGGGCGCAGCGCCGGATGCCTAAGATCCGCATCGGCTGGCCGGGGTTTGCCCAAGTCTGGCCGCCGTTTTTGTTCGGGATCTGCGCCGCCTTGGGGCAGGCCCCCGTGGGCGCGTGGTTTGTAAGCCTGCCCGCGCTGGCCGCGCTGATCCATTGGGTGGCGCGTGCGACGGGTCCGGCGCCTGCGATCTGGGCGGCGTGGTTTGGCGGGGCGGGTTATTTCGCCTGCGCGCTGAACTGGATCATCGAGCCGTTTTTGATCGACGCCGCTGCCTATGGCTGGATGGCCCCGTTTGCGGTGGTGCTGTTGGCCTTTGGGTTGGCGCTGTTTTGGGCCGGTGCTGCGGCGGTGTCGCGCCTTGCGACCCACCGTGCGCTGGGCTTTGCGCTGGCGCTGACGGCGGCCGAACTGGCGCGCGGTTATGTGTTGACCGGATTTCCCTGGGCATTGATCGGCCATATCTGGATCGACACCCCCGTGGCCCAACTGGCTGCGGTGATCGGCCCATCGGGGTTGACGGGGCTGACATTGCTGGCCGCCGCGTTGATCCAACAGCGCCGCGTTCTGCCGGGCCTTGCCGCCGTGGCCATCCTTGCCGTACCGATGGTTTACGGGCTGTGGGTGCTGGCGCAACCGCTGCCGCCGGCACCCGGTATCACGCTGCGCCTGATCCAACCCAATGCCGAGCAGCATCTGAAATGGGACCCCGCAGCGGCGGATGCGTTTTTCAACCGGCTTTTGGCCTATACGGCCGTCAAGCCCGCCCCCGATCTGGTGATCTGGCCGGAAACCGCCCTGCCCTATTCGCTGGCGCGCAACCCCGAACTGATCGCGGTGATCGCGGCGGCGGGCAACGGCGCGCCGATTTTGCTGGGCCATCAGCGCCTGATCGACACCAGAGGGTTTAACAGCCTCAGCTTGATTTCGCCTGCGGGCACGCTTGGCCCCACATACGACAAACACCATTTGGTGCCGTTTGGCGAATATATTCCGTTTGGCGATCTGGCGTATCAATGGTTCGGGCTGACCGCGTTTGCCGCACAGCAAGGCAATGGCTATTCCGCCGGGTCCGGCCCGCAACTGATGGAGTTGGGCGCGCGGTTGGGCCGGGTGTTGCCGCTGATCTGCTATGAGGCGGTGTTTCCCCAAGACCTGCGCGGCACGCCCCGCCCGGACTGGATATTGCAAGTGACCAACGACGCATGGTTTGGCACCCTGTCGGGACCGTTTCAACATCTGGCGCAGGCCCGGTTGCGCGCGATTGAGCAGGGCCTGCCATTGGTGCGGGTGGCCAACACCGGGGTGACCGGGGTTTACGATGCACGCGGGCGCGAAGTGGCGGCGTTGGAATTTGGCATCGCGTCTTACCTTGACGCCGCCCTGCCCGGTCCGCTGCCGCAAACACCTTACGCGCGCTATGGCGAAATACCGGTGCTGGTGTTGCTTGGCGGTGCGTTTGCGCTGCTGTTTCGCGCGCGCCGCCGCGCCGTGGCTTGACCTTTGCCGCACCGACAGCATATGTGCCGCGCTTAGACCATCACAACGGCTTCCTGGCGTGGTGGGTATCTTTAACCGGAGCACGTCCCTAATGACCAGAAAATCCTATGTGTTCACCTCGGAATCCGTCTCCGAGGGGCATCCAGATAAATTATGCGACCGCGTGTCAGACGCCATTCTGGATGCCTTCCTGACCGAAGAGTCAAATGCCCGCGTGGCGTGCGAAACATTTGCCACCACGGGCCGGGTGGTTGTGGGCGGCGAAGTTGGGCTATCCGACAAGAAAGCCCTGAAAACCATGATGGAAAAAGTCGAAGACATCGTGCGCGGATGCGTGCGTGACATCGGCTATGAACAAGACGAATTTCACTGGAACACGCTGAAAGTGCAGAACTATCTGCACAAGCAATCCGCGCATATCGCCATGGGTGTTGACCGCGACGGCGCAGGCGATCAGGGCATCATGTTTGGCTATGCTTGCCGCGAAACCCCGGAACTGATGCCGGCCCCGATTCAATACAGCCACGCCATTTTGCGCCGTCTGGCCGAAGTGCGCAAATCGGGGCAAGAACCCACTTTGCGCCCGGATGCCAAATCACAACTGTCGATGCGCTATGAAGACGGCGTGCCGGTAGAGGTCACCTCGATCGTGCTGTCGCATCAGCACGCGCTGGAGAGCCAAAGCTCGGCCGATGTGCGCGCGATTGTTGAACCCTACATCCGCGACGTGCTGCCTTCGGGCTGGATCACCGAGAAAACCGAATGGTGGGTCAATCCGACCGGCACGTTCGTGATCGGCGGCCCGGACGGTGACGCGGGCCTGACCGGGCGCAAGATTATCGTCGATACTTACGGTGGTGCGGCCCCGCATGGCGGTGGCGCGTTTTCGGGCAAGGATCCAACCAAGGTTGACCGCTCTGCCGCCTATGCTGCGCGGTATCTGGCGAAAAACATCGTGGCGGCGGGTCTGGCGGATCGTTGCACGTTGCAGGTAAGCTATGCCATTGGCGTGGCAAAGCCGTTGTCGATTTATGTCGATACCCATGGCACCGGCCACGTCGAGGCGGACCGCATCGAACAGGCCATCGCACAATGCATGGACCTGACCCCGCGCGGCATCCGCGAGCATTTGCAACTGACCAAGCCAATTTATGCCCGCACCAGCGCCTATGGCCATTTTGGCCGCGCCCCCGAAGCGGATGGTGGCTTTTCCTGGGAAAAAACCGACCTGACCGAGGCACTGAAAGCCGCTGTTTGATCTGACGTTTTCCAAGATGTCAAAAAAACGGGGCCGCGTTTGCGGCCCCGTTTTGTTGATCCGATTTTACAAACCTTGGGGACTTACAGGAATTTCCACTCTTCCGGCACCCAGGCATAAGCATCGCCACGCACATCGACATGGCCGACGCCGGGGAACGGCAAATGCGATCCGGCAATGGCAATCTTGTCTGCCGCCACCATGGCCAACAGCTTTTTACGGGTCGCCACCGCGGCCGCGCCATCACCGTCAAAGCTGATGCCGATATCGGGATTGCTGAACTGCAACGACGCAAATGCCGCCGTATCCCCGATGATGATCAACTGTTCGGTGCCCGACGACAGCCGATATCCGGTGTGGCCCGGGGTGTGGCCATGCAGGGCAATCGCGCTGAGACCGCCGCCCAGATCGGCGTCACCTTCAAACGGCGTGACCCGTGCGCCATAGGCGGTGACCACACCACTGGCCAAAGCAAAAAAGCCTTTCATGCCGTCCGGCACGCTGGCGGCAATCGCCGCATCGGTCCAGAACGCCAGCTCGGGTGCAGAGACATGCAAGCTTGCATTGGCAAACACCGCCCCCGCATCGGTGACCAGACCGCCGATATGGTCGGGGTGCATATGGGTCAGCACCACGCGCGTCACGGCCTCTGGTGCCACGCCTGCGGCGGCCAACGCCGCCAGATGACGCCCGCCGGTGGGGCCAAACGCCGACCCGGCACCAGCGTCAATCAAGGTGATGTCGCTGCCGTTGCGGATCAGATGGGTGCTGATCGGCACCGGCATTGCTGCGGTCGGATCAAGATAGGCCGCCGTCAGATTGGCCGCCACCAGCGCCGGATCGGCGTTGGTCAGCAAATCCTGACCCAAACCAAGATAGCCGTCCAACAACGTGGTCAGGGTGATATCGCCTACACGGCGATCATAGATCACCGCGCGCGGACCGGTTGCGGTCTCTGCGGTTTGGGCTAAAGCGGCCCGGGTGCCGCCCACGGCAGTCAGGGCAACGGCCCCCGCCATGCCGCCAAAAAGGCCCCGCCGGGACAAAGTTGGGTTGATCATCCTGATCTCCATCTGAATTGGAATTTTGGTCACTTATGGATCATAGGCCAAGCCACGCCCGCAACCAGCGATACCGCAGCACAGGCTTTGTGCGCCGCTGCACAGCGGCCAAGGCCGCGGGTGTCGCTGCAGCACGGCCACCGCCCGGGCCATGCCACCCGATATTGACCCAACGCCACGCATGTGATCAGAGACGCGCCAGACCACAGGGGCGTTTTGCGATGTATGATCCGGTAGAGCGGCGCAATTTTTATGGGCGGGTTTATGGCCACACGCTGCGCAGCGCCCAAAAGACCTATCTGGCCGAAGATCTGGCGGCGCTCAGCCTAAAAAACGTCGTCCGCGACGACAACCCCACCCGCGCGCCGATTGATCTGACGGCGGTGTTTGATGCAAGTCCGCTGTGGCTGGAAATCGGCTTTGGCGGTGGCGAACATCTGGTGCATATGGCAGCACTTTACCCGCAGATCGGCCTGATAGGCTGCGAGCCTTATGTGAACGGCATCGCCATGTTGTTGGGCAAAATCCGGGCGGCGGGGGTGACCAATCTGGCGATCCACCCCGGCGATGTGCGCGAATTGTTCGATGTGCTGCCCACCGCGTCGGTGCAGAAGTGTTTTCTGAACTATCCCGATCCCTGGCCCAAGGCCCGCCACCACCGCCGCCGCTTTGTCACCCCGGATTATCTGAACGCGCTGGCCCGCGTGATGGCACCGGAGGCTGAATTGCGGGTGGCCACCGACATTGCCGATTACGTGCGCCAAACGCTGGAAGAGGTGCCGCGGGCCGGGTTTACCCTGATCCACCAAGGCGACACCCCTTGGGCAGATTGGCTGTCCACCCGGTATGAGCAAAAGGCCCTGCGCGAAGGCCGCCCACCGCATTACCTGACCTACCGGCGCTGACGGTTTCATTTTGGTGAAAATACTCAGACCGGACCGCAAGCGTTCCGGTTTGCCGCAGGCTGTTGCGGTAAAGCGGGTTGCCTCCGGCGGGAGTATTTGGACCAAAATGAAAATCATCGGTTTTTCGCGGTGATGCGTAGACCCTGCCACTGGCTTGCGGTATCAGGCCTGCGAACGAACCCGAGGTGCCCATGTCTGCCCATTCCACCGCCCAGCCGATGACGGCGCATAAATCCGGGCCCTTGCGCGGCACGGCTTTGGTGCCGGGTGACAAGTCGATCAGCCACCGCGCCTTGATCTTTGGCGCGATGGCGGTGGGGGAAACCACCATCACCGGGTTGCTGGAAGGTCAGGACGTGCTGGATACAGCCAGCGCGATGCAGGCGTTTGGCGCGCAAGTGACCCAGCATGGCCCCGGCGCGTGGTCGGTGCATGGGGTGGGGGTGGGCGGCTTTCGCGAACCTGAAAGCGTGATAGATTGCGGCAATTCGGGCACCGGCGTGCGGCTGATCATGGGCTGCATGGCGACCACGCCGATGACGGCGACATTTACCGGCGACGCCAGTTTGCGCAAACGCCCGATGGGGCGGGTGACCGATCCTTTGTCGCTGTTTGGCACCCAAAGCTATGGGCGCGCCGGGGGCCGTTTGCCGATGACCGTTGTGGGTGCGGCCCATCCGGTGCCGGTGCGCTATGCGTTGCCGGTCGCCTCGGCGCAGGTCAAATCTGCGGTGCTGTTGGCGGGGCTGAACACGCCGGGCCAGACCGTGGTGATTGAACGCGAACCGACGCGGGATCATTCCGAACGCATGTTGCTGGGATTTGGCGCACAATTGACGGTGGAAAAAACCGCTGAGGGCAATGTCATCACCCTGACCGGCCAGCCCGAATTGCGCCCCCAAGCCGTGGCTGTGCCGCGCGATCCGTCATCGGCGGCGTTTCCGGTCTGTGCGGCGCTGATTGTGCCGGGATCTGACATCATGGTGCCGGGGGTCAGCCAGAACTTGACGCGCAACGGCCTGTATCTGACACTTGTGGACATGGGGGCGGAGATTGAATTTCAAAACCCGCGTCTGGAGGGCGGCGAGCCGGTTGCCGATTTACGGGTGCGGTTTAGTGACAACATGACGGGCATCGAGGTGCCGCCGGGCCGCGCGCCGTCGATGATTGATGAATATCCCATCCTGTCGGTGGTGGCGGCCTTTGCCACTGGCCGCACCGTGATGCGCGGCATCAGGGAACTGCGCGTTAAGGAATCGGATCGTATTGACGCCATGGCGCGGGGTCTTGAATCCTGCGGCGTGCGCATCGAGGAAGACGCCGATACGCTGATCGTGCATGGCATGGGGGCCGGTCAGGTTCCGGGGGGCGCTGTGTGCAAAACCCATATTGACCACCGCATCGCGATGTCTTTTCTGGTGCTGGGCATGGCGGCCAAAAAGCCCGTCAGCGTTGATGATGCCTCGCCTATTGTCACCTCTTTTCCGATTTTTGACGCATTGATGACGGGCCTTGGGGCCACGCTGTCGCAGCCCTGACCCTTTCGAAAGACCAATCCCATGGGAACCTATTACGCAGCCATCGAGGCGTTCGACGTCGAAGCCCAGGCCGCCATGCCGGAAGGCGAGATTTACGGCGGCGAGGCGCGGTTTTTCGTGTTGCAGGCCGAAAACCTGTCAGACGCGCTGGCGGTGCTGTCGAATTCGGTGCAGGCCAACGGCTTGCGGCTGGACCGGGTGCTGTTTGCCGGCAACGCTGATGATTTTGACGCCGATGTGGTGCCGTTCGAGGTGGACATCGAAGGCATGACCGCAACCGCACAGGAGTCGGGCGAGATTTGCGTCACCGAAGCGCATGTGTTTGAACCGGATGAGACCGACCCCACTCTGTCCGGTGTTTACGCCTGCTGCATTGATGCGTTTGACCCTGAATGGGCCGATGAGGATGAGGGCAGCTATGCTGGGCATTACCAACTGGCGGTGATCAAAGCCGCATCCGCCGCAGAGGCGTTGCAGATCATGGTCGAAGAGTTGGGCGGCGAAGACATCGAAATTCTGTCCGTCGAAGGCCTTGTCGATGCGGCCGCCTTTCCGTTCGACGCCTATGAATTCACCTTTGAAGAAGAAGACCCGATTGTCGAAGTGCAAGACGATGGCGGCATGATTCTAAGCAACGCCTATGCCTACACAAACGAGCCGGAACCGCCGCGCGCCTTGCACAGCTAAGAGTGTTCAACGCAACGGCCGCGTGCCGATGCGCTGCACCACCATGACCAGATAGCCGTCGGGATCTTGCACCAGAAACTCGCGCTGACCGCCCAGACAATTGCCCCAGTCGCGCCATTTCTCGCGCAGGGCCACGTAAAACGGCACGGCGTGGGCAGTCATCGCCGATGCTGCGGCATCAACATCGGCCACGTATATCTGCACCACCATGCCGCGCCCAAAGGGCACCTCCAGCGGGCCGGTTTCCCAATCGCCGTCCCGTTGATAAATCATGATTTGCGCGCCATCCGGATGGGTCAGACAAGCCAGTTTCTGCGCGGGCCGGGTAAAGGCCACGTCAAACCCCGCAGGCCCGGTCCAAAACGCCAAGGACCTTGGATAATCGGTCACCATCATTTCGGCCATCAGATTGGCCCAAACGGGTGGGGGGGATCCGGTGCCCATCAGCGTCTCCTGTTTGACTTAGTGCGGCAACTAGGAGAAAAGCGGCGCTTGAACAAGGATATGCAGATGATCTTTACGGTGGCAATAGATGGCCCGGCGGCGGCGGGCAAGGGCACTTTGGCCCGCGCGGTGGCGGCGCATTTCGATTTTGCCTATCTGGATACCGGGCTTTTGTATCGGGCCTGCGCGCGCAAGGCGATGGACGGGCTGGACCCGGTGGCCGCCGCGCGCGCACTCACCCGGCATGATTTCGAACGCGCCGGCCTGCGGACCGCCAAAATCGGCCAAGCGGCGTCAAAAATTGCAGCTTTGCCAAAAGTGCGCGCAGCATTGATCGATTTTCAGCGCAATTTCGCGCGTCAGGTGGGCGGCGCGGTGCTGGACGGGCGCGATATTGGCACGGTGATCTGCCCCGAAGCCGAGGTAAAGCTGTTCATCACCGCGTCAGACCAAGTGCGCGCCCACCGCCGTTGGTTGGAGCTGTCGGAAAAAGACCCTGCCCTGCAATTGGACGATGTTTTGGCCCAGCAACAAGAACGCGATAAACGCGACATGGAACGTGCCGTCGCCCCGTTGCGCCCGGCAGAGGATGCGGTTTTGCTGGACACTTCGGATATGACAATTGATCAGGCCGTGGCGCAGGCCATAGCCACCATCAACGCCCGGCTGGACGCAGCCTAGGGCGCGGCCGAGGCCGCGATGGTTGCTTGCAATAGCGCGGCGATGCGACTAAAGACGCGGCTGATGAGACGGGTCGGGCCATTGCCACGGCCCTTCATTCATTGAAATCCAAGACCGGCGGAGCCAACCGCATGGCCAGTGACATAAATGAAAAGGACTCAAACTTTATGAACGCTAAAAATTCTATGGAAGACTTCGAAGCCCTGTTGAAAGAAAGCTTCGAAATTGACACCCCCGAAGAAGGAACGGTTGTCAAAGGCAAAGTGATCGCGATTGAAAGCGGTCAGGCCATCATCGACGTCGGCTATAAGATGGAAGGCCGCATCGACATCAAGGAATTCGCCAACCCCGGTGAGCAGCCCAACATCAATGTGGGCGACATCGTAGAGGTTTATCTGGACCGCGTGGAAAACGCCCGCGGTGAAGCCCAGATCAGCCGTGAAAAAGCCCGTCGTGAAGAAGCGTGGGATCGTCTTGAGCAGGCCTATGCCGCCGAGACCCGCGTGGACGGTGCCATTTTTGGCCGCGTCAAAGGCGGCTTTACCGTTGATCTTGGCGGCGCTGTGGCGTTCTTGCCCGGCAGCCAAGTGGACGTGCGCCCCGTGCGCGATGCAGGGCCGTTGATGGGCATGAAGCAGCCGTTCCAGATTCTGAAAATGGACCGTCGCCGTGGCAACATCGTGGTGTCGCGCCGTGCAATCTTGGAAGAATCGCGCGCAGAACAGCGTGCCGAAGTGATCGGCAACCTGACCGAAGGCCAGACCATCGACGGCGTGGTGAAGAACATCACCGAATACGGTGCGTTTGTGGATCTGGGCGGCGTGGACGGTCTGTTGCACGTCACCGATATGGCGTGGCGTCGTGTGAACCATCCGTCGGAAATTCTGGCGATTGGTGAGACGATCAAGGTGCAGGTCATCAAGATCAACAAAGAAACCCACCGCATTTCGCTGGGCATGAAGCAGTTGCAATCCGATCCATGGGATGCGGTTGAAAAGCTGTATGCACTGGGCACCCAGCACAAGGGCCGTGTCACCAATATCACCGACTACGGCGCGTTTGTGGAACTGGAGGCAGGCGTCGAAGGTCTGGTTCACGTGTCGGAAATGTCGTGGACCAAGAAAAACGTGCATCCCGGCAAGATCGTCTCGACCAGCCAGGAAGTTGAAGTCATGGTTCTGGAAATCGACAGCGCCAAGCGCCGCGTTTCCTTGGGGCTTAAGCAAACCCAGCGTAACCCGTGGGAAGTCTTTGCTGAAACCCACCCGATCGGCACCAATATCGAAGGCGAAGTCAAGAACATCACCGAATTCGGTCTGTTCGTCGGCCTTGATAACGATATCGACGGCATGGTTCACCTTTCGGACCTGTCATGGGATCAGCGCGGCGAAGAGGCCATTGCAAACTATCGCAAGGGCGACACCGTCACCGCGTCGGTCACCGAAGTCGATGTTGAAAAAGAGCGTATCTCGCTGTCGATTAAAGCGCTTGGCGAAGACAACTTCACCGATGCTGTTGACGGCGTGAAACGTGGCGGCATCATCACCGTGGCGATCACCGCTATCGAAGAAGGCGGCGTCGAAGTTGAATACAACGGTGCCAAGTCGTTTATCCGCCGTTCCGATCTGTCGCGCGACCGCGCCGATCAGCGCCCCGAGCGGTTCCAGGTGGGCGACAAGATCGACGTGCGTGTGACCAACATTGATCCAAAGACCCGCCGTTTGGGCCTGTCGATCAAAGCGCGCGAGATTGCCGAAGAGAAAGACGCCGTGGAACAGTATGGCTCGTCCGATTCGGGCGCGTCCTTGGGCGATATCCTTGGCGCTGCTTTGAAGGCCGACAAAGCCTGATCAAGCGGTTAACGATACCATATTGGGCCCTGCTTCATCGCAGGGCCCTTTGCTTTGGCAGGGTTAGCCCCTTATTTTCATTTGTGCCGCCTTGAATTTTGCCTATAGTCCCAGTGACAACAGCGTGACGCCCATAGCCCGGCAAACAGGGACACGGCGATCACTAGGGGGATAGCGCCGATGATCCGTTCTGAATTGATTCAAAAGATTGCCGATGAAAATCCGCATTTGACGCAACGCCATGTCGAAAAGATCGTTAACACGGTTTTCGAAGAAATTATCGACGCGCTGGCCAAAGGGGACCGGGTCGAATTGCGCGGCTTTGGGGCGTTTTCGGTCAAATCGCGCGACGCCCGCACCGGGCGCAACCCGCGCACTGGTGAGGCGGTCAAGGTGGATGACAAGAAAGTGCCGTTCTTCAAAACCGGCAAGTTGTTGCGTGATCGGCTGAACACCAAGTAAGCCCACCCTTGCGCAAGGCGGCGTCTACCGCGATACAGGGGCGTGATCCTATGGGGGAGCGCCGATGATCCGGTATTTACGTTTGGTGTTTCTGGCCGGGCTTGGCATTTCCCTGCTGACGGTTGCCTTGGCAAACCGTCCTGCCGTTGTGGTTAAGGCGTTGCCGGATGATCTGTCGGCCTTTCTGGGCATCGCATGGCAGATTGAGCTGCCGCTTTTCCTGATCATTTTCGCCAGCATCGTCATCGGTCTTTTGATCGGTTTCATCTGGGAATGGTTCCGCGAGACCAAAATTCGCAGCACCGCCAGCACCAAAACCCGCGAAGTCACCCGGCTGGAGCGTGAATTGGCCACCATGCGCGACGCCACCAGCCTGCCGTCGGATGATATTCTGGCGCTCTTGGACAAATCGAAAGCCCGCTGATGCCAATTCCCACTTATGCCAAATCCCACATATGACTGATATTCGCGTGAAAATCTGTGGCTTGCGCACGGTTGCCGATGTAGCGGCGGTGGCGGCATCGGGGGCGGCTTATGCCGGTTTTGTGTTTTTTGCCAAAAGCCCGCGCCATCTTAGCGTGCCAGAGGCGCGTCTGCTGGCGCTGGCCGCCCCGGTTGGGCTGGCCAAAGTGGCCCTTGTGGTCGATGCAAGTGACGCAGATCTGGACGCCATCGTAGACGGCGTGCCGCTGGACATGCTGCAAATGCACGGCCACGAATCCCCAGACCGGGTGGCGGCAGTGCGCGCGCGTTATGGCCTGCCGGTGATGAAAGCCGTTGGCGTGGCCGACGAGGGGGATCTGGCGCAGTTAATGGACTATGCCTTGGTTGCCGATCAGATTTTGATTGATGCTAAACCGCCGAAAGAGGCCGATTTGCCGGGTGGCAACGGGTTGTCGTTTGATTGGCGATTGGTGGCGCAGCGCCGCTGGTTGCGCCCGTGGATGTTGGCCGGGGGGTTGACGGCCGCCAATGTGGCAGAAGCCGTCAGGTTAACAGGCGCGCGGCAGGTTGATGTGTCATCGGGCGTTGAATCGGCGCCTGGGCTCAAGAATGCAGCTAAAATCGCCGCCTTTGTTGCCGCTGCCAGCCAAGACGGCCCGCCCATCCTGCGTTAAGGTAAGGCCGCGAAAGGGGATCATCATGTCCAAGAACACCATTTGCCTGTGGTATGAAAAAGACGCCGAGGCCGCCGCCCGGTTCTACGCCGCCACCTTTCCCGACAGCCATGTCGGTGCGATCTTTCACGCCCCGTCAGACTTTCCCGGTGGTCAGGCGGGCCAGGTGTTGACCGTGCAATTTACTGTCGCGGGCATCGCTTGCCTTGGCCTGAACGGCGGTCCGGCCTTTGCGCAATCCGAAGCGTTTTCGTTCCAGATCTTGACCGAAGATCAGGCCGAAACCGATCGTTTGTGGGACGCCATCATCGAAAATGGCGGTCAGGCCAGTGCCTGTGGCTGGTGCAAAGACAAATGGGGCCTGTCGTGGCAAATCACTCCGCGCACCCTGACCGACGCCCTGTCTGCGGGCGGGGCCGAAGCCGCGCGCGCGTTTGCCGCGATGATGGATATGTCAAAAATCGACGTCGCCG
This sequence comes from Cypionkella sp., assembly GCA_031422555.1. Taxonomy (GTDB): domain Bacteria; phylum Pseudomonadota; class Alphaproteobacteria; order Rhodobacterales; family Rhodobacteraceae; genus JANNAT01. Next base: position 10,106 of record JANPLZ010000101.1, on the reverse strand, counting down.
CCATCGACGCCGCACGCAAACCGCCTGTGGCCTAGGATGCTGTTGCCGGGCTAGAATGCCTTGAACGTCATCGTCGTCAACGTGCGCACGATGTCAGGAATATCGAACAACCGTTCTGCCAGATAATGCCCGACATCGGCATCATCGGGGATATAGATTTTGGCGATCAGATCATATTCACCGCTGGTTGAATACAATTCGCTGACCACTTCGCGATCATAGATTGCGGTGGCCACGCCGTAGGTTTTGCCGGGGGTGCAGCGGAACTGGACGAAAACGCAGGGCATTTTGATCTCCTGATGTATCTTTGCAGCATAGCGGCAAGCGGTGCTGTGGGAAAGACGTGCTAGGGTGCGACGTCATCCGCGATCATGGTTAACGGCACCGTGGCGGGGCGCAAATCATCCACCGTCAGCGGTTGCTTTGGCAGTGCCAGCCGGTTGCGCACCACCCACATCAACCGGGTTTGCGCCCGGGTGATCGCCACATAGGCCAACCGTTTCCACAAGGGAACCCCGGCTTCAGTGCGGCCAGCCATCGCGGCGGCATAAAGATCGGGCGCGAACACCTGCACGGTATCCCACTGACTTCCTTGGGCTTTATGGATTGTCACCGCAGCACCATGCAAAAACGCAGCCCCCATCGTGGCGGCGGTGGCGATGAACGGTTCTTCCTCGTCCGGGCGTTCGATCTTGATGATAGATGCCGCCGAAAGTTGCGGATCTTCGGCCCCCACGACATGCAGCTTGGCGAATCCCTCGCGGTTCCCGCGCCCCAGATAGATCACCTGCGCGCCTTTGATCAGGCCGCGGGCCTCTAGGTCGATGCGTTTCTTGCGATGTTTCAGCGGCAATTCGATGCCGTCGCAAATCAGCGGCTCTCCAGGCACCAACTGATCCAGCGGCGCGCCAGATGCCGCGCGAAACGCCGTGATCAGCTTGATCCGCGTCACATTGCGCCACACCAGAACCGGGCTGCGCGCCATCAGATCGGCATCCACCCGTTCGGCCCAGACAACGCGGTCATCCCGCTTAGATGCGGCTTCGACCATACGTTCAAACTGTTCAAACCCGATCGACGGATCGCCCAGCGCATGCGCCAGATCAAGGATAGGGTTGTCTTGTGCCTGCCGGTGGATGCGCGACAGGATCAGCTTTTGCGACGCCGCCAGCCGGTCAAACACCATCTCGCCCGACAGGCCAACCGGAGCCAACTGGGCCGGGTCACCAAACAGCACCAGACTGGGAAATATTTCCTGCAGATCGGCGAACTGGCGTTCGTCCAGCATCGAGGATTCGTCGATAAACCCGATATCCAGCGGCTCTTCGCGGCGTTTCCAGCCCTTGATGAAATCACTGCCCCGCAGGCCCGCCGCCGCCAGCGCGCCGGGGATCGACGCCACGGTTTGATAAAAGGCCCAAGCCCGATCCAGCGCCAACTCGGTCAGGCCCTCCACCGCGGGCCGGGTGCCCTGCCCGGTCAACCATTCGGCGATGCGTTCATATTGCGGATCATAAACCGGGGTATAAAGGATGCGGTGGATGGTTGTCGCGGGCACACCGCGCAGGCGCAGCACCGATGCGGCCTTGTTGGTTGGGGCCAGAATGGCCAGACTGCGGCGGTCTTTGCGGCGTTTGGGTTCATAGTCGCCCGACACGATGTCAACGCCAGCCGCCTTCAGACCACTGTAAAGACTGGCCAACAGCATGGTCTTGCCCGACCCGGCCTTGCCGATCACCGCCAAAACCGATGATTTCCCTTCGCCGCGCGGCGTGCATCCGGCATTTTCCAGATCAACGCCCATCGCAAACAAGTCTGCCGCGACGCGGGCGTAAGCTTCGGCCTGGTCGTCGGAAAAGATCAGGTTTGGCACAGAGGCTAGGGTCATGCCGCAACCATATTGCAGCCGCCCGCCAAGGGCCAGAGGCGGCTTGCCGCCCCCGGCGTTTGCACCGTTTACCGCGTGCGGCTGGCGTCCAGCGTATCGTCAAACGTGCGCAGGCCGGTATGCGGCGCCTGCACCAACACCGCCATATTGCCGGGTTTATGTTGGTTTTTGCGCATCAGCATGTGGGCCGCAGGAATTTCCGCCCAAGGGAACACCTCGGACATGCACGGATCAAGCCGGCGTTCCACCATCAGCTTGTTCGCTGCTGCCGCCTGTTTCAGATGGGCAAAGTGCGACCCCTGCAAACGCTTTTGGTGCATCCACATATAACGCACGTCAAAAGTGCAGTTAAACCCAGAAGTGCCCGCGCAGATCACCACCATGCCGCCCTTTTTGCACACCAGCGCCGAGACCGGAAACGTCGCTTCGCCAGGGTGTTCGAACACCATGTCAACGTTGACGCCCTTGCCCGTGATGTCCCAGATCGCCTTGCCGAATTTACGGGCCTCGGTGAACCACACGGCATATTCCGGGCTGCCCACAGTGGGCAATTGGCCCCAGCATTTGAAATCGTTGCGGTTGATGACGCCTTTGGCACCGAGGCCCATCACAAATTCACGCTTTGATTCGTCGCTGATCACGCCGATGGCGTTGGCACCGGCGGTGTTGATCAACTGGATGGCATAAGACCCCAAGCCCCCCGACGCGCCCCAGACCAACACATTCTGGCCCGGCTTCAGATCATGCGGTTCATGCCCGAACAGCATGCGATAGGCGGTGGCCAGCGTCAGGGTGTAGCAGGCACTTTCCTCCCATGTCAGGTGACGCGGGCGTGCCATCAATTGTTGCGCCTGCACTTTGGTGAACTGCGCAAAAGACCCGTCTGGTGTCTCGTATCCCCAGATGCGCTGACTGGTGGAAAACATCGGGTCACCGCCGTTGCATTCTTCGTCGTCGCCATCATCCTGATTGCAGTGGATCACCACTTCGTCGCCGACTTTCCAGCGCTTTACCTTGTCGCCCACCGCCCAGACGATGCCCGACGCATCGGACCCGGCGATGTGATAGGGTTGTTTATGACTGTCAAACGGGCTGATCGGTTGGCCAAGTGACGCCCAGACGCCGTTGTAATTCACCCCTGCCGCCATCACAAGAACCAGCACTTCCATGCTGTCGATTTTCCAGGTGTCCACCACTTCGATCTGCATGGCCGTGCTGGGTTCGCCATGGCGGTCACGCCGGATGGCCCAGGCATACATCTGGGCAGGCACATGGCCCAAAGGCGGCATCTCACCAATTTCATACAGGTCTTTGACGGGCGCGTCATAGGCGGGGATGGCGGGTGCTTTGTCCAAAGCCATGGGGAACCTCGTATCAATGAAATGCCGCGATGCAGAATCAACCCGGCGCTGACGATTGATACGGGGTTGACGCGCAACAATGCAATAGTTTTATGGTGTATTTTGTAATTTTATGTCTGCTGCGTTGCGGCATGGCCAGTGGCAATCGACAGCCTTTGCAGCACTTGCCCGGCATAAAACTCTAACACCGCCTGACCGTTCGGTGCGGGTTTCAGGGTATCTTGCAAAATGCCGCGCGCCAGCAAGGGGGCCAAACCTTCGGTGATTGTGGCCTCGATGCCTTGTGGGGCCAATTTCATCACCGCACTATCCGCTGCCAGTTGCGCGACAAGGTCCTGCACGATCTGCAACAGGGCGGCCCGATCGGGTGGAAGTTGCAACAGGGCCGCCGCTATCAACGGGACCGGCAAAACCGGAACCACCCGGGCGATGTCCATCATCAGGCGCGCGCCCAGCGTTTCGGTCGGCATGGCGGGCGGATCGGCCATAAAGTCGCGCAGCGATACCGGCGGGCCAAAACCCGCAGCCGCAGTGCCAAACCCCAGATGGGTGCCACGCAGCTTGCGCCACAGCGTGCGCACGACAAAGCCCAGCACTGCCAGCGGCTTGCCACGAAACCGCCGCGTGCCCGCCGCCGCTGCATCCACCAGAATCCGGTCTTCCAGCACCCGGTCATAGGCCAGCCCCACCGGCACAAACACCACGTCGCGGCCTTTGGGATCAAACCCCTGCACGATATAGCTGAACAAGCCCATCTTTGCCGCCCCCACCCGGCCATCCAATGACAGCCCGCCTTCGGGAAAAATAGCCTGCGTGGTGCCCGCCGCCGTGGCCATTTGCACATAGCGCGCCAGCACCCGGCGATAAAGCGTGTTGCGGCTGCCGCGCCTTATGAAATAGGCCCCCATCGCGCGGATCAACCGCGACAACGGCCAGATCCGCGCCCATTCGCCCACCGCATAAGAAATCGACGCCCGGTTCGCCACCAGCCATGTGATCAAGACATAATCCATGTTCGAACGGTGGTTCATCACGAAAACCACCGTGGCCTTGGGATCAATATGCGCCAAAGCCGCGTCAACGCGGCCGATCCGCACCCGGTAAAGCGCGCGCGACAGCCCGCGTGCCAGCCGGATTGCGACCCCAAAATAAAGGCTTGCCGAAAACCCCGGCACAATTTCACGGGCATAACCGCGCGCCTCTTCAAAGGCCACCGACCCCGGCACACCGGTTTCGGCGGCATGTTCGGCCACGGCCTCCAGCACGGATGGATCGTAGGCCAGCCGCACAATCATATCTTGCCGCCGCGCCAGCTTGAAAAACTCTATCGGTCGATCCAGCCGCTGGTTTATCTGAGCGACCGCCCGCTCCATCCGTTTGCGGAAAAACCACCGCACCGAGGGGAATAAAAAATGCGAGGCGAAGGTGACGGTGGCAAAGCCCAGCACCAGAACCAATAACCAAAGGGGCAGTTCAACCGTGCGAAACATAGCCTGCAAGGTTGCAGGTTTGGGCGCGTCGGTAAAGCCCGGTCAGGCGGCCAAACTTTACACACCCCGCCTGGGCAAACAGGCTATTGATAGTAATAATCCGACACTTCACAAACATTCACGCCGCCGCGCTGCAATTCGGTGCCATCTTCAAACACGGCGCGGAAATCGAACACGCAATAGCCGTCGTCATTGGCAAAATTCAACGTCACCGCAGCACCGTTGGCCAAGGTGGTGTTGCCCAGAACATCGCTGCCCCATTTCTTGGCACCTGAATTGGTGGAATAGAATTTATACAGCGTATAGCCCGTGTCATTGTGAATGCGCACCCGGTAATCGGTGGCGCTGGCCACAGTGGCAGACCCGGCCAAAACCATGGCCGCAAGTGCCAGACGTAGCGATGATGTCAGTTTCATCGGCAATCCCTTTTCAAAAATACGCCGTTGCTTTTGGCGTCTGGCGCTGACACTTCCCCAAAACCACCGTTTCGGTCAATGGCGACAGACGGGGCCTGTTACATCCGGAACAGCCCGGCTTTGGCCCAATGCTGCGTTGCGGCGAATTTGCATTGATTTAATCTGTCGCGCGTGGTTTCTGTGGTGAAATATTCTTGCGCGATGGATCACGATGATGACGCATACCGGGGAAACCATGCAACCGCAGAAAGACGCCCCTTGGCTGTTTCGCACTTATGCCGGGCATTCCACGGCGGCTGCGTCAAACGCGCTGTATCGCGGCAATCTGGCGCGCGGTCAGACCGGGCTGTCGGTGGCGTTCGATCTGCCGACCCAGACCGGCTATGACAGTGATCATCTGCTGGCGCGCGGCGAGGTTGGCAAGGTTGGAGTGCCGGTGGCGCATCTGGGCGACATGCGCGCGCTGTTTTCGGACATTCCGCTGGACCAGATGAACACGTCGATGACGATCAACGCCACGGCGCCGTGGCTTTTGGCGCTCTATATCGCGGTGGCCGAAGAACAAGGCGCCGATGTCGCCGCCCTGCAAGGCACCGTGCAAAACGACATCATCAAGGAATATCTGTCGCGCGGCACGTATATCTGCCCGCCAAAACCCAGCATGCGGATGATTACGGACGTGGCGGCCTATACCCAGACCCATCTGCCCAAATGGAACCCGATGAACGTCTGCAGCTATCATCTGCAAGAGGCGGGGGCCACGCCGGAACAGGAACTTGCCTTTGCGCTGGCCACGGCTTGCGCGGTGCTGGATGATTTGAAAGCCAAAGTTTCGGCGGCTGATTTCCCGGCCATGGTTGGGCGGATCTCGTTTTTCGTCAACGCAGGCATCCGTTTTGTGACCGAGCTGTGCAAAATGCGCGCCTTTGTCGATTTGTGGGACGAGATTTGCGCAAACCGCTATGGCATCACCGACGCCAAATTCCGCCGTTTTCGCTATGGCGTGCAGGTGAACAGCCTTGGGCTGACCGAACAGCAGCCCGAAAACAACGTCTACCGCATTCTGATTGAAATGCTGGCCGTCACGCTGTCAAAAAACGCCCGCGCCCGCGCCGTGCAACTGCCCGCCTGGAACGAGGCGCTGGGTCTGCCGCGCCCGTGGGATCAGCAATGGTCGCTGCGGATGCAACAGATTCTGGCCTATGAAACCGATCTTTTGGAATATGATGATCTGTTTGACGGCAACCCGGCGATTGATCGCAAAGTTGACGCGCTGAAATCCGGGGCGCGCGAGGAACTGGCGCGGATTGACGCCATGGGCGGTGCGGTGGCGGCGATTGAGTATATGAAGGGGCGGTTGGTCGAGTCTAACTCGGCCCGCATCGCCCGGATCGAGACGGGGGCGACCACCGTTGTCGGGGTGAACCGCTGGCAAGACGCCGCCCCCAGCCCGCTGACCGCAGGCGACGGATCGGTGATGGCATCCGATCCTGCAGCCGAGGCGGATCAGATCGCGCGGCTGACGGCGTGGAAAGCCAGCCGCAGCGCGGCGGCCGTCAAGGCAGCGCTTGCAGCCTTGCGCGAGGCTGCGCAAGACGGCAGCAATATCATGCCCGCCTCGATCGCGGCGGCACGCGCTGGTGTTACCACCGGCGAATGGGGTGCGGTGATCCGCACGGCCTTTGGCGAATACCGCGCCCCCACCGGCGTGTCGCGCAGCCCTTCAAACCGCACCGAAGGGTTGGAGCATATCCGCGACGCGGTGCAGGCGGTCTCGGTCAAACTGGGGCGGCCTTTAACCTTTCTGATGGGCAAACCCGGCCTTGATGGCCATTCCAACGGGGCCGAACAAATCGCAGCCCGCGCCCGTGATTGCGGCATGCAGATCCACTATGACGGCATTCGGCTGACCCCTGCCGAAATTGTGCAGGCTGCGGTGGATCAGCGCGCCCATGTGGTGGGATTGTCGATTCTGTCGGGCAGCCATTTGCCCTTGATCGCCGAAGTGTTGGCGCAGATGCGGGGGGCGGGGTTGGCCGATATCCCGTTGATTGTCGGCGGTATCATTCCCGAAGATGACGCAGCCGCCCTGCGCGCATCGGGTGTGGCTGCGGTCTATACACCCAAGGATTTCGAGTTGAACCGCATCATGCTGGATATTGTCGGGCTGGTTGACCCAGCTTCGGCTGCGGCCTAGCGCCGATTAGGCAAGGCTTTGCTGGGGTCAGCATGCCCGCTTTCGCCGCTGGCGCGTTGGCCCTAAGGTAGCCGCAATTGCGTTTTCCGATTGGGATTATTGACATGCAGCTTACCCGCCGAACCATCACCTTTGGCCTGATGGCCTCGCTTTTGCAGGCCTGCGTGGGCGGCGGCGGTGCGGGGGCCAAACCGCGCGTGGATGTGGTGATGCGCGCGGTGCCCAATGCGGGCTATGACACTTGGGTGGCCAATTTTCGCGGCACGGCACTGGCGCGCGGCGTTTCTGCCCCCACCTACGACAGCGCCTTTGCTTCGGCGGGATTTCTGCCCGATGTGATTGACCGTGACCGCAACCAGACCGAATTTACCCGCACCACTCAGGATTATCTGGCCATCGCGGCCTCGGACGAACGGATATCCAAGGGGCGCGCAGCTTTGGCGCGGCAGGGCGGCGTTTTGGCCCAGATCGAGGCGCGTTACGGCGTCGAGCCGCATGTGGTGGCCGCCGTCTGGGGGCTGGAAAGCTATTTTGGCGAACGGCGCGGATCGGTGCCGGTGATCTCGGCGCTGTCAACGCTGGCCTATGACGGGCGGCGCGGTGATTTCTTTGAACAGCAACTGGTGGCGGCGCTGAAGATTTTGCAAAACGGCGATACCACGCCGGGGCAGATGACCGGCAGTTGGGCCGGGGCGATGGGCCACACCCAATTTATTCCGACGTCGTATCAGTTGTTTGCGGTTGATTTCACCGGCGACGGGCGCCGCGACATCTGGTCGGATGATCCCAGCGATGCGCTGGCCTCGACCGCCGCCTATCTGTCGAAATCGGGCTGGACACGCGGGCAACCCTGGGGTCAGGAAGTGCGGCTGCCACCCGGTTTCAACACCGCCTTGGCCGGGCGCGGCAAGGGGCGGACCGATTGGGCCGACCTTGGGGTCACGCGCGCCGATGGCGGTGCATTGGCCAACCACGGTGCGGCATCGCTGATCTTGCCCGGTGGTGCGGCTGGCCCGGCCTTGCTGCTATACCGCAATTTCAACGTGATCTTGCGCTATAACAACGCCGAAAACTATGCCATCGGCGTGGGCCATCTGGCGGACCGGTTAAACGGCGGCGCGGCGTTGCGCGGCAGTTTTCCGCCCGATGCCAATGGCATGACGATTGAGCAACGCCAGGACCTGCAACGGCGGCTGACCGCGGCTGGCTTTGATACCGACGGCAGCGATGGCGTGATCGGCAAGAAAACCACCGCCGCAATCAGCGCCTTTCAGCAAAGCCGGGGACTTGCCGTCACCGGGCAGCCGTCGCTTGAACTGCTGGCACTGCTTGGGTAGGCTGGCCGCGATCAACACAAGGGCGCGAACATGACCTTCCACATCGGGGCCAAACCGGGCGATATTGCTGAAACCGTGCTGTTGCCGGGCGATCCTTATCGCGCACGGTGGGCGGCACAGACCTATCTGGACAACCCGGTTCTGGTGAACGAAGTGCGCGGCATGCTGGGCTATACCGGCACATGGCGCGGTCAGCGGGTAACGATCCATGGTTCGGGCATGGGGATGCCGTCGCTGTCGATCTATGCCAATGAATTGATCCGCGATTACGGCGCGCAAACCCTGATCCGCATCGGATCGGCGGGGGCGATGCAGCACCATGTCAAAGTGCGCGACGTGGTGCTGGCGCAAACCGCATCAACCTACGGCACGCCGTCGCGGTCGATTTTCCGCGATCTGAATTTCGCGCCTTGTGCCGATTTTGGCCTGCTGACGGCGGCGCATAAAGCCGCCCTTGGCATCGGCGTGCCGGTGCATGTGGGCGGGATATATTCGTCGGACACATTCTATGACGAACGCGCCGATCTTTCGGAACAATTGCAGCGCCACGGCGTGCTGTGTGTCGAGATGGAAGCGGCAGAGCTGTATATCCTTGCCGCCCGCTATGGCCGTCGCGCGCTGGCGGTGCTGACCATGTCAGACCATATTTTAACCAACGAAGCCTTGCCCGCCGATCAGCGCGAAACCAGCTTTGGCGCGATGGTAGAGGTTGCCTTGCAGGCGGCGTTTGCCGACAAAACCTAACTAAGGCAATACAAACGGCGGCTGGTCCGCCGCCAAACTTGGAAAATACTATGAAACAGCGGCAGTTGGGCAAAAGCGGCCCGATGGTTTCGGCCATTGGTCTGGGGTGTATGAGTTTTGGTGGCATATTTGGCCCGACATCGCAGGCGGAAAGTTTTGCCTGCCTTGATGCGGCGCGTGACGGCGGCATCACGTTTTTCGATACCGCCAATATCTATGGCATGGGGGTGTCTGAAACAATTTTGGGCGAATGGATGCGCCTTCGGAAACCTGACGTTCACATCGCCACAAAGGCCGGTATCGTTTCAGGTGTGGCACGCAAATTCAACAATTCAGCCAATTACTTACGCGCCGAACTTGAAGTATCAATTCAACGGCTGCGGGTGGATCACGTCGCCTTGTTCTACATCCATCGCCGCGAAGAAGCCCGCCCGATTGAAGAGGTGGTGGAAACCCTTGGCCGGTTGATCGACGAAGGCAAAATCGGCGGCTATGGCCTGTCCGAAATATCCCCCGGCACCCTGCGCCGCGCCCATGCGGTGCGCCCGTGTATGGCGGTTCAGAATGAATATTCGCTGTGGAGCCGCCAGCCAGAATTGGGGTTGATCCAGACCTGCGCCGAGTTGGGCACCGCCATGGTGCCGTTTTCACCGTTGGCGCGCGGGGTGTTCGG
>JANPLZ010000100.1:0-15257 GCA_031422555.1 Cypionkella sp. | reverse complement strand
TTATCCCGCCCTGCGATCAACCCCATCGGGCGTGAAAAACTGCGCCTGCCCCCGGCCGGCGTGTTTTGACGCATATAGCGCGTGGTCGGCGTCGCTTAGCATGCGGTCGGCGTCGGGGCGGTCGTAATGGGTGGACACGGTCAGGCCGATTGACGCTGAAATCCGACACGGACTGCCATCAAAATCAATCGGTTGCGTCAGCATGTCGATGATCCGCCGGGCGATTTGCGCCAGTTGGGCGACATCGGCCTGGCCGGGCAAGGCCACGACAAATTCATCGCCGCCAACCCGTGCCACAGTATCAGTGACCCGGGTTTCGGCCAGCAACACCGCCGCCACCGCGCGCAACACATGGTCGCCCGCCGCATGCCCGCGCGTGTCGTTCACCTGTTTGAAGAAATCGAGATCAATATGCATCAGCCCAAAGCCGCGGCCTTGGGCGATCAGGGCGCCCAAAGTGGCATCCAGCGCGCGCCGGTTGCGCAAGCCAGTCAAGGTGTCGGTCAGGGCCTGATCTTCGGCCGCGCGCTTTGCGGTTTGCAACCGGTTGTTAAGGTTGCGCAATTCGGCCATCACGGCTGATTTCGCCTCAACCAGATACAGCATTTCCACGGCCAGATCGGTGGGGGCGAAATCGGCATCGGTCAGCGCGTAGTGGCGCACCGCATCAATGACGCCGATGCCAAACGACAAATTCACCAGCAGGCCCCCGCCTTGCAGCGGCACCGCCAGACCGCGCAAGACCACGTCTTGCGCGCCCAGCACCGCCACATGCAAGCGCGCGCCGGCGCGGGCGGCCAGATCGGTGACGCTGTCGATATTCGCCGGGCGCAACACCTGCAGCACATCGTAAAACCGCCGTCCCACCGGGGCGGCACCCGGGATCAGTTGCGCCAAGGTCGGGCCAATTGCGGTGATGAACCCTTGGTCATCCAGCGCCAGATACATCGGCATCAACCGGGCCAGCAACGCGGGGCGGAAGGTGATATTTTGCATGTCAGTGCCCCGGCAAAGCCAGATCGAAAGGACGACCCGCGCTGTAACTTTGATCCAGCAGTTTAATGCTGATCACCTCAGACCCGGTCTGCGCGCCCGCCGCGTCCATCGGGGCGGGCCCGGCGTGATCCAGCACCACGAGCGCGCCATAATCATCCGCCATCGCCCGCAACAGGCCAACGATGACATGGCCGACACCCGCGATCATGCCCCCGGCGTAAAGGTGAAACACCCCGTCGCCCTGCGCCACCAGCCGCAGCTTTGGCAGATCAAGATCGGGCAGGGCCAGATGGCCACGGTCGGGCAAATCATCCAGCGAATGCAGGAAATCGACGAAATTTCCACCGCCAAAGCGCAAAAGCCGCCGCAAGGATTCGGTGTTGGGATGCGACACCAGATAGGTGCCCAGATCTTCCAGAATGGTTTCGCGCGGGCGGCGCAAAACCTGCACCGCCGCCGATATCACGGCATCCGTCAGGGTTGCGTCATAGATCAACAACGCCTCAAAGCTGTCAAATCCCAAAGCGGCGTCGCGGGTGACCTGGCCCCAGACCGAAGGGCCATAGGTGTCGCGCAGAAAACACTGAAGGGATCGGTTGATAAGGCCGTGCATGCTGGGTCCGCTGATTGATTCCCCCTCAATCTAGGCCCGCGCGGTTAAGAATTGCTCAAGATCGGGGGATCAGCCGCACATCGCGGTGCATCGGGCCAGTGCCGCGCGCGCAATGCGCCGTCATCGCACCTTGATGGGGATGACGGCGCTTTTGGTAAGGGGCGGGTGTTAATGGGCGGGCTTGATGAAGGTGCCATTGCGCAATTCGGTCATCGCCTGTTGTAATTCGGCTTGGGTGTTCATCACAATCGGGCCGTGCCAGGCGACAGGTTCCTGAATCGGCGCGCCCGAAATCAGCAAAAACCGGATGCCATCGGGGCCGGCCTGCACGGTAACCTCGTCGCCACGCCCAAATTCGATCAGCGTGCGGTTGCCCGACAGATCGCGGATATTCACCTCTTCGCCGCGATACTCTTTTTCCAGCAACACCCCGCGAGGCCGGGCGGCATCGCGGAAATTACCGGCCCCTTCAAACACATAGGCAAAAGCATGCCGCCATGTATCGACCTTGAAGGTCTTTTTGCGTTCAGGCGGCACATAGATATCCAGAAACTGCGGATCGGCGGCGATGCCGTCAACCGGGCCGGTCTTGCCCCAGAAATTGCCGACCACCACTTTGACGATGGTGCCGTCATCGTCCATGATCTCGGGCACTTCGGTGCCGCGCACGTCTTGATAGCGGGGTGCCGTCATCTTCAGATCCCGCGGCAGGTTGGCCCATAACTGAAACCCGTGCATCTGGCCGCGCGCGTTGCCTTTGGGCATTTCCTGATGCAAAATGCCTGACCCAGCGGTCATCCATTGCACATCGCCGCCGCGCAAGGTGCCGCGATTGCCAAGGCTGTCGCCATGGTCAACCGAGCCTGCCAGCACATAAGTGATGGTTTCAATGCCGCGGTGCGGGTGCCATGGAAAACCGGCGGCATAGTCGCGCGGGGCGTCGCCGCGAAAATCGTCAAACAGCAAAAACGGGTCCATCCGGGTGGGATCGCCAAAGCCGAACGCGCGGTGCAGATGAACGCCTGCCCCCTCCATCGTAGGTTGAGAAAGCGACTGGGCGGCGACGGGGCGAATGGACATTTTGGCGCACCTTTCTTTGGTCGACGTCAGGGGTCGACGGGAGTGGGTATAGGGCCAAAATAGGCGCGTTGCGGGTCTTGGGCAAGCCTGCGATGCAACAGGGCCTTTGTGCGCAATTGCACAAAGGCCCTTGTTTGCCGCAGAATTATCGCAGCACGATCAGGGGCAGGGCGCGCCTTCCAGACAGATTTTTGGCAAAGTCCGCGGCCGGGTCACGATAAACTGGCGCAGCACCGAATCCTGCAAGCCCACATTGAACAGCGGCTCGTAGGTCACTTCGGTTTCGACCAGAACCACGGTGTCGCTGTCGGCCATTTTCGGAATACGCGATTTCACGTCTTGCAGGGTGGCATTCGTCAATTGCGGCATTGCATTGTCGGGCGAGCGCGACCACGCAACGGCGAATTTTTCGTCATTGATGTCCCAATAAATGCTGGTGACGCGAATTTTCACATCGCGGTCGCTGTCGATCAGATAGCGCATCACGTTGCGCAAGCCGGTGGGATAGTTTGCGGGCAGCTTTTTCTTTTCCCGCGACACCATATCCGAGATCATATAGGCGGCCTTTTGTGAGGTGTTGACAGCGCGGTAGGCATCCCAATAGACAAACAACGCAAGATAGGCCCACAGCAACAGCGGCAGAATGATCACGGTTTCTGCCAGCAAAGTGCCTTTTTCGTCGCGACCAAAACGGCGCAGCATGTGTATCGCGGAACGCATTGCCATCTCCTTAATCCGGTTCAACCACAAAGGCCGAAATCGCGATCAAGCCATAGTTGCCAAAACCAGTATCGGCCATTTTCAACCCCAACCCCGAGGTTGGAAACATCAGATCCTGATAGACGCAGACCCGCATCAACATCATCTCATTTTCCGTCAGCGCCATCAAAGTATCGGGCACCTGAAACGCACTGGACCGATTAATGCAACTTGTTGACGTCGAGGGCATGGCCCAGGTGGATTTGCTGACCCGCGTCAGTTCGAGGCGTATTTTGGCGTTGCAATCGGTAAAGATCACAGTGCGTTTGCAGATTTCCTGCTTTAGCAAAGCCGCGTCCGGATCGACATAATGGCCCAGACGCAACTCTCGCATGGTGATATCGACAGCCTGTTCCAGCATGACCGACCGCGTCATCAACAAACCACTTTCGAACGATGCCATGAACACCGTCAGCAATACCGGCACCGCCATGACAAATTCAACCGAGGCCGTGCCGTTTTCGGATCGAAATCCGCGGGCAAGACGTTTCATAAAGCGCATCATTGGGTCAACCTTAACTGGCTGATATTGCTGGCGATAGACCGGAAGGCCGTTTGAATCTGCAAGCCCGAGGCGTTGTAGTAATGCGATTCTGACGTGGCACAGGCCTTGATCTGGGTCTGGCCACCGGCGGGCGCTTCAAACGCGATGCCATAGACGATGACCGAATTGTCTTTTGCCAGACTGCAGATGTTTTGCAGTTGGGTATTCATGTCAGGAATTGACGTTCTGCTGCGGAACGACAGCAACGCGGCATCATAGGCGGCGCCCATCGCCGTCCAGTCATTGTCGCCTTGCGGGCGGCCGTAGTTGCCCAAGGCGCGCCCATAGAACTGCCAGGCCACAAAACTAAGGCGCATGTTTGCCCAGACCTGTGGCCAGGTTTGCACCACCGACGTGCCGGTGTTGGTGGCATTGGTCCACGGCAGGGCCTGCCAGGTGTTCAGATGTGGCACGTAATACTTGGCCGAGCCCGCCACGCCGGGATGATGGATAGAAAAATAGCCGTCATTGCTGCTGCGCGAAATCGGCGATGGGCCGGTTTTGAAGCCTGCATTGGCGCGCTCTTCGCGGAAATGCTCGCCATCGGTCATCAAAACGATAACCTTGACGGATTCCTTGTCGTTGAATTCAAACGGGCGACCGGCCAAAGTGGCGGGCATCAGGTTAGCGGTCTGGAACTCGGTGTAGATACCGCGCGCCGAGGGATCAAGCAGTGTCAGGCCCCATTTGATGCCGGCATTGATCGAGGTTGCCCCAACCGCCGTCATCGACGTGATCTTGGTTTGCAGCGCCGACACGTTTTGCACCGGCAAAGACACCGTGTTTTCGGCGCGTGGCGGGCACCAGACGTTTAGCGCATAGGGCGCGGCGTTGCCGGTATCGGTGATGTCGATCCAGTTTGTGGCCCAACTGGTGCCGGAATAGGTGTCGCCGGCGATTGTCATCGGCATCGGCGCGGTGCGCGACATGCCCGGTGTTGTGTAGACATCCGCAGGCAAATCAAAGCAGTTGACGTTGGTGGCCCCATTGGGATCGGTAAAGTTGTATTTGTCGCGCAGCGCGACCGGCAGGTTGACCTGACCGTTGAACGGAACAATGCCGATCGACACCCGCTGTTCAGAGTCTGCGTTCAGCACAGTCGAGACGAATTCGTTCGCGGCGGTTTTCAGGTTGGGCAGCCGGTTGTTGCTGTTCATCGACCCCGAAACATCCAACACCAACATGACTTCGACATTTGAAATCCGCTGTTCGGCCATGGATTTCCCCTTGGCGTCCATCTCTTCGACCCCGACAAGATGGGCAAAGTAGGGATCGGTTTCGGCCAGCGCCGACGCTTTCACGTTGCGAAAGTTGATGCCTTTGGTAACGACCACTTCCTTCAGATACTGGGTCAGGTTGGCTTTGGCGAAATAATCTTTGACGATGACTTTGCCATCCATGCTTTGGTTCAGCGAGGCTGCCGCCAGCGTGGCGCGGTCCAGCGTGTTTTGCAGCGACGTGCGGGTGGCCTCATAGCGCATCAGGTCAACCGCAAGGCCACCCATCATCACCATCAGCATGAACAAGGTCATCGCAAACACCGTGGTCGATCCGGATTGATCCTCGGCAAACTGCCGCACACGGCGGCGCTTTGCACGAACGGTGGCGATTTTTGTCAATTCACGAATACACATCATCTTCAAACCTCATTTCCCTGTCCGGATGCCACGCACCGATTGCGCAGCCCGAAATCCAAGAAAGACACTTCCGTAGATGTTATGCCGTTACGCCTTGGTCAAATTTGTGGCGCGGCAGGGGGTCATTAAGGACAGATCGTGGCCGACTTGCGGGAATTGGAAACAGTGGTGGCAAATATGCAAAAAGCGGCAAGGTTTGGAAACAATCAAATACCGCTAAGGGTTTGCGCACAGACCCATTGCAACCTGTGGCAGAAGGGCGGTTTCGCAAGGCTGCGAATCACTTCGGGCGGGCGTCCGGGGCCTGACTGCGGCACCGGCAGCCGCCTAGGTCAGGCGGCTGCGGGCGGGCTTTATTGGGTCAGTTTCAATTGGGTGATGTTGCTGGCAATCGCCTGAAAAGCCATCCGCATCTCGTCTTCGCTGCCGGCATCAAAATAGAATTCAGAGGACGTCGCACATTGCGATATCTGTGCTTGCCCCAGCAGGGGGGCCTCGAAGGCGATGCCGTAGATCATCACCTTTTGATCTTTGGCCAGCTTGCAAATCTGCTGCAACTGGGCGTCCATATCGACCACCGCGGTCTTGCTGCGCATCGCGCTTAGGGCGGTTTGATAGGCGGTTTCCATCGCCGTGGCACCCGGCCCTGCCGCGCGGCCATAAAGCTGCCAAGCCACCCAAGCCAGCCGCTGATTGGCCCAGACGGTTTCCCAGTTTTGCACCACGGCCCCGCCACCGTTGTCCCACTGTGTCGCTTGCCAGATGCCCAGATGTGGCACCCAGAACTGATTGGGGCCGGGACGGGTGGCGTGGAAGATCGAATAATTCTGATCATTTGTGCTGCGCCAGATCGGAGAAGCACCGGTGCGATAGCCGTCGTTCAGCCGATCTTCCTCGAAATGCGAGCCATCGGTCATCAGCACAACAATCTTCGTCGTGTTTGTGTCGGTAAACTTCACCGGACGGCCTTGAAAATTGGCATCAACCAAACCGTCAGCTACCAAAGAGCTGATCATCGGGCGCGAAGCCGGGTCCAGCAAGGTCAGCCCCCATTTCAGCCCGGCATTGATCGACGTCGCCCCAACGGCCTGTAACGCGTTGATCTGCGATTGCAGGGCTGTGACGTTGTTGCTGGGTGGGCGCACTGTGTTGGTGGTCGAAGGCGGGCACCAGCGGTTCAACGGATAGGGCACTGCCCAGCCGTCGGTGGCCGCCAGATAACCCAGCGTTTTCCAAGTGCCGGAATAGCTGTCGACATGGCCGGTCATCGGCATCGGCAAGGTCGTTGACATCTCGGTGCTGGTGAAGACGGAACCGGGCAAGTCGATGCAATTGACGTTTTCGACACCGTGATTATCGGTGACGGTGTATTTTGACCGGATCGCCGCGCCAAGATTGACCTGACCATTGTAAGGCACCAGCGAAATCGACACCCGCTTCATCGGATCGGCCGCCAGCACAGAGCCCACAAATTCGGCGGCGGTTTTGCGTAAAGCCGCGATCTTTGCCCCGTTCATCGAACCTGATACATCCAGCACCAAAGACAATTCCACATTGCTGACGCCTTGAATGGCCTCGGATCTTGCCTTGGCCTCGAGGTCTTCGATACCCACCAGATGCAGGAAAAACGGATTGGTGGGGGTTTTGCCGATGGCAGTCACATTGCGGCTGATGGCACTTTGCACCACGGTAACGCCCGCCAATTGCAGGCTGAGACCGTCCTTGGCGACGCAGTCGCGCACCACGCTTTCGGCGCCCAGCGTCTGGTTCAGGCTGGCGGCCATCAGGGTGCAGCGATCAAGGGTGTTTTGCAGACGCACACGGATTTCTTCATAGCGCATGTAGTCAATCGCCACCCCCCCCATCATCACCATCAACAGGAAAAAGAACAGCGCAAGGATCGACATCGATCCGGTTTGATCTTTCCCAAAATCAGGGCGGGACATGCGGGAAAGGCTGAAAAATGGGGGGCGCATCACGGGATTATCCTTAGGTCGATCGGTCAGGTGCTGCCCCCGCAAACACACTTTATTGCCTTCCCGATGCCCAGAAGTTGTGGCGAAATTGTGGCGAAGGTGTTCAACAGCGGTCGCAATCGCTCTGCGTGGAAACACTGATCTGCCCGGGCGGGCATTGTCACTTAGAGTGCTACAATCGCCGGGCCCAATCTGTGGCGCGATTGCCTTAATTGGCGCGCCAACCCGAAAAATTCGAATCATTTCCGCCGCACTGGCCGCGAAAATTAAAGTTTATTTCCTGCTGCTTTTTTAAGCAAACTTCGCTACGAGGGGCAAAGGTGCAACCAGCGCCTTGCCGGGAGAGACGGCATAATGGGAGAGATAATATGAGTGTCGCAGGCGAGCCAAGCTTTCGCGAATCCGTCGATCTGATGTTCAAACGCGCAACCGCCCTGATGGACCTTGGCCCGGGTCTGGAAGAGAAAATCCGCGTGTGCAATTCCACCTATACCGTGCGCTTTGGCGTGCGGCTGCGGGGCAAGATCGAAACCTTTACCGGCTACCGCTCGGTGCATTCCGAACATATGGAACCCGTCAAGGGCGGCATCCGCTATTCGCTGGGCGTGAACCAGGATGAGGTAGAGGCGCTGGCGGCCCTGATGACCTATAAATGTGCGCTGGTTGAAACGCCGTTTGGCGGATCGAAGGGCGGCTTGTGCATTGATCCGCGCGCCTGGGATGTGCATGAACTGGAACAGATCACCCGCCGCTTTGCCTATGAGCTGATCAAGCGCGACCTGATCCACCCGGCGCAAAACGTGCCCGCCCCGGATATGGGCACCGGAGAGCGTGAAATGGCGTGGATCGCCGATCAATACGCCCGGATGAACACCACCGACATCAACGCCAAGGCTTGTGTCACCGGCAAACCCCCGCATGCGGGCGGCATCCAAGGCCGGGTCGAGGCGACGGGCCGCGGTGTGCAATACGCCCTGCGCGAGTTTTTCCGCCACCCCGAAGACAAGGCTGCGGCGCATCTTGCGGGCGATCTGGACGGCAAGCGTATCGTGGTGCAGGGCTTAGGCAACGTCGGCTATCATGCCGCGAAGTTTTTGTCTGAAGACGACGGATCAAAAGTGATCGCCATCATCGAACGGGACGGCGCCATCGTGAATGACGCGGGCCTTGATGTTGAAGACGTGCGCCAATGGATGAACACGCATGACGGGCTGCTGGCCGCCTATCCGCGCGGCCAACACATGGCAGACGGGGCGGCCGCACTGGAGATTGACTGCGACATCCTGATCCCGGCGGCCTTGGAAGGGGTGATCCATCTGGGCAACGCCGCCCGCATCAAAGCGCCGTTGATCATCGAGGCCGCCAACGGCCCGATCACTTACGGTGCCGATGCGATCTTGCGCCAGAAGGGCTGTGTTATCGTGCCCGACATGTATGCCAACGCAGGCGGCGTGACCGTTTCATATTTTGAATGGGTCAAGAACCTGTCGCATATCCGCTTTGGCCGCATGCAGCGTCGTCAGGAAGAATCGCGCCACCAGTTGCTGATCAATGAATTGGAACGGCTGTCTGCGGACAAACAACTGGGCTGGACGCTGTCGCCGGGGTTCAAGGAAAGCTATCTGCGCGGCGCGGGCGAATTGGAGCTGGTGCGATCAGGTCTGGATGACACCATGCGCGGCGCGTATCAGGCCATGCGCGAGATCTGGCATGGCCGCGAAGGCGTGCAGGATTTGCGGGTGGCCGCTTATATCGTCTCTATCAGCCGGATCGCTTCAGCCTATAAATCCAAAGGGTTGTAGCCGCCCCCCGCACTCCCTGCGTCGTTTCATTTTGGCTCAAATACTCCCCGCGGAGCGCCTGTGGCTGGCTTCGGGTGCCTTTGACAGGAGTATTTAGACCAAAATGCAACGGCGGGCGCGGGTGCTTTGGCAAAGGCTTGCGACACCAATTGTCGCAGACGGCACAGTTATTGGCTGTCTTGTGTTGAATATGCAGCTAAATCCTTGTTGGATCACGGTTGCGAATTAAAGGGCAAAGCCATGCGTTATTCCGGCCTGAAGGTCATCACCCAAGGCCTGTTTGGCAACAAGGGCTGGACACCCGCCTGGCGCGATCCGGCCCCCAAACCCGCCTATGACGCCATCATCATCGGTGGCGGCGGGCATGGGTTGGCCACCGCGTTTTATTTGGCCAAAAACCACGGGCTGACCAATATCGCCGTGCTGGAAAAGGGCCATATCGGGTCAGGCAACATCGGCCGCAACACCACCATCGTGCGGGCAAATTACTTCATGCCGGGAAATTCGGAATTCTACAGCCATTCGCTGAAACTGTGGGAGGGGATGGAGGCAGAGCTGAACTATAACGTCATGCATTCCCAGCGCGGCCAGATCGTGCTGTTTCATTCCGACGGCCAACGAGACACGGCAGCACGGCGCGGCAACGCGATGCTAAACCAAGGCGATGATGCCGAGTTGTGGACCCGCGATCAGGTCCGCGCGGCGATCCCTTATATTGATTACGATCAGACCCGCTTCCCGATTTATGGCGGCTTGATGCACAAGCGCGGCGGCACCGCGCGCCATGATGCGGTGGCTTGGGGCTATGCGCGCGGCGCGGATGCGCGCGGCGTTGATCTGATTCAAAACTGCGAAGTTACCGGCATTGATGTGGTGGACGGCGTGGTGCAAGGCGTGCAAACCACGCGCGGGGCGATCCGTGCCAAGAAGGTGGCGATCATCGTGGCGGGGCGGTCCAGCCAAGTGGCGGCCATGGCCGGCATGCGCTTGCCTGTTGAATCCCATGTGTTGCAGGCCTTTGTCACCGAAGGGCTAAAGCCGGTGATTGATCATGTGATCAGCTTTGGCATGGGGCATTTCTACATCAGCCAATCCGACAAGGGCGGCTTGGTGTTCGGCGGCGATATTGATTTTTATTCCAGCTATGCATCCCGCGGCAATCTGCCGATGGTGGAACATGTGATGGAGGCGGGGATGACCCTCATGCCGATGATCGGCCGCGCCAAAGTGCTGCGATCCTGGGGCGGCATCATGGATATGACACCGGATGGCAGCCCGATTATTGACAAGACCCATATCGAGGGCTTGTTCATCGACGCGGGCTGGAACTATGGCGGCTTCAAAGCGGTGCCAGCCTCGGGCTGGTGCATGGCGCATCTGATGGCCACCGGGCAAAGCCACGAGGTGGCCAAACGGTTCCGCCTTGACCGCTTTCGCACCGGCCATGTGATGGACGAAGAAGGCACCGGCAGCCAACATAATTTGCATTGAGGTCAGACAGATGCGTATCCCTTGCTCGATCTGCGGCCAACGTGATCGCCGCGAGTTTTATTACTACGGCACCGACGACTATCTGGACCGGCCCACCGATCAGGGCAACTTAGACGAATTGGACAACCACTTGTTCTTGCGCGACAACCCCGCCGGGATTACCCGCGATTTGTGGTATCACGAGATGGGCTGCACATCGTGGCTGATCGTCACCCGCAACACCGTGACCCATCAGGTGATCAGCGCCGAATTGGTGGCGGACCGCGCCAAAGGGGCCGTCGCATGAGGGTTCCCGGCACAGGACTGATCGACCGCAAGCGCCCCCTGCGGTTTCGCTTTGATGGCAAGACCTATGCCGGGTTTGCCGGGGATACGCTGGCCTCGGCCTTGCTGGCCAATGGGGTCAAACTGGTGGGGCGCAGCTTCAAGTATCACCGCCCGCGCGGCGTGCTGACCGCCGGGTCCGAGGAACCGAACGCGATGGTCGAAGTGCTGGAGAATGGCCAGCAAACCCCGAACGTTCGGGCGACGATGGTAGAGATTTTCGACGGGTTGACCGCGCGCAGCCAGAACCGCTGGCCCAGCTTGCGCTTTGACGCGCTGGCGGTGAACGATCTGGCGGCACCGTTTTTAAGTGCCGGTTTTTACTATAAAACCTTCATGTGGCCGCGCAAATTCTGGGAACATATCTACGAACCCCTGATCCGCCGCGCCGCTGGGCTGGGCAGCTTGTCGGGGGCACATGACACGGCGCGCTATGAAAAGGCCTATGCGTTTTGCGATCTTCTGGTGGTGGGGGCGGGGCCTGCGGGCTTGATGGCCGCACTGGTGGCGGGGCGGGCGGGTGCCGATGTAATTTTGGCCGAAGAAGACCGGAAGTGTGGCGGGCGGCTGTTGTCGGACCCGGCGCTGATCGCCGATACCGGTTGGTTGGCTGCAACATTGGCCGAACTGCAGGCCTTGCCCAATGTGCGGATCATGCCGCGCACAACGGTAACCGGGGTCTACGATGGCGGGGTCTATTCGGCGCTGGAACGGGTCGGGCTGCATCTGAAAGCCCCGAAAGATTTGCCGCGCGAATGTTTCTGGCGCATCACCGCGGCGCGCACCATTCTGGCGGCAGGGGCAATCGAGCGCGCCATTGCCTTTCCGATGAACGACCGTCCCGGCATCATGATGGCCTCGGCGGTGCAAACCTATCTGAACCGTTATGGCGTGGTGCCGGGCCGCCGGGTGACGCTGTTTGCCAACAATGATGGCGCACGGGTGGTGGCGCGGCAGTTGCTGGCGGCGGGCGTTGCGGTGGCGGCGATTTTGGACAGCCGCGAAGGTGCAAGTGCGGTCGAAGACTGCCCGGTATACGTCGGCGCGCGGATCACTGATACCAAAGGGCGGCTGGGTCTGACGGCCATTTCCGGCACCCATACCGGCGGCGCGTTTCAGATTGAAACCGATCTTCTGGCGCTGTCGGGTGGGTGGAACCCGACGCTGCATCTGACTTGCCATATGAACGGTCGCCCGATCTGGCACGAAGGTATCGCGGCTTTTGTGCCCTCCGATGCGGCAGTGCCGTGCTTGCGCGCTGTGGGGGGGGCGAACGGCGCCTTTGCCACGGCAGATTGTCTGGCCGAAGGTGCCGCGGCGGCGGTGCAGGCGCTGGATCTGTTGGGGCGCAAAGCCGCGGCGGTTGATCTGCCCGCGGCGGAGCAGGCGCGCTATACGCTGACGCCGCTGTGGCAAATCGAAGGCAAAGGCCGGGCCTGGCTGGATTTCGCCAATGATGTGACGACCAAGGATGTGAAACAAGCGGCGCAAGAAGGCTTTGTGTCGGTTGAACATATGAAGCGCTATACCACCCAAGGCATGGCGCCCGATCAGGGCAAAAATTCCAATGTGGGGGCGCTGGCGGTGCTGGCTGATGCCACCGGGCGCGGCATTCCGGAAACCGGCACCACCACGTATCGCCCGCCGTTTGTGCCAACGTCTGTCGCCGCAATGGGGGCGGGCGGGCGTGGGGTGGGCTTTGCGCCGCAACGCTTTATGACGTCAGATCAGGCCAGCCGCGACCGGGGTGCGCCGATGATCGAGGCGGGGCTGTGGTATCGCCCCAGCTATTTCCCCAAACCAGCCGAGACGACATGGCGGCAATCCTGCGACCGTGAAATCGGTTATGTGCGCGGCGCTGTGGGGGTGTGCGATGTATCGACCCTTGGCAAAATAGATATCCAAGGCCGCGATGCCGCGCGGTTTCTGGATTTCGTCTATACCAATACATTCAGCACTTTGCCGGTGGGCCGGGTGCGGTATGGGCTGATGCTGCGCGAAGACGGGTTTGTGCTGGATGATGGCACTACGGCGCGGTTGGGGGAAAATCATTATCTGATGACCACCACCACCGCCGCCGCAGGATTGGTGATGCGGCATCTGGATTTCGTGCATCAGACGCATGGCGCGGGTTGGGATCTGCGGTTCATTTCGGTCACGGAATCGTGGGCGCAGTTCGCGGTGGCGGGGCCGCAGGCGCGGGCGCTGATCAATGCCATGCTGGACGACCAGATCACCGATTTTCCGTTCATGGCGGTGGGGCCGGTCACCGTGGGCGGCGTGGCGGCGCGGTTGTTCCGCATCAGCTTTTCCGGCGAGCAGGGCTATGAAATCGCCGTGCCAACCCGTTACGGCGAGGCGCTGTTTCGCGATCTGATGGCGCGGGCCGAAACCATGGGCGGCGGGCCATATGGGATGGAAGCGCTGAACGTTCTGCGCATCGAAAAGGGCTTTATCACCCATGCCGAAATTCACGGCCGGGTGACGGCCTTTGATATTGGCATGGAAAAGATGATTTCTGCCAAGAAAGACTGTATCGGAAAACTGGCGGCGACGCGGCCCGGCCTGCTGGGCGAGGCCTGCGAACAAATGGTCGGCATCCGGCCTTTGGGGGCGGATGAGATCACGTCGGGCGCGCATTTGTTCGTGCCGGGCAAGGATCTGGTGCGCGCCAATGGACAGGGCTACCTGACGTCCGTAGGGTTCTCGCCGCTGTTTGGCAAATATCTGGCGCTGGGGTTCTTGGTAAACGGGCGCGCGCGGTTGGGAGAGCGTATTCGCGTGGTCGACCGCCTTCGCGGCATCGACGTGCTGGCCGAGGTCTGCGATCCGGTGTTCCATGACAAAGCGGGGGAAAAGCTGCGTGCGTGAAATGTTTGCCAAAACCGCGCTGCACGGGCAGGGCGCTGTCAGCCATCTGGGCACCACCTTGGCCTTGGTTGATCTGGGGGCCATCACCTCTGTCGCCATGTTTCCGGGGCAGGAAAAGGCGCTTGCCCGTGCGTTGAAACCCATGGGGCTGGCGATGCCAAAGGTTGGTCAATGCCATGTGAACGGCGCGGCGATGCTGGTCTGGACGGGCCGCGATCAGGCGTTCCTGATAGGCTGCCCGTGCCCTGATCTGGGGGCGGCGGCGGCGGTGACAGACCAATCCGGGGGCTGGGCGGCGTTTACCCTGACGGGTCCCGGCGCAGCCGATGCGCTGATGCGCTATGTGCCGATGGATTTGCGGGTGGCGGCCTTCAAACCGGGAACGGTTCTGCGCACGCCCATGTATCACATGTCGATGATCTTGCTGCGCACCGACGATCAGGCGTTTACCCTGCTGGTGTTCCGGTCGATGGCGCGCACCGCGTGGCACGAGATTGAAGTGGCGCTGACATCGCTGGGTGCGCGCGCGGCGGCTTTGGGGGATGTGGCATGCGGCTGACCAACACTGATGTGGCGGAATTGACCGGCTGGCGGCGCATGATGCACCAGTTCCCCGAAGTGTCGGGCGATGAACGCGCCACGGCGGCGCGGGTGGTGGCCGCACTTGGTCCGTTGCAGCCTGACCGGATCGTCACCGGCCTTGGCGGGCACGGGGTGGCTGCGGTGTTCAAGGGTGCTGCTGACGGCCCCACAGTGATGTTTCGTGCCGAGTTGGACGCCCTGCCGATCACGGAAATTTCCAATGCGGATCACGTGTCCACCCTTCCCGGGACCGCCCATCTGTGCGGCCACGAAGGCCACATGACGTGGCTGATGGGGCTTGCGCGGCTGATTGCGCGCAATCGCCCCGTGCGCGGCCGGGTGGTGTTGATGTTTCAACCCGCCGAAGAAGACGGATCGGGGGCGGCGGCGGTGGTCGCCGATCCCCGCTATGATGACATTCACCCGGATTGGGCGTTTGGCATGCATAACATGCCCGGTGTGCCTTTGGGTGCGGCTTGGCTGACCGAAGGCACGATTTGCTGCGCATCCGTTGGGATGAAAGTGGCGCTTGCGGGTAAAACCGCGCATGCCGCATGGCCGCAAACCGGGGTGTCGCCTGCG
>JANPLZ010000099.1:0-1828 GCA_031422555.1 Cypionkella sp. | reverse complement strand
TTGAAGCCCGCATCGGTCACGGCAATCACTTCGATGCCCATGGCGGCGAACTGCGTCTGCAACCCGTTGATCTGCGCGCGCGACCAGTCATTGCCGCCGTAATGCATGACGATGGCGGCGGTGGCCCCCATTCCCTTAATTTTGGCCAGTTCCGCGTCGGTCAGCACGACCGATGACGGGGCCGTCGGCTCTTCGCCATTCGGACCTTTTGACAGCACTGTTTCCTGCAACGCGGCCAAGGCGGTATCAGGGTCGGCAAAGGCGGGGACATTCAGCCCCATGACCAGCGCAAGCGCGGTGGCCGAGCCCATCAGAGCACGTTTGGTAATCATGGTGTCTTCCTCCAAAAGAAGATGTGGGGTTGCCCCCGATAAAGGGCCTGCGGCTCAGCCCGCCAAGGCCCGGTTCAGATAGTTGCGGCTGATCCGCGCCCCTTCGGCAGGGTCGGACCAGCTATCAAGTTCGGTGCAAACCCAGCCCGAAAATCCCACGTCCTTCATCGCCTGCACGATGGGGTCGGTGGGCACGTCGCCCCGATCAAGCGGGGTGAAGGCGAAGGGCTGTTTCTGAAAGCCTTTCAGATGCACATAAGAGATGCGCTGTGCATGATCGCGGATCAGTTGCGCAGGATCGCCGCCGGCAGCCGCCAGATGCGCCGTGTCGGGGCAAAAGTCGATTTCGGTCAGATCGAAGATCTTTGCGACCTCGGCTGGCCCTTCGACAATGGTGGACAAGTGCGGGTGGTAATGCGCGCGCAGACCACGGGCATCGGCAATGGCCTTGATGCGGTCCAGCGCCGCGCCCAGCTTGTGATAATCCGCCTCGCGCACCCCATCGAACCGTTTGGCCCCGCCGCCCACCACCAGATGCGGCGCACCCAGTTCGGCGGCGCGGTCGGCGGCGCGGGTCACCCGGGCCAGTTCTTCGGGCAGGATGTCGTCAAAGATGAAATTCCCGCCAGCATAGGCCGCGACCAACGCAAGCCCGTTGTCGGCCAAAAGGGTGCGCATCGCAGCGGCGCTGTAGTCCAGCAAGTTGCCGTCAAAAACCTCGACGCCTTCATAGCCTGCCGCCGCGATATCGGCAAAAGCGCGGTCCATCGCCCTGAAGGTGCGATAGCTAAGTTCGGTGATCGAGGTGACCCCGGCGGCATTCCCGCCAAGCGGCCCCCAGCAATTGGCGTGATACGCCAGCTTCCACGCTGCCATCAGACATCCCCCCTTTGTGTCTGGCGGGATTTTGCCCGTCTGACCGATCCTCCTTGCGACTTCCTCAAGCCGCATGACTGGCAATACGCACGAAAAATGTGCAGGTCAATATTATTTCTGCTTATGTAAGCTATCTTTTGCTGATTATATACAAAAGTATTCCCTTGAACGACGAAATAGAGCCAACTATCTTCGAAAACACCGACCATAGGAGCTGCTTTTTGTCGTTGATCGCCACCGATCCTGCCGAATCGACCCGCGCGCGCGCCAAAGGCCGGCCGCGCACCAGCGAGACGGCAGCGCCCTCATTGATGGAAATCCTGAACCTGATCCGCAGCGAGCGCGCCACCACCCGGCAGGCGCTGGAGCGGGAAAGCGAATTGGGGCGGGCGGTGGTGGCGGACCGGCTGCAGATGCTGTCGGATCTGGGTCTGGTCGACGAATCGGAACTGGGGATTGCCACCGGCGGGCGGGCCCCCCGCCTTGTGCGCTTTGCGGCCCGGCGCGGGCTGGTGTTGGTGGCGACAGTCGATCAGACGGCCATCGGTGTCGGCATATCCGACCTGTCGGGCAACCTGTTGACCGAACACCACGAGGCTGCCGATTTGTCGGCGCCAGCA
>JANPLZ010000098.1:0-9224 GCA_031422555.1 Cypionkella sp. | reverse complement strand
GAATTTACACGTTGCGCGCCGATCAGATCGGGGCCGATGGCCGGGTGACCTCGCGGTTTGAAACTCCGTTCAAGCGCGAAACCTTGGAGGCCTTGGCTGCGGCTGCCGCTGCAGCACCTGCGGGTGCAGCCGCCGAACCTGTCGCCGTCGAACCTGCCGCCGCCGAACCTGCGGTCGAACCTGCACCGGCGGTTGCGGCCCCTGCCGCTGAGACGGTGCTGGCAGAACAAGACCCGATGGCAGCAGAACCGCCAACTGCAGATGCCACCGCAGTGCCGGAAGTGGCCCCAGCCACCGTTGCAGCGGCAGAACCTGCCCCAGCCGCCGAGATTGCCGCCGCAGAACCCGCCCCAGCCGCCGAACCTGCGCAAGCCGCAGCCCCGGCCGCAGCCCCGGCCGCAGCCCCGGCCGCAGCCCCGGCCCTTGTGTCGATCACCGTCCAGCCCGGCTTTACCTTGTGGGGAATTGCCAAGGCCCAGATGGGCGACGGCATCCTTTATGTGCAGGTGTTTGAGGCCAACAAGGACAAGATCCGCGACCCCGACCTGATTTATCCGGGGCAGATTTTCACCATGCCCGCCGCGAACTAGGCGCTGGCGCACAGCCACGTTGCGGCACGCGCTCTGGCCATTGCGGCTGTTGACCCTTAGATACAGGAGCAACAAGAGGTGCTTTATGCGAAAATCAACCGCAACCACGGCAGATGCCGCCGATAAATCGGCATCAGGTTGGCAGACTATCAAGCGGGTTGGTCCGTATCTTTGGCCTCCGGGCGAAGCATGGGTAAAGCGCCGGGTTGTTATCTCGTTGATATTGCTGATTTGTGCCAAGGTTGTTTCGTCAACCACGCCGTATTTGTATAAATTGGCAGTCGATGCGTTGGGCGGCAAGACGCCGGATGCGGCTTGGGCGCTGGCGCTGGGGGCCATCGGTTTGACCGTGGCCTATGGCATGGCGCGGCTGTTGACGATTGGCTTTGGCGAATTGCGCGACGCGGTGTTCGTGCGGGTGGGGCAACGCGCCCTGCGCAAGCTGGCGCTGGAGACCTTCACCCATATTCACCGCCTGTCGATGCGCTATCACATCACCCGCAAGACCGGCGGGTTAAGCCGGATCATCGAACGCGGCGTCAAGGGCGTTGATTTCCTGTTGCGCTTTATGTTGCTGTCGATAGGGCCGTTGATTTTGGAACTGACCATGGTGTCGGTGATCTTTGCGCTGTATTTCGGCTGGCAATATATGGTGGTCGTGGTGGTCACGATCACGATCTATGTCACCTTTACCTTCAAGGTTACCGAATGGCGGGTGCAAATCCGCCGCCAGATGAACGATCAGGATACCGATGCTAACCAAAAGGCCATCGACAGTCTGCTGAACTTTGAAACCGTCAAGTATTTCAACGCCGAACGGCGCGAAGCGGCGCGCTATGACGTTGCCATGGCGGCCTATGAGGGGCTGGCGGTGCGCACCGGTTTGTCGCTGTCGATGTTGAACTTTGGCCAAAGCCTGATCATCACTTCGGGGTTGATCTCGGTGATGGTGATGTCGGCCATCGGGGTGCAGGCGCAGGTTTTGACGGTGGGCGATTTCGTCATGGTCAATGCTTATATGATCCAGATCACCATGCCTTTGGGGTTTTTGGGCACGGTTTACCGCGAAATCCGGCAGGCTTTGGTCGATATGGGCGAGATGTTTGGCCTGCTGGGCCAGCCTTCTGAAGTGAACGATAAACCCGGTGCGCAGGGTCTGGTGGTGACGGGCGGCGAAGTGGTGTTTGACGACGTGTCTTTTGCCTATGATCCGGCCCGCCCAATTTTGAAGGGCGTGTCCTTGCGGGTTGCGCCGGGGCAGCGCATTGCGTTGGTCGGGCCATCGGGGTCGGGCAAATCGACGATTGGGCGGATATTGTTCCGGTTCTATGACGTCACCGGCGGCGCGATCCGGATAGACGGTCAGGATGTGCGCGATGTCACGCAGACATCCTTGCATCAGATGATCGGGGTGGTGCCGCAAGACACGGTTTTGTTTAACGATACCATCTATTACAACATCGCCTATGGCCGTCACGACGCCACCAAAGCCGAGATCGAAGACTCCGCCCGCGCCGCAAAGATCCATGATTTCATCGTGTCCTTGCCCGACGGCTATCAAACCACGGTGGGTGAGCGCGGCTTGAAACTGTCGGGTGGTGAAAAACAGCGGGTCGGCATTGCCCGCACGCTGTTGAAAAATCCGCCGATCCTGATTTTGGACGAAGCGACCAGCGCTTTGGACACCCAGACCGAACGTGACATCCAGGACAGCCTGTTGGAAATGGGGCAGGGCCGGTCGGTGATCACCATCGCGCACCGCCTGTCCACCATCGCCGATGCCGATCTGATTTTGGTGCTGGAAGACGGCGTTGTCACCGAAAAAGGCACGCATGAGATGTTGTTGGCACGCGGTGGGCGGTATGCGGCGATGTGGGCGCGCCAATCTGCCGAAGACGAAGTGGCGGGGGCAATGCCGTCGGCCAAGTCCGCGTCGGCATAAGGATGCGCCCTGATTTGCGCACCCCCCCAATTTGCCCCCCCGATACGCGCCACCAGACGCGCCGCGCTGCGCCGCCTGTTTTTGGGTGACGGCGGCGCGGGCCTTGGCAAGGTGCGGGGCTTGCGTGTAAGACGGGTGCAACACATCGGAGACCGCCCGTGAGCAATAACGACAGCTTTATCGACGAAGTAACCGAAGAGGTCCGCCGCGACCGGCTGTTTGCAATCTTTCGCAAATATGGCTGGATCGGGCTTGTGCTGGTGTTGGGTGTTGTGGGCGGTGCGGCCTATAGCGAGTGGCAAAAGGCCCGCGCCGAGGCCCGCGCCATGGGCTTTGGCGATGCGGTGCTGGATGCGATGGATTTGGGCGCGCCCGAAGACCGCAAAGCCGCGATTGCGGCCATCCCGGCCGATGGCAGTGAAATCTCGCTCAAAGCCCTGATGCTGGCGGCAGATCCGGTGACCGACAAGGCCGGGGCTTTGGCGGCGCTGGATGGCTTGATTGCGGACAAAACCCAGCCACAGCTTTACCGCGATCTGGCCAGCTTGCGCCGGGTGATCGCCGCGGGCACCGATATGGCGATTGCAGACCGGCGCGCCGCGTTGCAGGCCATCGCCGGCCCCGGCGCGGCGTTCCGTCCGCTGGCCGCCGAACAACTGGCCTATCTGCTGGTCGAAGAGGGCAAAACGGATGAGGCGATTGCCGCGTTCTCGGCGCTGATCCAAGACCAAGAGGCCCCGCAAGGCCTGCGGGCGCGGGCCGGGCAGATGATTACGGCGCTGGGGGGCACCTTGCCCGAGCAAACACCAGCGGCCAGCGCGGGTTAGGCCGGGGCGGATTTCTGCGGCGGATTTCTGCGGCGGATGTTTGGGGCGATTGGCGGGTTTTGGTAAAGGACGGGCGATTTTTGGGACCGGTGCAGTGAACATGGCGGGCAAAATGGCGATCAAATCTGTGGCCAGCGGGCTGGTTCTGTGCGGCCTTTTGGCGGCCTGTGAAAAAGACGTGATCTTGCAGGGAGAGCGGTTTCCGGTGCGCGCGCCGCTGGAGGCATCGCTGCCAATCGAAGGCGCGCCGAACCCGGTGGCACCGCCCGACCGGGTTGAAAATACCGCCGTGCCCATCGCGGTTGGTGGCGCACAATCGCTGGCAGACTGGTCGCACCGGGGCGGCAACGCGCGGCACTCTGCCCCCAATGCCAGCCTGTCGGCCAATCCAGCCCGGGTGTTCAGCGTCAATATCGGGGCAGGAAATTCCAAGCGGCAGCGGGTGTCGGCCTCGCCGGTGGTATCGGGTGGCCGGGTGTTTGCGATGGATTCAGGTGCGCGGCTGACGGCCGTGACCACATCGGGTGCCGCACAGTGGAGCGTTGATCTGACCGCCGATTTTGACCGCGGCGGCGATGTGTCGGGCGGTGGTCTGGCGGTGCAGGGCAACCGGGTGTTTGCGACCACCGGTTACGGCGAATTGGTAGCGCTGGATGCCGCATCGGGCGCGGTTTTGTGGCGTCAGCGGCTGGATGCACCGCTGACCGGCGCGCCAGCGGTCGATGGTGGCGCGGTCTACGCGGTGGGCCGTGACGGTTCGGCGGCGGCGGTGGCGGTGGATACCGGTCGCATCTTGTGGCAAGTGCCGGGCACGCCTGCGGCCAGCGGCATGATCGGCGCGTCATCGCCCGCAGTTGGCGACGGCGAAGTGTATTTCCCCTTTGCCAGCGGTGAAATCGCCGCCGTGGCCAAAGACGGCGGCGAACGGGCCTGGGGTGCGGCGGTGGCGGGCAAACGGCTGGGCCGCGCTTATGCCATTGTCGGCGATATCACCGGTGATCCGGTGATTGCGGGCGGGGTGATCTATGCAGGCACTGCCGCGGGCCGCACGGTGGCCATTGATGCCGCCACCGGCATGCGCATCTGGACCGCCAATGAAGGGGCGCTGAACCCGCCTTTGGTGGTGGGCGGATCAGTGTTTGTGGTCAATGATGAGGCGCGTCTGGTGCGGCTGGATGCGGGCACGGGGACTGTGATCTGGTCGGTGGAAATGCCCTATTTCGTCAAGGAAAAGGCCAAGAAACGCAAAGCGATCTTTGCCCATTACGGCCCGGTTCTGGCGGGGGGCCGCATTGTGGTCGCGTCCAGCGATGGGGCGCTGCGGCTGTTTGATCCGACCAATGGTGCTATGGTGGCCTCGGTCGATATTCCGGGCGGTGCGGCGTCTGCCCCTGCCTTGGCGCAAGGGCTGCTGTATGTGGTGGGCGGCAACGGCCAACTTCACGCTTTCCGTTAAGGGCAGGCGGGTGTAAGGGGAACGCTTCTGAACCCGGACCCCAAATTGCCGGACCCCCGAACGGACCCCTGATATGAGCTTTACCCTCGCCATCGTTGGCCGCCCGAATGTGGGCAAATCCACGCTGTTCAACCGCCTTGTCGGCCGCCGTCTGGCGCTGGTCGATGATCAGCCCGGCGTGACCCGCGATCTGCGTGAGGGCGAGGCAAAGCTGCACGACATGCGCTTTACGGTGATTGATACCGCAGGGTTGGAAGAGGTCACCGACGATTCGCTGCAAGGCCGGATGCGGCGGTTGACCGAACGCGCGGTCGATATGGCCGATGTCAGCCTGTTCTTGATGGATGGCCGCGTCGGCGTGACCCCGTCCGATCTGGTGTTCGCCGATATTTTGCGCAAAAAAGGCGCGCGGGTGATTTTGGGCGTGAACAAAGCCGAAGGCCGCGCCGGTGACGGCGGTGCCATCGAAGGCTGGTCGCTGGGTCTGGGCGAGCCGATCCGCATGTCCGCCGAACACGGCGAGGGGATGGATGATCTTTACCATCTGCTGCGCCCCTTGGTCGGTGAATTTGCCGCGCGAGAAGCTGAGAACACGCCCTTGACCGATCTGGACGTGTCCGAAGCAGACGCCGAGGTTGAAGCCGACGTTGACGCCTATAAACCATCTGACAAACGCCCGTTGCAAATCGCTGTTATCGGGCGGCCCAATGCGGGCAAGTCCACGCTGATCAACAAGATTCTGGGCTATGACCGCCTGTTGACCGGGCCAGAGCCGGGCATCACCCGCGATGCCATTTCGGTGCGCGCCGATTGGCAGGGCACCCCGATCCGGATTTTCGATACCGCAGGCATGCGTAAAAAGGCGCGGATTTCGGAAAAACTGGAAAAACTGTCGGTGTCGGATGGCATCCGTGCTGTGCGCTTTGCCGAAGTCGTGGTGGTGCTTTTGGATGTAAACATCCCGTTCGAAGTGCAGGATCTGCGCATCGCGGATTTCGCCGAAACCGAAGGCCGGGCTGTGGTGATTGCGGTCAACAAATGGGATCTGGAAGGCGAGAAACAGGAAAAGCTGGCCGAATTGAAAGAGATGTTCGAGCGGTCTTTGCCGCAGTTGCGGGGTGCGCCCTTGATCACGGTCTCGGGCAAAACCGGCCGGGGGCTGGACCGTTTGCACGATGCGATCCGTTCTGCCCATGATGTGTGGAACCGCCGCATCACCACCAACCGGCTGAACACATGGCTGGGGGCGATGACCGAAGCGCATCCGCCACCGGCGCCGGGCGGCAAGCGGATCAAGCTGCGCTATATGACGCAAGTAAAACAGCGCCCACCGGGGTTTATCGTGATGTGCAGCCACCCGGATGAATTGGCCGACAGCTATCGGCGCTATCTGGTGAATGGCCTTCGCGAACATTTCGATATGCCCGGCACGCCGATCCGGCTGACCTTCCGCAGCCAGGCCGATAAGAACCCGTTCCGCAACCCGAAATTCCACACCCCCAGTCGGTTGCGCAAACACATCGGCAATCCGGTGAAAAAGGACTGAAGCCAGACAATTTAGCTAAAATTTGCGCTTCATCTGTTCAAAAATATCCCACAAGGGGAAACGGCAATTGTCGTGACAATTGCCGTGCGGGGAGTGTGAAACTCCCCGGCAGCCGTGGTGCAAAGTTCAGCGCCTCCGCACGAAAACCGCTGTTGATGCAGCCATGATCGCGGCCCCCGCCACCGCCGCATAGGCCACGGTTGGGTTGTCGGCCCAGTTCACCACCAGAATGCCAACAATTGCCCAAACCACCGTGGCGCCATAGACCGGCATCGCGGGTTTGCGCGACTGGATATAGATCGCGCCCGCCAGAACCACCCCCAGCATCGTCAAGGCCGCCGCCGTATCTGAAAGCCAACCGTAACCCGCAAGCACCACCCCGGTTGATACCGAACAGGCCGCCGTCAGCCAGCCCGCGTAGATCGCCAGCGGTGCGGACAGCATCCAGCGGTCGGGCTGCGTTGGGGCTGTCAGGAACGCAGCCCAGGCGGTGGCCGCCATGATAAGGATCACCACAGTCGCCAGAATGGGATAATAGGGCGCGATAAACAGCCATCCCGCCCCCAGCAAAACCGAAACCGTCAACCAGACCCGGTGCGCCTGCCAATCGCTGTGATCGGCCCGCGCAAACACCGCCATCGCGCCGTGCAGCGCCAGCCAGCCATAGATCAGCCCCCAGATCGCAAAGGCATATCCTGCGGGCTGGATGGCCGGGCGCGCGATGACCACCGGAAAGATCGCCGGATCATAGCCGGTAAACGGCGGCGCGAAAATTGGTGCCAGCCCGAAGGCAATGATCCCTGCGGCCATCATGCCAGCGCCGTTTCGTCCAGATAAGATCATACCAGTTCTCCCGCAGCCGTGACCCGGACTTTTCCGCCCAGATAAGGATGTAACGCGATTGGCAGATCAATCGAGCCATCGCTTTGTTGGCCGTTTTCCAGCACCGCAATCAAACAGCGCCCAACGGCCAGACCCGATCCGTTCAGGGTGGCCACATAGTCGGGCTTGCCACCCGCCACCTTGAACCGCGCGTTCATCCGGCGGGCCTGAAACGTGCCGCAGGTGGAGACCGATGATATTTCGCGGTATTTGTTCTGGCCGGGCATCCATGCCTCAAGGTCATGGGTTTTCTGTGCGCCGAACCCCATGTCGCCGGTGCAAAGAACCATGCGGCGATAGGGGATGTTCAACGCCTCAAGTATCGCCTCGGCGCAAGCGGTCATGCGGTCATGCTCGGCCAAGGCCTGATCGGGCGTGCAAATCGTCACCATTTCCACCTTTTCAAACTGATGCTGGCGCAGCATACCGGCGGTGTCGCGCCCCGCAGAACCCGCTTCCGAGCGGAAACACTGGGTCAGCGCGGTCATCCGCAAGGGCAGGGTGGCGGCGTCCAGAATGTCGTTGGCCACAGAATTTGTCAGCGTCACTTCGGCGGTTGGGATCAGCCACCAGCCGTTGGTGGTCTGATAGCTGTCTTCGGCGAATTTTGGCAACTGGTTGGTGCCAATCATCGCGTCTTCCTTGACCAGAACCGGCGTCCACATTTCGGTCAGGCCGTGCTGGTCGATATGGGTGTCCAGCATGAATTGCCCCAAGGCGCGGTGCAGACGGATCATCGCGCCGCGCAGCACCACAAACCGCGCGCCCGACAGTTTGGCGGCGGTGGGAAAATCAAGGCCGGGCATTGCGCCTGCAATTTCGTAATGTTCGCGCGGGGTGAAGTTGAAATCGCGCGGACTGCCCCAACGTTTCACCTCGACATTGCCCGCCTCATCCGCGCCGTCGGGAACCTGATCCAGCGGCAGGTTTGGGATGGTTAGCAAAAGGTTTTGCAAATCAGCATCCAACTGTCTGGCATGGCTTTCTTGTTCGGCAATCAACGCCTTGCGGGTGGCGATCCCTTGTCGGATGGTGTCAAACGCCCCGGTATCCCCTGCGGCTTTTGCGGCCCCGGCCTGTTTGCTAAGACCGTTAAGCTGGGCGGCACCGTCTTCCGCCGCTTTGATCGCGTGGCGGCGTGCGGCATCGACCCGCAGAACGTCAACCGACAAACCTTGCAACCCCCGGCGTGCCAGTCCTGCATCAAAAGCAGCCGGATTTTCGCGGATGGTGCGGATGTCGTGCATGGCGGGCCTCATTTACCAAAGGTTTGGCGGCGTTATGCCCGATTTGACGGGCCGGGGGAAGGGTTTGGCAAGGCGGCGGTGACTGCCACAGTGCATTGGTGAAACGCACCGTTTCCGCATCTGGGGCTTTGTCGCACTGCCAAAATGCGGTAAACCGACGGCTGCCCCAGACTGGACAGTGGCATGACCCCAAGCGGGCAGAAACCCGGCTACAAACGATCCTTGGATCTGGCGCGATTCGTCGCGGCCTTTGGCATCGTCTGGGATCACGCCCGCGCGCCTTATGCCGATGTGGGCTATACGGCCTTGGCGTTGTTTCTGATCCTTGCGTCGTTTTTGGGCATGGGATCGTATCAGCGCAACAGCGGCCCCGGTTTTTGGGCCACCCGCGCCAAACGCATTGCCATCCCGTGGCTGTTTTGGTGTGCAGCTTACCGCGTGGTTTATGAAGTGGTGTCGGACGAACCCTTTGCGCTGTTGTCAGAGCCGTTTACGCTGCTGATCGGCCCGTCGATTCATCTGTGGTTTTTGCCGTTTGACATGATCGCGCTGCTGCTGATTCCGCTGTTGTCAAACTGGCTGCGCAGCCCGCGCGATTTGATGATCGCGTGTTTCTTGCTGATCGCTGTGGCCTTGCCGATAGGGTGGCTGCATGCCCAGATCGGTCTGGCCGGGTGGTTTGTCAGCCTTGGCAACGCGCCGCAGCCGTTGCCGCAATGGTATTATTCCACGCC
>JANPLZ010000097.1:0-25444 GCA_031422555.1 Cypionkella sp. | reverse complement strand
GCAACCGGGCAAGAGGGGGAAACCGTCGCGACTGGGCCGGTCATCGACGTCTTGGCAAAACCGCAGCATCCTTACACGCAGGCGCTTCTCGCGGCCTTGCCCGATGCGGCCCCGAAGGGCCAGCGCCTGACCGCGATCAAGGGCCAGATCCCGCCGCCGTTCGAAAAGATCACCGGCTGCGACTTCGCGCCGCGCTGCCCCAAAGCCATGGCTGTGTGCCAAAGCCAGAGCCCGCCGCACCGTGTAATTGCCTCGCGATCTTGGTCCTGCCATCCGGATGAAACCGATGTCTGAGCCGCTGTTGAGTATCAAAGATCTGGTGGTCCGGTATCGGCGGCCGGGACTATTCGCCGCCCCGGCGGTGCCCTCCGTTAATGCCGTCAGCTTTTCAGTGAATCCCGGTGAGACGCTTGGCATCGTGGGCAAGTCCGGCTCTGGAAAAAGCAGCCTTTTGCGCGCGATCCTTCGGCTGGTCGCGATAGAAAGCGGCACGATCCGACTCGCTGGCACGATCCGACTCGCTGGCACAGACTGGCTGAGTTTGTCAGGCGTCGCGTTGAAGGCACAGCGCGCAGATATTGGTGTTGTCGCCCAGATCCCATATCTGTCGCATAGCCCCCGGTTGACGATTGCCGAAATCATCGCGGAACCGATGCAAGCCCAAGCACCCGTTAAGCGCTTTGAATTGCGCGACCGTGCCGCGGAAATCTTGGGTCAATGTGGGCTTCCTGCGGGTTTCCTGAACCGCAAAGCGCGAAAGATGTCCGGTGGTCAAGCGCAGCGCGTGGCCTATGCCCACGCGCTTGCAACCAACCCCAAGCTTTTGATCCTTGACGAGCCGACATCGGCTCTGGATGTATCGGTTCAGGCGCAGATCCTAAATTTGCTGGATGATCTGCGGTTGTAATTCGGACTTACCATGGTGGTTGTCACGCACAACATTAAAGTTGTGCAGCAGGTGTCTGATCATCTTCTGGTGATGCGTCAAGGCACGGTGATCGAGGCCGGACCAACCGCGCAGATCGTCACGCACCCATCGCTAGACTACACGCGGTAATTGGTGGGTCAACAGGACAAAGGCCGATTGATCTGTTCAATCCGTCACCCATTCGGTGCATAAGCCTGTTGCCAATAGTGCCGCTGAATGACAACCAGTGTTCTGCTTTGGATAGAGTGTTGGCGCTGAAAAGTCAGTGCTAGAGTTGGGAACGCCAAGTCGCAAACAGGATTGCTGTGCCTTTCGGGTCAACTATAGGTCAACCTTTCCAACCACTTTGTTCCCCCGTTTGGACCCGCCCGCTGCGATTGATTGCGAAAAGGTGCGGTTGAAAAACGTCGCTCAATCAGGGGTTTATCGCGTGATCTGTTAAAATCAGCGGATAGCCGTTCGTCTGGGAGATGGGGCTAATGCAAGGGATCACGCGCGGACCCCATTTTGTCTTGCAGGCAAACAGGCACTGTCAGGCAACGGGGGGCATCCGGCTTTGCGGTGTTCTTCTATTATGTCTAATCCATTGCGGGCAAGTCCCCAAGAGTTTTACCCTCCGGCAAACCCGCCGCGGCGCATATCCCCCCGCCGGGCGGACCTGCACTTTTGGTCGCTGTTTTAACCTTGCGTAAAGCGCGAGATGAATTGATCGAAACGCTCGCTTGCACCGCCGCTGAACAACTCTTTCGGTGATCCCTGTGCGGCCACCACGCCCCGGTCCAGAAACAGGATCCGGTTCGACACATCCCGCGCGAAGGCCATCTCATGGGGCACGATCAGCATGGTCCGGCCTTCTGCCGCCAGCGCGCGCATGACCGACAGAACCTCGCCGACAAGCTCGGGGTCCAGCGCCGAGGTTGGTTCGTCGAACAGCAAAATCCGTGGCTTCATCACCAACGCCCGGGCAATCGCCGCGCGCTGCTGTTGGCCTCCTGACAGCTGGGATGGATAAAAGCTGGCGCGGTCCGACAGCCCGACCCGGTTCAGCACCGCTTCGGCCTCGTCCCGCACTTCGGCGCGGTTGCGGCGTTGAACGTGAAGGGGCGCCTCCATCAGGTTTTCAAGAACCGTCATATGGCTCCACAGGCAGA
Organism: Cypionkella sp.; assembly: GCA_031422555.1. Lineage (GTDB taxonomy): Bacteria > Pseudomonadota > Alphaproteobacteria > Rhodobacterales > Rhodobacteraceae > JANNAT01. Next base: position 23,365 of record JANPLZ010000097.1, on the reverse strand, counting down.
AGTTCTGGAAAACCATCGAAGCCTGGGTGCGAAGGCGGTCGACCTGGGCCTGATTGGTGATGCGCAAGGTGCCGTTTGCGGCCCGCAAAGCCACCTCTTCCCTCAGAATGTGAAGTCGCCCCGCGGAGGGCATTTCAAGCAGGTTCAGGCAGCCCAGCAAAGTTGACTTGCCCGACCCCGAGGCCCCGAGGATCGACACCACCTCGCCTTCGGCCGCGCAAAAGTCGATGTCGTTCAGGACTGTGAGGGTGCCGTGATTTTTGCACAGACCGCTGGTTGCGATGGCTGTCAAATTTGGCGTGGCAACGCCTGACAAAGCGGGGGGCATGATCTTCTCCGGGATGTAAGTCATGGGCGACGAGGGGCATGATGGGTATTCAAGCGCCGTTCAAGCGTTGAAACCGCAAGGCCAAGAAGGAAGGTCAGCGCCAGATAGATCGCGCCACTGACCACGAAAATCTCGATCACCCGGTAAGTCGAGGCGATCAGTTTGTGGGCAATTCCAGTAACTTCGGTCAGGGTGATGATGCTGGCAAGGGCTGTTGCCTTGACCATCAGGATAACCTCACTGCCATAAATCGGCAGGCCGTGGCGGATCGCGATGGGCCAGATGATCCGGCGGCGCAGCACGAGTCCCGACATGCCACAGGCGCGGGCGGCCTCTACCTCTTCGGGCGGCACGGCTTGCCCGGTGCCGCGGATGATTTCGGCGGTATAGGCCGACGTATTCAGGGCCAGCGCCGCAATCGCGCACCACCAGGGTTCGCGCAAAACAGGCCACAGAAACGACTCGCGCAAGGCGGCAATCTGGCCAAGGCCGTAGTAAATCAGATAGATTTGCACCAGCAGCGGCGTGCCCCGGAACAACTCGATATGCGCCAACGCAAGCCAGCGCAAGCCAGCGCAGGGCGCGCACGGGGCTGTTGGCTGCCGCCGCCGCCACAACCGCCATTGCAAAGCCGATGGTCAGCGATATGGCGGCCAAGCCCAGCGTCAGGGGCAGGCCCTTTATCAACTGGCCGAAGGTGTCCAGCAGGAATGGCACGTCCATGATCAACGGCTCCACGGTTTGGCAAGGCGGCGTTCCATCCGGGACAGCACAAGGCCGGTGATCCGGCCAATGATCAAAAACATGATGGCTGCGGTGCCGTAAAACAGCAGCGGCTGGCGGGTGGACCCCGCGGCAGTTCCGGCTTGGCGCAACAGCTCGGTCAGCCCGATAACCGACAGCAGTGACGTTTCCTTCAGCGCCGACTGCCAGATGTTGCCAAGGGCGGGCAGGGCAAAGCGCAGCACTTGTGGCGCTATGATCCGGCGCAGCAACAGCAGTTGCGACATGCCGCAGGACGCCCCGGCCTCGATCTGGCCACGGTCAAGGCGCAGATAGGCGGCGCGGTAGGCCTCGGTCTGATAAGCGCCCGAAACAACGCCCACGGCAATGACGCCAATCGCAAAGGTGGGCAACGAAAAGAAACCGCGCAAACCGCCCGCATTCAGCACCTTTGTCAGAACCAGACTGCCACCGAAGTAGAACAGATACACCACAAGGATTTCGGGCACGCCGCGAAAAACCGTGGTGTAGAATTTGCCAACCCCGCGCAGGATTTTAAGGCGCGACAGTTTCAGGCCCGCCCCGCAGACGCCAAGCAGGCTTCCAAGGGAAAAGCCGCAAACTGCGGCAGCCAGTGTGACGCAGGCCGCCTGCAGCAGGGGCCAGCCCCAGCCGGTTGGCCCAAAGCCAATCAGGGTGAAAATTTCAAGGCTCATGGCAGCGCTTTGCGCAAACGGCGCGGCTTTTCAGCAAACCGGTCCGTCGCAAATGGCAACAGCAACGGGTCGATATTGCCTGTCACCAGCAAATTCGCGACAGCTTCGCCCACAGCCGGGGCCAGTTGAAAGCCGTGGCCGCAAAAGCCAAACACATGCCAAAGGCCGGAATGGATGGCGCTTGGGCCAATGTAGGGCACGCCGTCAGGCGTCGTCGCCTCTAGCCCCGTCCACGTGCGCAGAATCGGGACGCTTGCCAATGCCGGAAAGGCGGCGACGGTGGCGGCGGCGCTGGATGCAAAGCGGTCCATGATGGTGAAAGAGGTTCGATCCTGAAGTCAGGGTTTGCCGGAAATGCCCCCGCCGATGACCAGTGATCCTGCGGCGGTTTGTTTGAACGACAAGGGCTGGTCGATCCCGATGACCACGGGTGCAACGAAAGACATGATCCGCGCCGTTACCATCATGCTAAGCGCCAATACGGTTGTGGGCAAAGTCTCGCCCAGTTGTTCGGCGATCCCGGTCCCCCACGCCCCGGCGGCGTTGACGACCTTTTCGGCCGCGATCACGCCAGCGTCGGTTTTTGCGCGCCAGCCGCCACTGGCGGTATGGGACAACTCATGCAGCACACAGGTTTCCAGAATACTTGCGCCGGCAGCGCTGGCTGCGTTGCGAAAAACGCGGGTGGATATCGCCGGATTGGCATGCCCGTCACCGCGCGAAATCAGGCCGCCAAGGGCTTTGTCGCTTAGACCGGGTAACAGCCGATGCAACTCTGCCGGGCAAAGCAGGTCTTCCGTCAGGATGCCGCGCCTTTGCAGATCGGCGGCGCGCGCGCGCGCCCAAGTCAGTTCGGCGGGGTCCATCGCCAAAGCGATTTGTCCGCCGCCAAGGCGCACCTCGCAAGCGGCGGCGGCGGCGTCGCCCAGGTGCTCCGCCAGTCGGCCCCACATGTGCATTGCGCGGGCCGAAAGCGGGTATTCGCGGATATCCCGCATCAAAAGACGCAGGCCGCCGGCATTCACGCCAGAGGCATGGCGCCCGGCCAGTTGCCGGTCTATCAGCACAACTTTCTTGCCTGCCCGCGCCAGAAACAACGCAATGGCGCAGCCTTGGATTCCCCCGCCGACGATCAGCACATCACAGCGTCGATCAGGCATCGGGGTAGTCCCCCGTCGCTGTGGGTTTGTCTTGAAGCGATATGATTTCAGCCAAGGTCGGGTCCGCGCCGGTCAACCGTGCCAATGCGCCAAGCGGCAAGGGGCGGGCAGGGGGCCTTGCCCGAAACGGGCCTGACGTTGGCGCGGCGTTCGGGTGATCTTCGACCAGCAGGCGCGCCACGGTTGCGGCGCAATTGCGGCCCTGACAACTGCCCATCCCGCACCGCAAATTGCCGCGAAGCAGGTTGATGTCGCCAACACCTTTAAGGATTTCGGCCCTGATTTCTTTGGCACAGGCGTCCTCGCAGCGGCAAACGATCGTCTGGTCCTCGGGCAGCCAGGCCGCCAGACCCGGCGGAAAGGCCCGTTCAAGAAATGGCCGAGGCGCAAGGCTGGCCGTCACGGCCTTCAAGGTTTGGGGGCCATCCGGTCCGCTGACAGCGCCGCGCAACGCTGCTAGAATTGCCTGCGCTGCGTGCTTGGCATGCGCGATGGCGGCATCTGCGCCACCGATGCGCCGGGCGTCGCCCGAGATATAGATACGGCACGGCCCGATGGTCAGGGCTGGCCCGGGCGCGGGCATTGCCAAACCATCCGTTTGGGTTTCGGGGCACCAGCCAGCCTCGGCCTGCTGCCACGTCAATGCAATCCCCGCGGCATGTGCCAGATCGGTGGCAGGGACGATGCCGTCATGCACGATCAGCAGATAGCAGGCGATATCGACGGGACTCCCGTCCACAATCATACGAACCTGCTCGACCCGGTCTTGCCCGATGGCCGACAGTCCGGTCACGCCGGTTTTCATCAAGATTCCCGCCAGCCGAAGCTGGGCCAGCCAGACCAGTCCTTTCAGCACTTGCGGCATGGCCCTCAGGCGCAAATGCGGCACCGCGGCAAGTTTGTCGCGCAACCGGTCCGTCCGTGCAATCAGCACGGGTTTCACCCCCCGCCGCCGCAGTTGATCGGCCAGAAGTAAGATCAACGGCCCGGTGCCCGCCAGCACGATCCGTCCATCGGGCTGTAGTCGCCCGGCCTTGATCAGCGTCTGAACCGCACCTGCGGTCATGACGCCCGGCAGGCTCCAGCCCGGAAAAGGGACCGGGCGTTCCATCGCACCACTGGCCAGCAGGACATGATGCGCCCGAATATAGCCCGCATCCCCGCCCCGCAGCCAACCAACGGTGCCGTCGGCGCGCAGATCCCAGACCGTGGTATCGGGGCGATAGTCGATGCCCGTGGGACCGGAACGACCTGATCAGCGCCGCGCCCGCGCGGTAGCCGGGGCCAAGTGCTGCTATCAGGTCATCGGTTGCCGGACGGGCGTCCAGATTGGTCCCAAGGCTGCGAAACACCTGGCCACCGGGTGCGGCCTGCATGTCCAGCACAATGACGCAGGCCCCAGCGGCAGCCAGATCGACCGCCGCCGTCATTCCGGCAGGGCCTGCACCAATGATGATGACATCGGCGTCGGGCAAAGGAGTGGTTGGCAAGGGGCCGACCTTTGGCAGGCCTGTTGCTGCGTTCATCGGCTGACATCCGGGTCTGCAAAAGCGGCACCGTCCTGACGGAACACCCGCATGCCATCCTTGACGTGGATCAGGCAGGCCTGACTGCTGCCGATGCCCTCGATCTCGACCAGACACTCTAAGCACTGGCCGATCATGCAATAGGGCAGGCGGGGTGACCCGCGGACGGGGGTGGTGCGGAAATGTGAAACACCCCTGCGCAGAAGGCAGGCGGCGACGGTTTCATGGGAATGGGCCGTAATCGGCTGTCGATCCAGAAAAACTGTGACGGTAGGCGCGGGCGGTCCGATGGGCCTGAACATGTGAAACCTGTGAATTGGATAACCGTGGAACCGGGTTTCGCCTGCGTCAAAGTCGGCCCCTGCGCAAGCGGCAGGGGCAGGACCATTCCTTGTTGAATCGAGATATTCACACCGAACCACATTTCAGTCAGGGCGGCATTCGTGCCATCCGTGGTGATTTCCGAAATCGCCGAATCAAATGCGTCGCGCAAAGCCACGTCATCTTGGCGAAGCGCTACGTTGGTCGTGCCCAACCCCAGAACGCCGCCCTTGAACGTAGGCCCCGCAAACATCAATGCCCCCGGCGCGTTTGCGTCGATCACGGCCTTGAAGGCGGTGATATTGGCGATGGCCAGATCAATGCGCCCGGCGGTCAGTTCCAGCCCCAGTTGTTCAAACGACGGATATTCCCGGATGTCGAGGCCCGCAAAGGATGTCGCCGCAAAGGTTGCAGCGGTCGATCCGGTCTGAACGCCGATAATCTTTCCGGCAAGTTGCTCTTTCAGCGTGGCCACGGCCGCTTCGGCATCAGCAGCCCCCTTTGCAAGGTCGAAGGACTTTCCGGCGTCGGCCAGCCCCTTGAGGCTGTTTTCCCCTGTGGTCAGCAAGCCGTTCGGGGCTTGGGCATAAGGTTTGGAAAACGCGACAACTGCCTTGCGTTCGTCTGTCACCCCCATTGATGCGATGATGGCGTCATATTTGCCAGCGGTCAGGCCCGGAATAATCCCGTTCCATTCCTGCGCCACGACGGTGCATTCGACTTTCATCCGCGCGCATAAAGCCGCAATCAGATCAATTTCGTAGCCGACCAGCGACCCATCGGCATTGGTGTAGTTCCACGGCGGACAGGCGCCTTCGGTCGCGATGGTGATTTTGGCGGGCAGACCTTCGGCAAAGGCTGCTGCCGAAAGCAGCGGCAAAAGCCCGAAGGCAAGCAAAATACGGCGTGTCGTCATCAATAAATTCTCTGCTTGTCAGGTGATGCGCGGGCGCCGCCTTTGGCCCCACAGTAAAAGTGTTACAATGGGCAACAGGAGAAAAGGATTGCATATCTGTTTGCCCTTAGGCCAAGTTGTACTTATGCTGCCGCCATGGTGACGCACCGCATTCCTTCCTTGAACTGGCTTCGGGTGTTCGAGGCTGCGGCCCGGCGCCAAAGTTTTGCGCGGGCGGGGCTGGAGTTGAACATGTCGGCCGCCGCCGTCAGCCAGCAGGTGCTGGCCTTGGAAACCCACCTTGGTCATCCGCTGTTCGAAAGGTCTGCCAACCGGGTGCAACTGACACCGGAAGGCAGTGAATTTCTGCCGACCGTGCAGGTTTCACTTGAGGCGGTCGAACGCAAGGCGGCGTCCCTTTTTGCCCGCCACCGGGTTGAACGCGTTTCCCTGCTGGCCAGCCAGTTGATGGCGATGAGTTGGCTTCCCCAAGTGCTTGCAGACTTTGAACGGGACTTCCCGCAAATCCGGGTCGATATGTTCATGGAAGACACACAGCGTCAGGCAAGCCCCGATCTGATGATCCGATTTGGCGAAGAGCCACATCTGGTGCGCCATCCGCGCTGGCTGATGGGCCTGTCACACGTCATTTTGTGCCGGAAGGAAGACTTGCCCCGGCTGACCGATCTGGACAGCTTGTTGTCGTTCAGGCTGTATGACGTTGTCTCGCATGCCATGGGGTGGACAGCGCTTCTGAACCACAACTTCGGGCCGATGCAGGGGCGCAACCTGAAACTGAGCGCGGTTGACACAACGCCGCTGGCCTTGATGATGGTCTGCCAGGGTCTGGGCCTGGCGATTGGCCACATGCCGGTGTGCGGGCCGCTTGCCCGGTCATTGGGGCTGGAAATCTGCCCGCTTGTGCCGCCCACGCGCGGGCCGGGGAATTACTATCTGGACCTTGCGGCAGACCGGCCACAGCGCCCTGCCGTGCAACAACTGGAGCGGAGTTTGCAGACCCAAGCCCGCATCGAGGGGTAAAAGCGGCGCACATCGCCCCCTTGCGCGCCGCGCTATCCGCCCGTCGTGAACCGCGACGCATAGGGCAAGCTGGCCGCGCCCACCGCTTTGGGCGAATGGTGGATGCTGCCGACCAAGGCCGTCAGGCCCGCCACGTTGCCCGACAGTTCATCACAGATGGCCTGACACAAATGGCGGGGTGCATAAGATGACAGCACCACGGTGCCGACATTTACGAACTGACGCGCCTCACGCACTTTGCTGGCCAGCAAAGTCACGCAGTCCGATTTCCAGGTTTCGACCGCCGAGGCGTATTGAGGCGATCCTTCAGACAGCCGCCAAAGGTCTTCGGACGAAATGTCGTTCGATCCCAACGCGCGTTCGAAATGCAAAAGGCCCACATCGAAGGCAGACGTGTCGCCGCTTCGATGAATCTGGTGGTTCAGAATAAGCCGCGTATGAACCATCGCGCCAATGTAGAAGAACAGATAATTGTCCAGATCACGCGCGATTCCGAACAGGCTTTCGCCGTTTGCAGCGGCGGTGACGTCGTTCTGGACGAACACTTCCAGCCCAAAATCGGCCTCGGCGTGGTCTTTGAAGGTCTTCAGCTCGGCCGTATCGCCAAATCCTTCGGGCAGGGCCAGACCAATGCCTGCAATGCGCCGGCGCTTGGCCCTGCTGATCTTGGTCAACAGCGACTCGACGGTGGCATAAAGGGCGGGATGCACATGATCCGCGCCGGGCTGGGCGTGCCGCAAGGTTGCGCTGTCGATGACACCGCCGACAAAGTCGATCAGCACGATATCTGTGGTGCGAAAGCCGATGCTGATGCCGATGGCATAGGCGCCATCCGGGTTCAGACCCATCGGGATGGTCGGCGGCCCCATACGGCCGCGCTGCGCCTCACCGCGGGTGACCAGCCCCTCTTGTTCCAGCGATCTTACGATGACGGAAATGGTTTGCGCCGACAGGCCGGTCTTTTCACCGATATCAAAGCGGGTCGTGCTGCCATGTTGCAACAACATCGAAAGCACCAGTCGTTCGTTATAGCTGCGCACACTGACCGCATTCAGGCCAGCGGCGCGATCCGCGATGCGGATCGGATTGGGTGGGGCGAACCGCATGTCAGGCATTGAACGTCCGTCCCTCGTGTGTGATGCGCCGTGCCATCATGCCCCTGACCAGCCAATGCTGGCGACTTCGGCCGCAAGGGCCAACCCAAGCTGCCGATGGGCGTCAGCGCTAAGATGAAAGCCGTCGGCCGGATCGCAGGCACACACCGAAGCCGCATCAAAAAAGTGAACTTCTTTCGAATCCGCCTGAATTTCAAATTCCAGCGCCAGTTGTCGGGACGTTGCGGGTGCGCCCTCGAACACCCCTGACCATTCATGGAGATCGTCCAGCATCGGTGGCGGGGCGACGACCAGAATCTCGGGAACATGCCCGCCCGGACCCGGCGACAGTTCCTTGATGTCGTAGATCAGACAGCCGATGCCCATGGCCACTTCGGGGGCGGTCTGGAAGAACCGGCGCTTCAGATCATTGGTGCCCAACATCAAGATCACCACGTCAATCGGCGCATGGCTTTGCAGGCAAGGCGTCAGATAGCGGCGGCCGTTCTTGTGCTCGCCTTCAATCGGATCATCGCGCACCGTTGTGCGTCCGCTTAGACCTTCTTCGATAATGTACCAATCGGGACCAAGGGCTTTTGCCATCACACCCGGCCAACGGTCAACCCACCCGAATCGATCCAGCGGGCCGCGTCCGGGGATCTGTCCATGGGTGTTTGAATCGCCGAAACATAAGACTGTCCTCATGCGGTCTATCCTTCACATTCCCAAGCGATTCCAGAAACTAACAGAAAAATATAACCTTTCGCAAGCGTTCTACATATTCATTCACTCTGAATAAGTGTTGACGAACTGAAACCCTTCTGCTTTTGATGCCCCATGCAGGCCGGGCTGGAGGAAACATGGTTGGTCTGCAGTCGTGGGGGGAAAGACTTTCTCATCCGGTGTCTGGTCTGGGAAAAGCCGCTTTGGCTTATCGCAGAAGGCTTGCCGTGACTCAGATGGTCGGTCCGGCCAGATGGCAAAATCAACAGGGTCTTGTGCAAGCACGGGGCCAACAACGGAGGAAAACGATGCGTTCCAACTTTCTGATAGGCGCGGTGGCAGGAGTCGCCCTGACCGTCGCTGTGTCGGGGGCCGCGATGGCCCAGGACGTGGCTTTGATGGACGGTGTCGTGCCCAGCACCAAGGACACCACCGTGGTGCCCGCAGGCACGTTCAAAAAGGATGGCCCCTGGGTCATCGGGATGAGCCACTTTGGCGTGAACGCCAACACCTGGACGGTTCAGGTGGCGCATGAGACCGAAGCGGCCGCGGCGGCGGATGCGCGCATTGAAAAGCTGATCATCCTTGACGCCGCCTTTGATCAGGAAAAGCAGGTTGCCGACATCGAAGATCTGATCGCCCAAGGCGTGGATGCGATCATCGTGCAGCCGGTCACCTCGACTTCGGCCAACGCCAGCATCGAAAAGGCCGTGGCGGCGGGCATTCCGGTGATCCTGCATACCGGCCGGATCGACTCTGACGCCTATACAACCGAGATTCAGGGCGGGGCCGAACATTTTGGCAAGGTGATGGGTGACTGGCTTGTGGGTCAGGTTGGCAAGGAAGGCAAAATCTGGGTGCTGCGCGGTCTGGCGGGCCACCCCGAGGACATCAACCGCTACAATGGTCTTTTGCAGTCACTGCAAGGCACCAACATCCAGATCATCGCCGAACAGCCCGGCAGCTGGCAATATGACACGGCCAAGAAAGTCTGCGAGACGCTGTATCTGGCCGACCCGAATGTCGATGGTATCTGGTCATCGGGGGCTGACATGACCCGTGCCTGTGTGGATGTGTTCAAGCAGTTCGGTGCCACAGTTCCCCCGATTTCCGGCGAAGGTAACAACGGCTTCTTCGGCCAGTGGATCAGTGAAGCCTACGAGTCTGTGTCGGCAGAATACAGCCCGTCACAGGGCGCAGCCGGGGTGCGCGCTGCCGTGGCCCTGTTGGAGGGCAAGGCGCTGTTCAAGCATTACGACTATAACCCGGCAGGCTGGGACAAAGACAAAGCCGCGACTTACTACCGCGCGGACCTGTCTGCTAACGTCTGGTGGCCAAGTGAGTTGCCGGAAGAAAAACTGTTGGAACTATACGGCAACTAAATCGATCGGCACGAGGCGGCATATGTCGCCCCGCGCAACCCACGGCTAGGAGGGAACGATGTTTGACAGTGAACCAACGTGCCTGATTGAAATGCAATCCATCTCGAAGGCGTTTGGGGCCAGCCGGGTGCTGAAGGGGGTAACCTTGCGTCTGCGCTCCGGCACGGTGCATGCGCTGATGGGGGAAAATGGCGCGGGAAAGTCAACATTGATGAAAATCCTTGCGGGGGTGCATCGCAGTGATGAAGGCCACATCCTGATGGACGGCAAGCCCTTGCATCTGCCGTCACCGCGTGAGGCTTTGGCGGCCGGAATTTCCACGGTTTTTCAGGAAATGTCGTTGCTGCCCAACCTGACCATCGCCGAAAACATGTATCTTGGCCGCGAACCCCGGACTGCGGCGGGTGGCCTTGACTGCCGCCGCATGTGGGCCGAAACCGCAAGTGCCTTGGCAGAGCTGGACCTGAAACTTGACCCCGATCAACTGGTCTCGACCCTGACCATTGCCGAACGCCAGTTTGTTGAGATCGCGCATGGCATCAAGGCCGAGTCCTGCGTGCTTATTCTGGATGAACCGACCGCTGCGTTGAACGCCGCTGACGTCGAGGTGTTGAACCGCAGCATCCTGCGCCTGCGCGCCGAGGGGAAGGCCATCGTGTATATCTCGCACCGCATGGACGAGATTTTCGACATGTGCGACGAAGTTACCGTCCTGAAGGACGGCCAGCATGTTGCGACAAGACTGATCCGCGATGTCACGCCGCATGGCCTGATCGCGATGATGGTGGGCCGCGAGCTTGCCGATCTGTTCCCGGCCCGGGCGGCAACGCTTGGCCCGCCGGTTCTTGAACTGCAGGCTTTTCGGGCAGGCACCAGAACGCGGCCCTTTGATCTGACCTTGCGCCAAGGGGAAATCCTTGGCCTTGCCGGGCTGGAAGGGCAGGGCCAGCAAAAGATCATGCGGTCGCTGATCGGCCGCTTTCAACCTGCGGGCGGAACCCTGCGTCTGCACGGGCAAGCCCTGAAATTTCCCCGTCCGGCCAACGGTATCCGCGCGATGGCGCGGCTTGGCATGGGTTTTGTGCCCGAGGATCGCAAGGAAGAAGGCCTGCTGCTGGGCCTGTCGGTTGCGGCCAATCTGGTCATCGCCCTGCATGCCGAAAGGCCTGCCTTCACTTGGGCCAAAAGACTGAATTCGGTTGTGCAAAAGATGATAAACGCCGTGCAGGTCAAAGCTGCAAGCACCGCCACACCGGTCGGATCACTGTCGGGCGGCAACCAGCAAAAGGTGCTGCTGGGGCGCTATCTGGCGCGTGAGTTGAAGATATTGGTGATCGAAGAGCCGACCCGGGGCGTTGATATCGGGGCCAAGTCCGAAATCTATGGGCTGTTGCGCGATTTTGCCAAGGCGGGCGGTGCGGTCCTTGTCACATCGCGCGAAACGGTTGAACTGATCGGGCTGTGCGACCGTCTGGCCGTTGTTCACGACAACACCGTGGTGACCGAAATACCGGCAGCCGATGCGACCGAACACAGCATCCTTGCCGCTGCACTGACAACCGATGGGGTGGCGGCATGATCGCGTGGCTTCGGTCCGGCTTTTCCACCCGGCGCAGCCGACACGGGCTTTGGGGCGTGCCGCTGGCAATCGTCGTCGTCCTCGTGGCCGTTCTAAGCGTCGGAACCGACCAATTCGCCAGCCGTGAGAATCTTTTCAACCTTGTGTCGCAGGCGATGCCGCTGATGATCGCAGCCATTGGTCAGTTGTTTGTCATCCTTGTCGGCGGTCTTGATCTGTCGATCGGGTCTGTCATCAGCTTTTCAACCGCAATCCTGTCGCTGGATGGCCCGGCCGCTGTGCTGATCCCGGCAGTTTTCGCGCTGGCGGGTCTTGTCGGCCTGATCAACGGGGTGGTCATCACCCGGCTGAACGTTCACCCGATCATTGCCACGCTGGCCATGCAATATATTCTGCTGGGGATCACCCGCATTCTGCGCCCGGTATCCGGAGGGCATATCCCCGACATCGTCATATCCGCGGTTCAGGGCAGCTTTCTGGGCCTGCCATTGCCGGTCTTTTGGGGGCTGTTCGCCACCCTGCTGGCGGCCAAAATCCTTTACGGCAGCCGCTATGGCCTGCATCTTTTCGCCATCGGCGGCGGCGTCGCTGCAGGGATAGAGGATGCGGCCCGCAACTACGGCATCCGGGTCGAGCGGAACATTGTTCTGGCCTACGTCGCCTGCGCAATGTTTGCCGCGTTGGCGGGGGTGTTTCTTGCGGGGCGGATCGTGTCGGGCGACCCCAATGTCGGCCTGTTGTTTGAACTGGATGCCATCACGGCCGTGGCCATAGGCGGAACCCAACTGTCGGGCGGGGTGGGCAGTCTGCATGGAACGGTGCTGGGGGCGATCATCATGGTGCTTTTGGCGAATGGCATGAATTTGGCCAATGTTTCGCCCTTTGTGCAAACGGCAATAAAGGGCGGGCTGCTTTTGGCCATCGTCGGGTTGCAGTCGCGCAAGAAGATGGGGCTTTGATCATGGCACCGATGTTGTCTTACCCCATTCTGCGGCGTCTTTCGTCAGTGCCACCTGCCTATTACGTCTTTGGCCTTTTGCTGCTGACGCTGTGGGTTGCCCGGCCCAACATGCTGAACCCAAACGTGCTGGGCATCTTTGTGCGCCAAGTCGTGCCCTTGGGCATACTTGTGCTGGGACAGTTGCTGGTGATGCGGGTCCGGTCTATTGATCTGTCGGGCGGCGGGGTGATCTTGCTGATCAACTATATCATCACCTCGCGCACCTTCCCCGAGGCGTCAGGCCTGACCTTTATCCTGATGGCGCTGGCCATCGGCTGCAGTGTCGGGCTGCTGAACGGTTATATGATCGCCAAGCGCCGCGTGTCAGCGGTGATCGTGACGCTTGCGGTCAGCATCATTCTGGTCGGCTTCGTGCAGTTCCTGTCCAGCGGCAAGCCGCCCGGTGATGTGCCGAAATACATGAACGAGATTTTTGATATCAAATACGGCGCCCTGCCGTTGCCGGTTCTGTTCTGGCTGGGCTGCACGGGGGTCATGTGGCTGATCATGCAGCAAAGCGTCTATGGCCGTTTTGTGGAAGCCGTGGGCGAAAACGCCGAGGCCGCGGCTTTTTCCGGCGTGCCGGTGGAACGCACAGTCGTGCTGGCGCATGTGCTGGCCGGGCTGATCGCGGCGGTGGCGGCGCTTGTGCAGACCGGGTCGATTGCGGTGGGGTCGGTGCGGGTGGGTCTTGATCTGCCGATATTGGCGGTGGCCGCCACGATCCTTGGCGGCGTGGTGTTTGGCCGCGGCGACGGCGGGGTCTGGGGGCCGTTCTTTGGCGTGCTGTCGTTTGCCTTGCTGTTCGTTGTGATGACGGTTTTCGGCATTGGCGATCCGGGCAAGCTGATCGCCCAAGGGCTGATCATCCTGATGGCGGCTATTCTTTACGGCGCGCGAGCCAAGCGCGGCTGAAATCCGGTAAGGGAGCAAAACCGAATGACCGAACAGAAAACAATTCTGTGCTATGGTGACAGCCTGACCTGGGGGTGGATCCCGGTGACCCAAGGCGCACCAACCCTGCGCTATGGATTCAGGCAGCGCTGGACCGGTGCAATGGCGGCCCAATTGGGGGATGGTTATCACATCATCGAAGAAGGGCTAAGTGCGCGCACCACCAGCCTTGACGACCCGAACGATCCGCGCCTGAACGGCAGCGCCTATCTGCCTGCGGCATTGGCCAGCCATCTGCCGCTGGATCTGGTGATCGTCATGCTGGGCACCAACGATACCAAAACCTATTTCCGCCGCACGCCTTATGAAATCGCCAATGGCATGGCCAAGCTGGTGGGGCAGATTTATGGATCGGCGGGGGGCGTTGGCACGCCTTATCCGGCGCCAAAAGTCCTGGTCGTGGCACCGCCGCCGCTGGCGCCGATGGCGCATCCGTTTTTTGAAGGCATGTTTGAAGGCGGCCACGAAAAGACCGCCGCCTTGGCCGGACAATACCGCGCGATGGCAGATTTCATGAAGGTCGCCTTCTTTGATGCCGGATCGGTGGTGTCCACCGACGGCTGTGACGGCATCCACTTTACGGCTGAGAACAACCTTGCCCTTGGCAAGGCCCTTGCGGCCAAGGTGACCGACGTTTTGACAGGCTACGCGCAAACGTCTGTTCCTCCCAGCAGACGCTAAAGTGGTCCGGGGCCGGATATAACCCGGCCCCGGACCGCAAACCGTTCGCCTTTGAACCCGCCTGTGGGGCGATCGTGACAAGATTTGACTCTTGCACGGATTTGCATAGGCTTTGCCGCAGGTGGTGAATTTGGCTTTGGGAAAGGATGGCGGCAGATCCTGCACGAACATGCCCTTGCAGGTGATGTCGGCAGAGATGTGTTCTCGGCGCAACGGCGCTTGCGCGCGGCGCTGCTTGACCGGTCGGTCGTCAGATACAAGCCAGCCCGCGATCTGGCCGCCCATATGCTGTTGCATCTGGATGATCTGACCGGATGCTGGTTGATTGCTGCAAACTGGTTGCGTGCCGAACTTGGCTGCCACCGGGTTGATACAGGGTTTGGCGCACAATCCGCTGCCGATTATTTCCCCGGCTTTGCCGAAGCGAAATCCAGCGACTACGACGTTCCGTCCTTTGCGGGCAAGCCTGTCGACAACCGCGACGCGATGATGCAGGCGATGTGGCGCGAAGACCGCCCGCTGGTTTACGGCGATATCAAGCATGACAGCCGGGTGTCGATCCGGATGCGCCAACGCATGTCCGGGGCCGCAACCAGATCAAAGTTTGCTTGGGCACTGCAGACCGCGAACGGCAAGTATGGCCTGATTTGTGCCGACTGGACCGAACACCTTGCCCCGGTGCAATCGGGCCTTTACGACTGTTTCGAACACACCGTCGCGGATGTGCTTAGCCCGATCATTTGTGTGGCGCAGGGTCTTTCCGGCGATTTGCAGGCGGATGCGAAAACCGGCAGCCAATGGCATCTGGCGGGTGCATCAATGCCGCAAACCAAAGGCACATCGGCATGGGCGGGATTGACACCCGCAGAAACCGACGTCGCGCGGCTGGTTGCCAAGGGCATAAGTTACAAGCAAATCGCACGGATTCGCGGCCGGTCTTTTTCGACCATTGATCATCAACTGCGCAGCATCCGCGAAAAAACCGGCGCGCCCAGCACCGCAGCCTTGATCCACCTGCTGTCCCGCTCCGACATCGGCTGATCCGCCCGCGTATGATGGCCGATCCATTGCGAATGTTCGCGATAGATCGGGCGATACCGATCTTGCTAGACCCATGAGGTGCGCACATCAAAGTGCGAAGCCGTGTCGCCTGTGACCGGGTGGACGGCCAATGGGGGGGCACAGACGTGATTGAGAACTCATTTTATGGCCCCCTGACTCAGGGCAACGTCGAATTTTACGATCTGGGAAACCTGATCCTTGAATCCGGTGAAACGCTGCGCGGTGCCAAACTTGCCTATCGCACGCAAGGTGTTCTGAACGCCGCCCGCTCGAACGCGGTTCTGGTCACGACTTGGTTTTCAGGCACCGGCAAGGTGATGGAGGATATCTATGTCGGCGCTGGCCACGCGCTTGATCCGGCCAGATATTTCATCATCATTGCCGACCAGCTTGGTGGTGGCGTCTCGTCTTCGGCCCATAACGTGGCGCGCCCACAGGCGATGGGAAAGTTCCCAAAGCTAAGCATCGCGGATGATGTGACTGCCCAGCACAAATTGATCACCAAGCATTTCGGCATCGAAACTTTGGCCCTGGCGGTTGGGGGGTCCATGGGTGGCCAGCAGGTTTACGAATGGATCGTGCGCCACCCGCACAAGGTGGCACGGGCGGCGGCAATTGCATGCACAGCCCGGATTTCGCTGCATCAGACGGTTTTTATTGACACCCTGACCGAGGCCATCACATCCGATCCGGAATGGCGCGGCGGCTGGTATGCCTTGGGGACGGATGTGCGCGCCGGGATGGACCGGATGGCAAAAATTGTGGCCACGGCAGGTTGGTCAACGGAATTCTATCAAGACAAGCGGTGGAATTCGATCCTCGGCATGTCGTCGCTGGATGATTTCATCAACAGCGTGATGAAAGCCTATTTTGAGCCGATGGACCCGAATGTGCTGCTGACGCAGATGCACAAATGGCAGCGCGCCGATGTGTCCCTTCACACGGGCGGCGATCTGGCGGCAGCTTTGGCGCGCATCACGGCCAAAACGATGGTGATGCCGATCAGCCATGATCAGTTTTTCCCGCCGCACGAATGCGACGCCGACTGCAAGCTGATCCCAAATGCTGAATTGCGGGTGATCCACTCGCCCGAAGGTCACATGGGCCTGAACGGGTTCGAGCCGGGATACATGGCGCAAGTGGACCGCTATCTGACCGAACTGCTGGCAAACTAGGCAAACCAACTGCAACACGTCCAACCCCAAAGCCCGCTTTGGGGGCCAGCGCGGGCATGCCCGCCCGATGATGACGCCAAGGGAGGCGACGATGAAACAGACCACGGAAAAAGCCCTGAATGTCAGAGGCGCGACCAAAACGTACGGCACGCAACCGGGCGGCATTCAGGCGTTGAAAGACGTTGATCTGACGGTCCGCCACGGCGAATTCATTTCCATCGTCGGGCCTTCAGGTTGCGGCAAAACCACCCTGCTGTGGTCAATCGCGGGTTTGCACAAGCTGACCTCGGGGGCAATCGCGCTGGGGGATGAATGGATCACCGGCCCGCATCCCAGCATTGGCATGATGTTCCAAGAGGCCAATCTTCTGCCGTGGCGGTCGATCCGCAAGAACATCGAACTGCCGTTTGAAATTCGCAAACACCGCCCGGATGCGGCCCGGATCGACAGTTTGCTGGACCGCGTGGGCCTTGGCGGGTTTGGCGACAAGATGCCGCGCGAATTATCGGGCGGCATGCAGCAGCGCGCGTCGATTGTGCGAGCCCTTGCCAGCGATCCGACCGTTCTTTTGATGGATGAACCCTTCGGCGCGCTGGACGCGTTTACCCGCGACGAGATGAACAAACTGGTCGAGGAAATCTGGATCGAGGCGCGCAAGACCGTAATCCTGATCACCCATTCCATCGCCGAAGCGGTCTATCTGGCCGACAAGGTTTATATCATGTCGGCGCGTCCGGGCCAGATTTCGCGCGTTGTCGAGGTGCCTTTTGCGCGGCCAAGATCGCTTGATCTGATGGAGTCGCGGGACTTTTTCGACCTTGTCAACCTGATCAAGCACGACATCCAGCATCCGCCAACGGTGAAATCCTTGGCTTCGATTGCGAAACGGGGGACAGCATGAACCGGTCAAATAACAGCGCAGGGTTCGCAAGTCCGACAGGCCTTGCCAGCGGCCTTGGCGGTCAGGGCGCGCGCGAAGTGATCGCCATCATCGCCGTGGCGGTGATGGTCATCGGCGGCGGCGAGTTTCTGTTACGCTTCTTCGAAGTGCCGCAATACATCCTGCCCACCCCTTCGGCCATCGCCGCGGTCTTTGCCTCGGCCGAGATGTCAACGATCGGCCAGCATTACGCCTATACCCTGATCGAGCTTTTTTCAGGCTATGCCGTAGGGGCGTCGATTGGCTTGGTTCTGGCCGCCGTGATCACCCAGTTTCCCTTTGTTGAAAAGGTGATCACGCCTTACATCCTGCTGTTGGTCACCACGCCAATGCTGGCGCTGGTGCCGCTGTTGATCCTCAATTTCGGCTTTGGCTATACACCCCGCATCATCGCTGTGGCTTTGGCATCCGGCCCAATGGTGATGATCAACGCGGCAACCGGGTTCCGGCGGGTCGATACGATGAAGATCGCGCTTGCCCGGTCCTGCGGGGCATCGACCCTGCAAATATTCACCAAGATCCGCATCCCGATGGCGATGCCGATGGTCATCGTCGGCCTGATGATCGGGGCGATCTTCGGGATGATCACCGCCGTTGGTGCCGACATGTCGGGCGGTGGGTTCGGGCTTGGCAGCCGGTTGACCACCTATTCATCCACGCTGCGGATGCCGGAATTCTTTGCCTGCATCCTGATCCTGGCCGTCACGGGCATCACGATCTACGCCTTTTTCTTCTGGCTGGGCAAAAAACTGGCCGGTTGGGAAAGCTGACACGCAAACGGGCGGATCAGCCGCATTTGCCCGAACAACCACAACCCTGCGGCATACCATTTTAGGGGAGGAAACCTGATGACCATTCAAAACATGACACGCCGCCGCCTGCTGCAAATCAGCGCCAGCGGACTTGTCACCACCACGATCCTTGGCGGCGGCCTGTTGGCCCCCGGCAAGGCGCAGGCAGCACCTTACGGCGAAAAATTCACCTGGATATCGCCGCGCGGCACCATCGAAGTGATGGATGACTACCCCTATTGGGTGGCAAAAGAGATGTGATATTTCGGCGATCTGGGGGTGGAAACCGCGATGGAGCCGGGCCCATCCGACGGCACGGCGGTGGTCAAGTTTGTGGCGGTTGAACAAGCCGATATCGGCTTTCCGTCGCCGGGGGTTTTGTCGTTTGCGGTCAACAACGGCATGGATCTGGTGTCGATCTTTGGCAGCGGGTATCTGGACCTGTTCAACATTGCCTTCCGCAAGGGCGAGGGCATGGCCGACTTGAAGGGGCTTGAAGGCAAGACCGTGCTGTTGGGATCAGCCGCGTGGCAGGCGATTGCCGATCCGATGTTTGCGGCCGTGGGCGTTGACCCCACAAAGATCACCTACGTCGAGGCCGGCTGGCCGACTTGGACGACTGCACTGGCGGGTGGCCAAGGCGATGCTTGCCTTGCATGGGAAGGCCTGCGCGCCGATCTGGGGGCCAAGGGGCTGGACTTCGACTACTGGCTGGGGATGCGCGGCTCGCCCTTGCCGTCAAACTCGCTGGTGGTGCGCAGGGCTGATCTTGAAGACCCCGAACGTTTGGCCTTCTTGCAGAAATACCTGCGCGGCTGGGCGATGGGCAGTGAATTTGCCGACCGCAACCCGCGCGCCGCCGCCGAGATCGTGTTCAAGGCGCTGCCGACCACGCGGGCCAATTATGGCCCACGCGCGGGCACCGAAAGCCTGATGCAGATTCACCGCACCTTCAAGGGTGACATGGCAAAGCGGGCCGGTTGGGGCGAACACGATGTTTCGGCTTGGGACAAATTCTTCAAGATACTCAAGGACATCGGCATGTCCGGTATCGACATTGACACCGCCCGCTATGTGACCAACGATTATATCGCCGATGCGAATGCGTTTGATGTGGCAAAGGTGCATGCAGATGCCGATGGCTATGCGTTGCCCGACGATCTGGCTGCGATCGATATGGCTGATGTCGAAGCGACGTTCTATTCCAATGTCATAAACTGAACACGGCGCGTGCGGATGTCAGCGCGCGCGTAACCCACAGCACGGCGGTCTTGTCAGGTGCCCCAAAAGGCAGCCGTGACCGATACCGTGCAACCTCGCTGGACACAAACTCCCAGTGTCCGGCGAGGTCTTGTCCTGCGGGCCAGCGGCCCTTGATCAGAACCAACCGGCATATCGTTTCAGTTGCAAAAACTACGGCGTCAGACAAGCGCTTGACGGCTCAGCCGCGACCTTTCACTTTGACATAATCGGGCAGGCAATATTGATTTCGGCGTCTTCGATTTCTGTTGCAGGATCAATCAAGCGGTAGTGTTTGCTGAAATGCAGCGCCACCCGCCGCGCATCTTGCCGCAAACTGTGGTGGATCACGAAACTGACCTGCCCGGATTTCAGCAATTCTGTGTTGGTGCGGTCAAGGTCATGCGCCGCAAAAACATCAATCGCGCGCCCCGCGTCGGCAAAAGCGGCAAGTATCGCGCGATTGCCACCGCCAATTGAATAGACCGAGCTTATCTCGGGATGATCTTCAAGCGCCTGCCGGATCACAACGCCCGTGGGCCTGTTGACACCAAAACTTTCCGAAACGATCAAGATTGCCATCTGCGGCGCGCTTTTTGTCAGGTAATCGACAAAGCCCATGCGTCGCGCCTCTTCACCTTCAAACAACTGACTGGACATGGTGACCAACACGCAAGACGGCTGTGACTGCGCCATCCGCGCCAAAAGATAGGCGGCGGTTGCGCCTGCCCGGTTGTTTTGCATGCCGACATAGGCCAGCCGCAAGGGATGCGCCACATCCGTCACATAGGTGATGATCGGGATTTTTCGCGTGGCAAGTTCGGCAAGGCACGTCTCAACTTCGGGCGTTGCGGGCACTTTCAACACAATGCCTTGGGTGCCGCGCCGGGCAATCGCCCGCAACAGCGCCACAAGGTCGTGCTGTTCCAGCACTTCTGCAAAGTGAAAGCGGGCGCGGAAGGTTGCAGGCCGCATCAGGGGCAATTCTGCGTCAAAGGCGGCCCGGACGGCTGATGAAAACCGATCCGGCGCTTGCATCACGATATCCAGCGTCACCTTGGGGCTGTGCAGATGGCTTGCGTCATACTGGCGGGCAAGCTCTGCGGCTGCGGTGCGCACGCGGTCGGCTGTGACAAGGCGAACGTTGTCGCGGCCATGCAGAACGCGGTCAACTGTGGCAAGGCTAAGACCCGCCTGATGGGCAATTTCCTTATGGGTGAATTTTGGGTCCATGCCGTATTTGAGGTGTTTTTGAGGTGATTTACAAATCTTTTCGCGCAGCAGTTCTGCCATTGATCGGGGATACAGCAGGAGATGCCCATGGATTTCATACCCCCAAAGCCACAGCGCGCGCCGGTCTGGCTGGAGGCCAACAGCGGCAACTTCGCAGAGTTTTGCAAGATTGTCAGCCAGACGACAGACCCTGCCGATGTTCCGCTTGCGGCCGAAGTGAACCGGAATATCCCGATTTACCTTGGCGCAGATGTGGATGCTGCGGCCGAAAATCAGCCCGCCCGTCAAGCCTTGATGGAAGAATGGTCGTCTGTTTTTGCCCAAGGGGCTGGCGTCATCATCATCCGGCAGGGGGTGGCAGACCACGCAGTTATCGACCGGGCAAGTGAGATTTTTACCCAAATCATCGCGGATGAAAAACGGGTGGTCAAAGGCGGCGGTGACCATTTCGCCAAGCCGGGCGCAAATGACCGGATCTGGAATTCGCTTGAAAAGCATTGCCTTGCTGACCCTGCAAACTTTGCCGCTTATTTCAGCTCACACGGCATCGCGCTGGCTGCTGAGGCTTGGCTGGGCCCGGCCTACCAGATGACCGCTCAGGTAAACCGGGTGAACCCCGGCGGTGCAGCACAGACCGCACACCGGGATTATCATTTGGGGTTCATGTCGCCGGAACAGATAGCGCGCTATCCGGCGCATATTCATGCCATCTCGCCCACGCTGACATTGCAGGGCGCCGTGGCGCATTGCGATATGCCGCTGGAAACCGGGCCAACGATGGTGTTGCCGTTTTCACAGCAGTTCCTTGCCGGCTACCTTGCCTTTGCGCGGCCAGAATTTCAGGCGCATTTTGTGGCCAACCACGTGCAACTGGCGCTGTGCAAGGGTGATTTGATGTTCTTCAACCCGGCGGTGATGCACGGTGCGGGCACCAATCACACAGCGGACCGGTTCCGCTTGGGCAATCTGCTGCAAGTGTCGTCGGCTTTGGGGCGGGCAATGGAAACCGTTGACCGTGCCCGCATGATCCGCGCGCTCTATCCCGAATTGCGGCTTGGGGCCGGATTGAACATCGCCAATGTCGTGGCGGCCACGGCCGAGGGCTATCCCTTTCCGACCAATCTGGACAGCAATCCACCCAAAGGCGGCATGGCGCCAAAATCACAGGCGGATTATCTGCGTGACGCGCTTGTGAGCGGGCAAGGCGCGACGGAATTCTTTGCCATTCTCGACGCCCTTCACCAAAAAAATCTGGCCTAGCCACAGGGCGCTGCGCTGATGCGGCTGTGGCATGCCATGGCTGCAAGCCGGCCCGCCGCCAACGTCTGGGCTATCAAAGGTTGATCGGCTTGCCTGTTGAAAAGGAGTCTGCGGCGGCATCGGCCAGAATCTGGGCGGCAAGCCCATCGCGAATGTCGGGCTGCATAGGCGCGCCGGACGCAACGCTTTGCGCAAACAGGGCGACTTCGGCGCTGTAGGCCGCCTGATACCGTTCAAGGAAAAAGTGCTTTGTCGGGGCCGAACGAAACCCATTGGCAGTGGCAACTTCGACCGTATTTTCCCGCACATTCCCGGCCTGCAGCATACCAGCCGACCCATGCACTTCGATCCTTTGATCATAGCCATAGGTGGCGCGGCGCGAATTGGTGATCTGGCAGATCGCCCCGCTGGCGGTGGTCAGGGTGACGGCCGCGGTGTCAATATCGCCCGCCGCCGCGATGGCGGGGTCAATCAGCGCCGAGCCGACGGCAAAAACCTGCACCGGTTCTTCGCCCAGCAAAAACCGGGCCATATCCAAGTCGTGGATCATCATGTCGCGGAATATTCCGCCCGACCGTTCGATATAGCTGATCGGTGGCGGGGCGGGATCGCGCGAGGTGATGCTGACCAGTTCAACGCGCCCGATCTCACCCGCCCGAAGCCGGGCCTGAAGGTCGGCGAAGTTCGGGTCAAAGCGGCGGTTGAAGGCGGTCATAAAGGGCACACCAGCCGCTTCGACCACCTTGATACAGTGGCGGATGCGGTCAGCCGACAAATCCACCGGCTTTTCGCAAAAGATCGCCTTACCGGCGCGGGCGGCGGCATGGATCAGGTCATAGTGGCTGTCGGTAGGGGTGGCGATGATGACGGCGTCAACCGACGGGCTGTCGATCAGCGCCTGCGCCTCCATGATTTGCGCCCCCGTTCGGCTGGCCAGTGCTTGGGCAGCCTCAAGAACGGCATCGGCCACCGCGATCACGCGCACCGCATCCAACCGGCTGATCGTTTGGGCATGCACTTGCCCGATCCGCCCACAGCCAAGAATTCCGATGTTCAGCATGTCAGCCTCGCTTTAGGTTGCCAAGAACGCGCCGGGCGGCCGCAACGACCGGATCGTGCGTTTCTTGCAGGATGGAAATCCGGTCAAACCGCAGGGGATCGCGGTTTACGGCTGTGCGCAGCGCGTCGCCAAAAGCCATGCGCAGTTCGGTGCCGATGTTGAATTTGCAGATGTTTGATCCAGTCCCCAGCGCGCGACGTTGCGCCATTGGCACGCCAGAGCCGCCATGAATGACCAACGGCACACCCGTCAGCGCCTCGATTGCGCGGATGCGGGCCAGGTCCAGACCCCCTTGCTTGTCTTGTTGCAAATGCACATTGCCAACCGATATCGCCATGGCATCCACCCCGGTTTCCAAGGCGAATTGCGCAGCTTCTTGGGGGTCTGTGCCCGCAGATCCTTCGCCGCCCGAATAGCCGACAAAGCCGATTTCGCCTTCGCAGGAAATGCCGGCCGCATGGGCCATCTCGGCGATGGCGGCG
>JANPLZ010000096.1:0-9369 GCA_031422555.1 Cypionkella sp. | reverse complement strand
GCCCTGCAGAATAAAATCCCAATGGCCATTTGTGTCAAAATGCGGGTATGGCGGGCCGGGCAAAACCGTATTGGGCCGGGTGATCACCGCCAGTTCCGTCAGGGTGTCCAGATCAACCAGCGCCAGCTTGGCGTTGGTTTTGCCAATATCAATGACCGCAATATGCATCGGCTAAGCCATGTGAAAAACGTTTATCAGCGGGATCGCCACAGGCGCGTTATCGGCCCCGGTTTCCATGATATCCGCCATATGCGCCCACCAGCGTTGCATCACCGGATGGTCTGGCAAAGCTGCCATGCGGTGATCCGGTTTGCGCCACAGCACCCCGAACAAGGCATTGGTTTGCACATCCAGATGAATTGAATAATCGCTGATCCCGGCGCTTTGCAGCAAATCCACCAGTTCCGGCCAGATTGCGGTATGGCGACGGATGTATTCGTCCTGCATCCCCGGAGTCAACTGCATGCGAAAAGCATATTTTTCCATCTGCTATCCTTTCGCCGTTTTCATCCGCTGCCAAAGCCGGGGCAAGGCAATAACCCCGATCAGCAACGCACCGATAAAGATCGACATCACAATGCCGGGCACGTTCAGCAAACCGAATCCAAAGGTGACCAGCCCCATCACGAACGCCGCCAAAACCACGCCCGCGATGGTGCCAGACCCGCCCAAAATGTTGACGCCGCCCAGAACCACCATGGTAACCACCTCTAACTCGATGCCCGTCGCAATCGACGGGCGGGTCGAGCCTAACCGCGAAGTCAGGCAAACGGTGGCGATGCCCGACATCAGGCCGGTCAGCAGGAACAGTTGAAACCGCACCCGGTTGGTGCGGATGCCAGAAAACAGCGCCGCTGTGGGGTTATTGCCAATGGCATAGACCGCGCGGCCAAAGTTGGTTTTGTGCAGTAAAATTCCAAAAATTACCGCAAGCACGCCGAACAGCGCCAGCTCGAACGAGATTACCCAGACCACATAGCCTTGACCAAAATACTCAAACCCAGCCGGATATTTGGTGAACGCTTTGTCGCCTAAGGCGATATAGCTGATGCCGCGAAACAGACTCATGGTGCCGATGGTGACCACAATCGACGGCAGCCCAAGACCTGCGATCAGCGAACCGTTAAACGCGCCACACAGCAGGCCCACGGCCAACCCCACCGCCACCACCTCGGGTGTTGTGGCCCCCAAAGTGGCCGTATAGCCCATTGCGGTGGATGCCAGCGCGATGATCGACGCCACCGATAAATCAATCTCGCCCGCGATGATCAGCATCGCCATGGCAAAGGCAATCATTGCTTTTTCGGTAAAGTTGAAGGTGGCGTCCGACAGGTTCCACGGATCCAGAAAATAGGGCGAAGCGAAAGAGTTCAGGATGAAAATCGCGATGGCCACGCACAGCAACAACGCCTCCCAGCTTTTCAGCGCCCGGGAAAACGGGTGGCTCAGGCGGTCTGGAATGCGCGCGCGCAGGGGCGGTGTCATGCGATATGCTCTGCTGATTTCAAGATGATACGGCCTTTTGTGCGACTTTGACGCGCGTTAAAC
Source organism: Cypionkella sp. (assembly GCA_031422555.1). Taxonomy (GTDB): domain Bacteria; phylum Pseudomonadota; class Alphaproteobacteria; order Rhodobacterales; family Rhodobacteraceae; genus JANNAT01. The sequence continues at coordinate 7,821 of JANPLZ010000096.1, read as the reverse complement.
GCAACGGCCAGCAAGATGGCACTGCCCGAAATCGCCAGCTGCCAAAACGGTGAAATACCGATGACCGGTAAGGCGTTTTTTACCACGCCCAAAAACAGCGCACCCAACACCGCGCCCCCCACCGATCCGATCCCGCCCGCAATGGAAATGCCGCCAATAACGCAGGCCGCCACGACGTCCAACTCGAACCCACCGGCGATATCGACATAAGCCACGGCATAGCGGGCGGCCCAAAGATAGCCGACCAACCCGGCCAGTGCGCCCGAAATCACAAAGGCCCAGAACTGCGTGCGCCCAACGTTCAACCCAGTGTAAACAGCGGCATGCGGATTGCCCCCCACCGCAAAAAAACTGCGCCCCAAAGCCGTGCGCCCCACCAGCACCGCAAAGGCGCCGATCATCGCAATCGCCACCCATCCCATTACTGGCAGACCCAGAAAAACCAGCCGTGGCAGCGATTTGAAACCGTCGGTCATCTCGTGCGCATTGATCCATTTTCCGTCGGAAATCAGAAAGATAACACCGCGGTAGATGGTCATCGTGCCCAAAGTCACCACAATAGGCGGAATCTGCAACACCCAGACCAAAGCGCCATTTACCGCCCCCAACACTGCCCCCAAACCTATTGCCGCCGCTATAATCACCGGCAAAGGCACCCCCAGTCCGTTCAACAAAGCCGCCACCATGCCACATAGGGCCAGCGTGGCGGCCACCGACAGGTCAATACATTTGGTCAGGATCACCACCATTTGCCCCAGCGCAAGGATGATCAACGGGGCCGTATCGTTGAACACATTGGCCAGATTTTGGGGGGCAACAAAGGCCGGAAACCGCCAGGCGATGCCCGCGATCATCAGCAAAATCGCCCCTGCAAGTTGGATTTCCCGCGATGAAAGCAGTCTGGTCATGCGGCCTCTCCATTGATACCGGCGGCGGCGCTGACAAGGGCTTCGGGGGTCATGTCAGCGCCGGACAATTCGGCCACCATCCGGCCTTGACGCATCACGATCACCCGGTCGGCCATGCCAAGCACTTCGGGAATTTCCGAACTGACCATGATCACCGCCAGCCCCTGCCCGGCCAACTCGGCCATGAATTCATGCACCGCCGCTTTGGATCCGATATCAATGCCTTTGGTCGGCTCATCCAGAATAATCACCCGCGGTTTGGTGGCCAACCATTTGGCGATCACCACTTTTTGCTGATTTCCTCCCGACAACAGACCCACATCCTGATCCAGACTGGCGGCGCGCAGATCAAGCCGGGTGGTATAGTCGCGCGCCAAGGCAAATTCCTGCGCCATGCGCAAAAACCCATGCCGCGACGTGCGCGCCAGCGATGGCAGCGTCACATTCTGAAAAATCGGCAAGCCCTTGACCGCGCCCTGTTTGCCCCGATCTTCGGGCACATAGACCACGCCTTGCGCAATCGCCTGTGCGGTTGACCGGATCACCACGACTTTGTCGGCAATCCGGCACGCGCCTTTAGACGGCTGGGTGATGCCAAACAGCGACTGCATCACTTCGGATCGCCCTGCCCCGATCAGCCCGTAAAACCCAAGGATTTCACCGGCATGCAGGGTAAAGCTGATGTCCTCAAATTCCGTCGGGTGGCTGTAGCCCGCCACCGTTAACAGTGGCGCGCCGATTGAGGCCGCGCGCGGCGGGAAAATCTGCTCCACCGCGCGGCCGACCATCATCTGCACCAACTGGCCTTGGCTGACCTCGGCCATCATCCCCGCGCCAATCAACTGGCCATCGCGAAAAACCGTATAGCGGTCAGCGATGTGAAAAATTTCATCAAACTTGTGGCTTATGAACAAAATCGCTTTGCCTTCGGCTTTCAGCCGGTCAACAAGATCATACAACTCATTGATTTCTTTATAACTTAGCGCCGCTGTTGGTTCGTCCATGATCACCACCCGGGCATCAACCGACAGCGCCCGCGCGATGGCGACCAAGTGTTTTTTGGCAATTCCCAGATCGCGCAAGCGCTGCGTCGGGTCCAGATCGGCACCGATACGCGCCAGCAGCGCGGTGGCGGCGCGGTTCATCGCCGTCCAGTCGATCAGGCCAAACCGATTGCGCGGCGCATGACCGATAAAGATGTTCTCGGCGACCGACAGTTCGTCAAAAAGCACCGTTTCCTGATGAATAGCCGTAACACCCGAACGCGCCGCTGCATCGGGCGTGGCAAAACGCACTGGCGTGCCCGCAATAATGATGTCGCCTTTGTCAGGCTGGTAAATTCCGGTAAGAATTTTGACAATGGTTGATTTTCCAGCCCCATTTTCACCAATCAAAGCCGTCACCTGGCCGGGATACAGATGCAAATCCACGCTGGAAAGCGCCCGCACACCCGGAAAGGATTTTGAAATTCCCGACAAGGTTAACAGGGGGGTATCGCCAGCTTTTGAAACGGTCATGTCAAGCCTGCGATTGGGGGGGAATTGTGGCCCGGCACACTGCTGCGCCGGGCCGGTTTGTCGACAGATCAGAAAATCGACTTGAACTGTTCAATGTTTGATTTGTCATAGGTAAAAGGGTCAGACATCGCAGCCTCGCCCTTGTCATCCAGAACCGCGGCGCCCATCCGGCCCATGGGGATCGACGATCCCGGGGTGGTGGCGGCGCCGGCGTTGATGTTAAACGCCAGCATCGTCGCGGCATAACCCAGATCAATCGGGTTCCAGATGGCAAACGACTTGGTGGCACCCGACTCGACCGCACCGGCCATTTCAGACGGCAGACCAAGGCCTGTCACGTTGATCTGGCCGATTTTTCCGGCATCCGTCACGGCCTGCGCCGCAGCCAGAATACCAACGGTTGTCGGCGCGATGATGGCTTTCAGATTGGGGTAAGTTGCCATCAGGCCTTGGGCTTCGCGGTAGGATTTGTCAGCCAAATCATCGCCATAAACCGTGGCCACCAAAGTAACGCCGGGATAGTTGCCCATCACCTTGGTCATTTCTTCAATCCAGATATTCTGGTTTGTTGACGTGGCAGTGGCCGAAAGAACCGCCACTTCGCCGCCGTCGGGCAGGTTATCCGCGGCCAGTTTGATGATCGTGTTGCCGATCAGCGCGCTGGACGATGGGTTCAGGTGCATCTGGCGGCCATCCTGCGCCACGCCGGAATCCCACGAGATAACGGTGATCCCGCGCTCCATCGCTTTTTTCAGCGCGGGCGCAACGGCATCGGGGTCGTTTGCCGAAATCGCAATCGCATCAACACCTTGGGCGATCAGGGCATTGATCACTTCGATCTGGCCTTCGGCGGTGGTGTCGGTGGGGCCGGTGTAGATGATCTCGACGTCGCCCAATTCGGCGGCGGCTTCCATAGCGCCTTTGTTGGCGGCCTCGAAAAAGCCGATGCCCAAGGCCTTGACCACCAGCGCGATTCGTTTGGTTTCGGCCTGCGCCGCACCTGCCAGCAGAATTGACGCCAAAGCCGCCGTTGTTAGTGCTTTTCTAAGAATGCTCATTGTATCCTCCCGTGAGCGTTAAAATATCTGCAATCAGGGCTAACCCTGCTGCACCGCGTCTTTTCTGTCCGCCACCCCAACTAGGGTGACGATCAGGCGTATGTCTGCTTGTTCCAGCATCTGGGCCTCGCGGTCGGTGATGCCGTCGTCGGTGATCACCACATGAATGCGGCGTAGCGGGCACAAGATCAGGCTGGACCGGTTGCGAAATTTCGAACTGTCCACCAGAACCACCAGCTCATCCGCCTGCCCGATCAGCTTTTCTTCGGCCTGAATCAGAAGTGGATCTGCCTCCATCAACCCCAGTGGCCCCAATCCTTGCGCGCCCATGAACATGCGCTTGGCGTAGAAATTTCGGGTCACGTCGTTGTCAAACGGCGATAGAATTATGTTTTGCTCGCGGTAAATGGCGCCGCCTGACAGCAAAATGGTGTTTTTGGAATGTTTCAGCAGATGTTCCGCGATTGGAAAGCTGTTGGTGAATACCTGACAGCGCCGCGCCGATAAGGGATGCACCATCTGAAACGTGGTGGTGCCGCCATTTATGATGATCGGGTCGCCGTCGCTGCACAGTTCCACCGCCGCGCGCGCAATGGCGCGTTTTTGTGCGGCATTGATGGTTTCGTTTACCGAAAATGGCCGTCCGGCAAGACCGACAAACTGCGGCGGTGCAATTGCCTCGGCCCCACCGCGCACCCGGCGCAGACGTTTTTGCATGTGCAAGGTGGCGATGTCGCGGCGAATCGTGGCTTCGGACGCGTCGGTCAGTTGCACCAGATCAATAACCGACGCCACCGGGCGGTCTTGCACGGCAGACAGAATGATCCGATGGCGTTCAGATTCGTGCATTGGCCCCCCTTGTTGATCGCAAAGTTGGCAGTGATTCCAATCACTGTCAATCATTTTCAATCGAATTTGACTGTTTGCAGTTGCAGCATGATTGAACATGACTGTTTATGATTGACATTCTGTCGCGCACGGGCACATTTATCGCAAAACGGTGTCAGCATCCGGCGGACCCAATCGGAGGTATCATGTCGCAATCCCCCCCAACCGCTGGCCTTGCAAACCTTTGGGATGATGACAAATCTGCGCAAATGACAGAGCCTGAAAAGCTGCTGTATCGGTCAAACCTGCTGGGATCGGATAAAAGAATCACAAACTATGGCGGCGGCAACACCTCGGCCAAGGTGATGCAGGCCGATCCTTTGACCGGGGCCATGGTGCAGGTTTTATGGGTCAAGGGATCGGGCGGTGATGTCGGGTCGATCAAGATGGACGGCTTTGCGACGCTCTATATGGACAAGCTGCAGGCATTGCGCGGCGTTTACCGTGGTTTGGCGTATGAGGATGAAATGGTTGGCTATTTGCCCCATTGCACCTTTAATCTGAACGCCCGCGCCGCCAGCATTGACACGCCCTTGCACGCCTATGTGCCGCAAAAACATGTCGATCACATGCACCCCGATGCGATCATCGCCATTGCCGCGGCGCAGAATTCAAAAGCGCTGACGCAGCAGATCTTCGGCGAAGAAATTGGCTGGCTGCCATGGAAACGGCCGGGGTTCGAATTGGGTCTGTGGCTGGCGCAATACTGCGTTGATCACCCAAAAGCCAAAGGCGTTGTGCTGGAAAGCCACGGGTTGTTCACCTGGGATGATGACGCCAAGGCCTGCTATCTGACAACACTGCGTATCATCAACCGCGCGATGGCGTGGTTTGAAGGGGAAACCAATGGCAAAACGGTGTTTGGCGGGGCCAAGCATCACAGCCTTGATGCCCCCGCCCGCCGTGCCGTTGCCGCCCGGCTGATGCCCGCAATTCGCGGCATGATTTCGGCAAATCACCACATGGTTGGTCATTTTGATGATCAGCCCGCCGTTCTGGAGTTTGTAAACGCCAATGCGATGCAGGCTTTGGCCGCGCTTGGCACCTCGTGCCCGGATCATTTTCTGCGCACCAAAATCCGGCCTTTGGTGGTGGCTTTTGATCCGGAAAATCCCGATACCGACGCCGTTTTGGCCAATCTTGGCCCGCAGATCGCGGCCTATCGTCAGGATTACGCCGCCTATTACAGCCGCTGTAAAAAAGCTAACTCGCCACCCTTACGCGACGCAAACGCGGTGGTCTATCTGATCCCCGGCGTTGGCATGATCACCTTTGCCAAAGACAAAGCCACCGCGCGGATATCTGGTGAATTTTATGTCAACGCAATCAATGTGATGCGTGGGGCCAGCACGGTTTCCACATATACCGGCCTGCCCGAACAAGAGGCTTTTGACATCGAATACTGGCTGTTGGAAGAGGCAAAGCTGGCGCGGATGTCAAAGCCCAAAACCCTTGCGGGCCGGGTGGCTTTTGTCACTGGCGGTGCCGGTGGCATTGGGTCGGCCACGGCAGAGCGGTATTTGCGCGAAGGCGCTTGCGTCATGTTGGCCGATATTGATGCGCAGGCTTTGGCGCAAACCCGGGCCAATCTGGCGGCAACCTTTGGCGCAGATGTGGTGCGCAGTGTGACGATGGATGTCACCGATGAAGCGGCGGTTATCCATGCGGCGGCAGAAACCTGTGTTGAATTTGGCGGCTATGACATTCTGGTGTCCAACGCCGGTATCGCGTCTTCTGCCCCGATCGAGCAAACCAGTCTGGCATTGTGGAACAAGAACATGGATATCTTGTCCACCGGGTATTTCCTTGTCAGCCGCGAGGCGTTCAAAGTGCTGAAAGCGCAGGGCATTGGCGGGGCGATCGTGTTTATTGCCTCCAAGAACGGGCTGGCAGCCAGTCCGAATGCCTCGGCCTATTGCACCGCCAAGGCGGCGGAGATTCATCTGGCGCGGTGTTTGGCGCTGGAAGGCGCGCCGGATCAGATCAGGGTCAACGTGGTTAACCCAGACGCCGTGCTGCGCGGATCAAAGATTTGGTCGGGCGACTGGCTAAAGGAACGCGCCGATGCCTATGGCAAGGATACCACCGATCTGGAAGAACATTATCGCCAAAGGTCCTTGCTGAAACGGTCGGTTCTGCCCGAGGATATTGCCGAAGCTGCGTATTTCTTTGCCTCCGAGGCCTCTTCAAAATCGACGGGCAATATTCTGAACGTGGATGCCGGCAACGTCCAATCCTTTACAAGGTGACATGATGCCATTGATCGACCGCGATTTGATTGCCGCGCAGAACGCCCTTTCTTTGGCGGCGTTGCAGAAGGATTACAACAGCTTGGGCGAAAGGCTGGATCGTCGCGGCATCGCGATTGCGGAGATCACCGCGCGGGCGGCGGCGTTTTCGGTGGCGGTGCCCAGTTGGGGCGTGGGCACCGGCGGCACCCGCTTTGCCCGCTTTCCCGGCGATGGAGAGCCGCGCCACATCTTTGACAAGCTGGATGATTGCGGGGTCATCCACCAGTTGACCCGCGCCACGGCAACGGTTTCGCTGCACATCCCATGGGATCGCGCCGAGCCTGCAGAATTGCGCGGCCATGCGCAGGCTTTGGGGTTGGGCTTTGATGCGATGAACTCCAACACGTTTCAGGATCAGCCACAGCAACCCCACAGCTATAAATTCGGCTCCCTTTCGCACACTGATGCGGCGACGCGGGCGCAAGCGGTGGACCACAATCTGGATTGCATTGCGTTTGGCCAAAAGCTGGGCGCGAAAGCGCTGACAATCTGGGTGGGCGATGGATCAAACTTCCCCGGCCAAAGCCATTTCACCCGCGCCTTTGAGCGGTATCTGGAGGCCGCCCGCCAAATTTATGCCGGCCTGCCCGGGGATTGGCGGCTGTTTACCGAACATAAAATGTATGAACCGGCATTCTATTCAACAATCGTGCAAGACTGGGGCACCAACTATCTGATTTCAAAGGAATTGGGTGACAAAGCGTTTTGTCTGGTCGATCTTGGCCATCACGCCCCGAATGTGAACATCGAAATGATCGTGGCGCGGCTGATACAGTTTGGCAAACTGGGCGGCTTTCATTTTAACGACAGTAAATACGGCGATGACGATCTGGACGCCGGATCAATTGATCCCTACCGGCTGTTTTTGGTGTTCAACGAACTGGTCGATGCCGAAGGCACGCCGGGGTTGAAGCTGGCGCATATGCTGGATCAGTCGCACAACGTCACCGACCCGATTGAAAGCCTGATGTCGTCGGCAATCGAAGTGCAGCGCGCTTATGTGCAGGCAAGTCTGGTCGATCGGGGGGCGTTGGCGCGATATCAGGACAACAACGATGCGCTGATGGCGCAAGCGACGCTGAAGGCGGCGTTTCGCACCGACGTAGAGCCGGTTCTGGCCATGGCGCGGCTACAGGCCGGCGGCGCGATTGATCCGGTT
>JANPLZ010000095.1:0-26301 GCA_031422555.1 Cypionkella sp. | reverse complement strand
ATCGACCCGCTGGATGTGATCAATGAATTCGGCGCCGATGCCCTGCGGTTTTCCAATGCGGCGATGGCGTCTTTGGGCGGCACCTTGAAACTGGATACCGCGCGCATTGCGGGTTACCGCAATTTCGGCACCAAACTGTGGAACGCCACCCGGTTTGCCGAGATGAACGGGGTGTGGGACGGGCATCAGACCCAAACCGCCCCGCCTGCGGCCTCTGCCACGGCCAACACATGGATCATCGGCGAATGCGCCAAAACGCTGGCCGAAGTGAACGCAGCCCTTGCCGAATACCGCTTTGATACCGCCGCTGACGCGCTTTACAAATTCGTTTGGGGTCAGGTCTGCGATTGGTATGTCGAATTCGCCAAGCCGCTGTTTGACGGCAGCCACGCCGATGAAACCCGCAAAACCATGGCATGGGTGCTGGATCAAAGCATGATCTTGCTGCATCCGATCATGCCGTTTATCACCGAAGAGCTGTGGGCACTGACCGGGAGCCGCGCCAAGCTGTTGGTGCATACCGATTGGCCCACTTACGGCGCGGGTCTGATAGACCAAGATGCCGATGCGGAAATGACATGGGTGACCGGCCTGATAGACGAGATACGCTCGGCCCGGGTCGAAATGCGGGTGCCGGTGGGGCTAAAGCTGGACATGGTGGCGACCGCAATGACCGACACCGCCCGCGCGGCATGGGGCCGCAATCAGACGCTGATCAAACGCCTGGCGCGGATTGAAAACCTGACTGAAGGGCCAGCGCCCAAGGGGGCGATTACGGTGAACATGGGCGGCGCGGCCTTTGCCATTCCGCTGGCGGGCATCATCGACACGGCAGAAGAAAACGCGCGGCTGACCAAGGCGCGCGAAAAGCTGGGCAAGGAAATCGCCGGGCTGAACGGCCGGTTGAACAACCCCAACTTTGTGGCTTCGGCCCCCGAAGATGTGGTGATCGAGGCCCGCGCCAATCTGGCCGCCCGCGAGGTTGAGGTGGCCAAGCTGACCGCCGCGTTGCTGCGGCTTGAAGATATCGCCTAGCCTGCCCACCCGGCGCAGGGGGCCTGCAGGGGTAAGTTTTTGCAAAACGGGTGGGGCAGCGGCGTCGCCCTACTGCCAGTCTACCGCCAAAACCACGGTATAGTCGTGCAGCACCGGGCTGCGGCCCATCGGATCCAGCACCTCGCGCCCCGGCAGTAACTGCAGCAGTGTCAGGGTATGCCTGCCGTGTTGCGCGGTGCGCGTGGCACCGTCGCAAGCGTTGCACAGCACCACCAGATCAGGCGTATCGCCGGGCGCGGTCAGGTCCAGTTCCACCCGGATCGTGCCCTCCCATATGCAATCAACGGTGGACGGACAGCGGACATCTTGCACCGCTGTCAGCCGCACCATGGTTTGCGACCCCGGCAAAGAAACCGCCAAACCGCCCGGCAGGGAAATTTCGTGGGGCGTGGCCATGGCCGCCGTCGCAGGGATGATCACTGCCATCAGGGCCAAGACAACCTTCATTACAGTATTCCTTTTTGGTGTCACGTTACACCACATCAGACGCGGCCCATGTCGCAATCCTTGGGGGGGGCGAACCGCAGGGCCGTTAAAACAGCCGATCCAACTGCAAGGCGCCGGTTATTTCATCGGTGGCGGCTTTCAGCGCCCGGTAGTGCCGCAGCACCCTTTTTGGCACTTTGTCCGTGGTGCTGATGATGCAGGCATCTACCATCGCGGTATAGGTCAGATCGGAGATATCCACCTCGACACTGAAATGCCCCGCATCGGTGCAGGTTGACGCATAGGCTGGGGCGGGTCCAAGCTGTGCCTTGGCAACGCGCCGCATCACAATCGCACTGGCGCGGGCAAAGGCCCCGGGGACCGCAAAGGTGATATGACCCGAACGGCTGCTGCGAGTGTCCCACACCCAGTTGGGGTGTTGCGTCACCGCCGCATCGGCCTGATAGGCCACAAACCTGACGCTGTCATCGGGGCGAATTTCCCATACAGCGCCGCCATGAATGGACCCGCCATAGCCAAAACGGATCATATCAGCCATTGCCGGCACGGCTGTGCCAAGCGCCACGATGACAAGACCAAGCCACAGCAAAGTCACTGCCGAAAACTTGGCCCAAAACCCGGAACGACCTTCAGTTTTTGGCATGATCGGCCTTTCGCGCTGTGATTTCGGTCATCTTAGCCGCAATCGCGCGCCTGCCAAAGCCCCCCTTGCAATTCCCCCCCCCGCACCAAAGCCCCTCTTGCACCCAACTCCGCCTTGCGCCTAACTGCCGCTATGACAGCCCCCCTGACGCCCCTTGCCCATAGCCTGCCGTCCACCGTGCCCTTCGTCGGCCCCGAGACGCAGGAACGCCGCCTAGGGCGGGCTTTTCAGGCCCGGCTGGGGGCCAACGAATCGATGTTCGGCCCCTCGCCCACAGCGATTGCCGCGATACAGGCCGCGGCAGCGCAGGTGTGGATGTATGGCGATCCGGAATGCCATGATCTGAAGGCCGCCTTGGCCGCCCATCACGGGGTCGGGGCCGCAAATATCGTGGTGGGCGAAGGGATAGACGGGTTGCTGGGCTATCTGGTGCGCCTGTTGGTGGCACCAATGGACCGGGTGGTCACGTCGCTGGGGGCATACCCTACGTTCAACTTTCATGTTGCAGGCTTTGGCGGCGATCTGATCCGGGTGCCGTATCTGGGCAATCACGAAGATCTTGACGCCTTGCTGACCGCCGCGCGCGCACATCAGGCCAAGCTGATTTATCTGTCCAACCCGGACAATCCGATGGGCAGCCATCACCCGGGCGCAGCGGTGGCACAGATGATCAACGCGCTGCCCGACGGCTGCCTTTTGGTGCTGGATGAGGCCTATGTTGATCTGGCCCCCGCTGGCACCGCCGCCCCGGTGGCCGCCGATGATCCGCGGGTGATCCGCCTGCGCACGTTTTCCAAAGCTTATGGTCTGGCGGGGTTGCGGGTGGGCTATGCGATTGCCGCGCCAAACCTTGCGCTGGCGTTCGACAAGCTGCGCAATCATTTCGGCGTTGGGCGGCTGGCCCAAGCGGGGGCGCTGGCGGCGTTGCACGATCAGGCCCATCTGGGGCATGTGCGCGCGCAAATTGACACCGCGCGCCAGCGGCTGATCCGGATTGCCGCCGATAATGCCGCCACGGCGCTGCCGTCAGCCACCAATTTTACCTGCCTTGATCTGGGGCGGGATGGCAACTATGCCCGCGCCGCGTTGGGTGCGCTGACCGATCTGGGGGTGTTTGTGCGCATGCCTGGCGTCGCCCCGCATGACCGCTGCATCCGCGTCAGCCATGGCACGCCGAAGGCCATGGATATTTTTGCCGCGGCTTTGCCGCACGCGCTGGCGTCTTTGGGCTAGATCACACCAAAACCGCCCACACCCTCCGGATCAATGGAAACTATTCTGCCGCCATCGCAGGCCCGATGGCCGGGGCCAGTCCGGCAGGCGTCTCCGCTGGGCCAAGGCGCGGGCCAACCGGGGCTGCCGGCTCAGCGGTGATCATGCGGGGGATGGCCGTGGGCTGGGCTGCATCGGTTTCCATGATGCGGCGAAACACCAGCATATTCTGGAAACTGGTCTTGGTGCCAGTAAAGCCAACCCGTTCATCCACCGGCAACGTATCGGCGCGCACATAATCCCAGCCGTCGCGCCCAAGATCATTCATCACGTTGGTCAGTGCCAGCGCGAAACGGTCTTCGGTGGTCTTTACCCCACGCAGCTTTTCGCCACGCCGTGGGGCCGGGACAACTTTGAATTCATAGCGCAGCATCGGGACACTCCTGCAAAGGTTAAGGCCGTCTTAGGGGGATTCGACGCGCCCGTCCAATCAGACGCGCCCGCCTTGCGCGCGAAATTGCCGGGGTGTGGCACGGCTCGCACGGTGGTGCGACAAGGGTTGCCGCGTAAAAACAACCGCTTGCGAGATGCCATGACAGCGCCGCAAGATTTAGAATGGCGGGCAGACTGCAAAACCACGACGCAGCACGCGCGGCAAAGTTGAAACCCGGCCTTTGCCCGGTCGGGCAGGCAAGTGGCCGCGCCGCCGTTGCCCATCAAACATAGTCTTGCCGCTGCAAGCTATACTTGGCCATCTTTTCGTTCAGCGTCCGGCGCGGCAAGCACAACTCGTCCATCACCGCCGTAATGCTGCCCTTGTGCCGGCGCATGGTATTGTCGATCAACATGCGTTCAAACGCCTCGACATAATCTTTCAACGGCTTGCCTTCGGTGGTCAGCGCCGGGCCTGACGCCTCATTATCCGCCATCAGCAAACTGGCAATAGATCCCGATCCGCGCCGGTTTTGCAGCACCGCGCGTTCGGCGATGTTGACCATCTGGCGCACATTGCCGGGCCACGGGGCCTGCAACAGTTGTGCGGCCTCTTGCGCGGTGACTTGCGGAGCATCGCAGCCGTATTCTTCGGCGAATTGTTCACTGGCACGGGTGAACAGCGTCAGAATATCCTCGCCCCGGGTGCGCAGTGGCGGGCAGATGATGGTCATCGCGCCAAGGCGGTAAAACAGATCCGGCCGCATCACGTCTTCCAAAGTTTTGTCCGGCGCATGTTCATTGCAGATCGCGATGATGCGGGTTTCGGGTGGCACGCCTTGATCATTGATCACCGTCAGCAACCGCGATTGCAGCGCATGTGACAGCGCCTCGATATCCTCCAGACACAAAGTGCCGCCGCGGGCCTCTTCGACCAAGGGGATATTGCCGTCATCCGACGGGCCGAACAGTTTTGCGCCCAACTGATCTTCGCCCCAAGCCGCACAAGACACGGTGACAAACTTGCGCCCGGCGCGCGGGCCCACGGCATGCAACGCATGGGCAACAAGCGTTTTGCCAGTGCCGGTTTCGCCGTCAATCAACACATGGCTGTCGGCCTGACCCAGATCGAGGATATCTTCGCGCAGACGGTCCATCGCCGGGCTGGCCCCCACCAGTTTTTTCATCAAAACCGATCCATCTGACAATTCACGCCGCAACGCGCGGTTGTCCAACGTCAAGCGCCGCGCCATCGTCGCCCGTTTGGCCAGTTCGGTCATCCGGTCGGGGTTGAATGGCTTTTCCAGAAAATCATAGGCCCCGACGCGCATCGCCTCTACCGCCATTGGCACATCACCGTGCCCGGTGATCAGGATAACCGGCAAGCCTGAATCCATACCCATCAGACGTTTGAGAAAACTCATCCCGTCCATGCCGGGCATCTTGATATCCGATACCACCACGCCGGGAAATTCCGGCCCCAGCACCTTTAGCGCCTCTTCGGCCGATGCATAGGTTTCGGTGTCAAACCCCGACAGGGCCAGCCATTGGCTGATCGAGGCGCGCATATCGGCCTCGTCATCCACAATCGCCACTTTCATTGCACGTGCCATGGGGCCCTCTTCATTCTGCTGCTCTTGCATCGACGCCCAAAAGGGGCAATTGCACTTCAAAAATCGCACCGCCGCTGTCACTGTTGCGTGCGGTCAGCCGCCCGCCCAGATCGGTGACAATGCCGGATGAAATCGCCAGACCAAGGCCCACGCCCTCGCCGGGTTTCTTGGTGGTATAAAACGGCTCGAACACCGAACCGATTTCGGCGATGCCATGGCCATTGTCGCGCACCGCCAGAATGGCGGCTTCGCCCACGGTCAACAGCAGATCAATCTGCGGCTCGGACAGGTCTTTGGTGGCATCCAGCGCGTTGCGTAAAAGGTTGATGATTACCTGTTCCAGCCGCAACCGATCGGCCATCACCATCACCGGCGTGCGCGGCAAGGTGCGGGTGATGCGCACCACGCGCTGTTTTAACTGCGGCTCCATCATCGACAAAGCCGACGACAGGCATGCGCGCAGATCAACCGGTTCAAACGCCTCACCACCTTTGCGGGCATAGGATTTCAACTGCCGGGTGATGGCCCCCATCCGTTCAATCAGATCATCAATGCGCTGAAACGACGATAGCGCCTCATCGGGGCGCTTGCGTTGCAACAGCAGCCGCGCGCCCGCGAGATACGTCTTCATCGCCGCCAAAGGCTGGTTCAACTCATGGCTGACGGCAGCCGACATCTCGCCCAACGCTGCCAGTTTCGACGATTGCGCCAAGGTCAACTCGGCCACTTCCAGCGTCTTTTGCACCTTTTCACGCTCAGCAATTTCGCGCGAAAGCCGCGTGTTCAGCAAACGCAACTCAGCAGATTCGCGTTGAAACGACATCGACTGCGACCATGCCCGGCGCGACAGCATATAAAACGTCAACGCCGCCAGAATGGCAAAGGCCATGATTTCAATGGCAATAACGCCGTTCACCCGTTCGCGCACCGAATCGTAGGCGGTGAAGGTCAACATGCGCCAACCCTGAAACGGCACCCGCGCATCGGTGCGCAACACCGCCTCGCCGGATACATAGGCGTCGGGCGGATTTTGCGCCCAGTCGGCAGCCCCCTTCAACGCGCGGTCAAACGCCGACGCCTCTTCTGCCGAAGACAGCGCCACATCCAGCGGCTTGCCGCGCCACGACGGTTCGGTTGCCAAAATCACCGCCCCTTCGGAATCGGTGACCAGAACCGCATCCTGCAATCCCGCCCAGGCGCGTTCGTGCTTCATCATATCGACGACAACAACGATCACCCCCAAAGCGCGGCCTTCGGATTCCACCACCCGCGAATAGGTGAAATCAAAGCCCCCCGATTCGCGGGGTGCCGCCGAAAACACCGTGTCTTTTGAGCGCAGCGCATCGACAAAATAGGCCTGCCCGCGCTGTGCCGTGCCCAGCAGATTGCGGTTGGTCGCCCCCACCGTGCGCGCGGTCTTGTCCAGCAAAAAGATTGACGCCACGCCAATTTCTTCGCGCACCTGAATAAGGCGCAAGGTGGTGCCGGCAAAACTGCCTTTCAGCAGCGCATCGCGGATGGCGGGATCGTCTGACAAGAGCAGGGGCACGACGGATGTGCGCTGCAACTCTGACAGCATATTGCCCGAATACAGCGCAAGGCGCAGCTCGGCGCGGTTGCGGGTGGTTTCGGTAAAGCGTTCCGACAGCCAGCGGTTGGTCACCAGCACAACCGCCACCGCCACCAGTATCAGCAGCCCCACGATCAGGCGCAAACGCCACGATCCGGGTGCGGTTTCGGAAACCAAGGGGGGGAAGCCGCTGTCTTGCATCAGCTGACTTTAGGCCTTGGCAGGGCCTGCCTCAAGGCGCGCCCGCCTATGCCAGCGCCATCCCGCCCATCAGACCCGCAAACAAAGCCGCACCATCGGTGCCACCATGCACCCGGTCAACACTGCGTTCGGGATGCGGCATCAGCCCCAGCACGCGGCGGTTTTGCGACAAAACCCCGGCAATGGCCGCCTTGGACCCGTTTGGATTTGCGCCATACGTAAAGGCGATGCGATCTTCGGCCTGCAGCCGCGCCAAACCTTCATCATCAATGGTGTAATTGCCATCGTGATGCGCAATCGGCAGATCAATCCCCTGCCCCGGCGCATAGCACGCGGTAAAGGCCGACTGGTTGGATGCCACGGTCAGCCGCACAGATTTGCACAAAAACTTCAATCCCGCGTTGCGCATCAAGGCGCCGGGCAGCAGACCCATCTCGGTCAACACCTGAAAGCCGTTGCACACCCCCAGAACATAGCCGCCCCGCGCCGCATGTGCCCGCACCGCCAGACCGATCGGCGATTGCGCAGCAATGGCACCACAGCGCAGGTAATCGCCAAAGGAAAACCCGCCGGGCACGCCGACCACATCCACACCCTGCGGCAATACGCTGTCTTTGTGCCAGACCCGGATCACGTCAAAGCCCGCGCGCTCAAAAGCCACAGCAAGATCGCGGTCACAGTTTGAACCCGGAAAGGTAACGACAGCGGCTTTCATCGAAGGGCCCCCTGGAATGGATAAGTTGCAAACGTCCTAACGCAGCGGCCTTGTGCATTCCAGCCCCTAAGGGGTTTCATTTTGGCGTAAATACTCATGCAGTTTTGGCCAAGGGGATCACTTTCGCAGAATAAAACCAAAAAAATTCAATTTTTTTTGCAAAATTTTTCAAAAAATTTTCGCGCTTCTGCTGTGGGCGCGCGCCTAAACAATTTCGATGGCAAAACTTTCGATCACCGCATTGGCCAGCAATTTCCCGCACATTGCCTGCACTTGCGTGTTGGCCACGGCAGGGTCGGTTTCCGTCAGGTCCAACTCAAGTATCTTGCCCTGGCGCACGCCGGTCACGCCCGCAAAGCCCAAAGTTCCCAGCGCATGGCGCACCGCTTCGCCCTGCACATCCAGAACCCCCGATTTCAGCATGACAGTAACGCGCGCTTTCATGGCAGTCTCCGCAAATTGTCAAAGGGCGCAGGGTCATCCGCGCGCAAGGTTACACCGCAAGCGGCTTTAGTTGATCAACGTCGGCTTTGGCGTGTGGGTGACGTTCGACGGCATCACCCCCAGACGGCGCGCAAGTTCGGAATACACATCCGCCACCGGGCCCGGCTCGGGGATCGGCGCGCCATCGCCTTTGTCGACAAGGCCGCGCATATCCCACAACCGGCAACTGTCGGGGCTGATTTCATCGGCCAGAATCAAGCGCATGTAATCGCCTTCCCAGACCCGGCCCACTTCGATGCGAAAATCCGCCAACCGGATACCGACCGCCATCATCACCCCGGACAGAAAATCATTCACCCGCAACGACAGCGCAATCACGTCATCCAGATCTTGCTGGGTCGCCCAGCCGAACGCCACGATATGCTCTTCCGCCACCATCGGCAGGTTCAGCCGGTCGTCTTTGTAATAGTATTCCACAATCGGACGCGGCAGCGCGGTGCCTTCGGGAATGCCCAAGCGTTGCGTCATCTCGCCTGCCGCGAAATTGCGCACGACAACTTCCAGCGGAATGATCTCGGCCATGCGGACCAATTGTTCGCGCATGTTCAGACGGCGGATAAAATGCGTGGGCACCCCGATAGAGTTCAGCCCGGACATGAAAAATTCCGACAGCCGGTTGTTCAACACACCCTTGCCTTCAACCGCGGCCGGGGCGCTTTCCGACGCGGTGGGGGCGCTGTCATCTTTGAAATACTGGATCAACGTGCCCGGCTCTGGTCCTTCATAAAGGATTTTGGCCTTGCCTTCGTAAACCTTTTTCCTGCGTGCCATGCCTGCTCCGATTTCGACCGCGCAAAGGGGCAGCAACCGCCACCCCTGCGCGTAGACTTTGCCTATACGGCAAGCCGCGGGGCTGGGCAAGGCAGCCCTGCCGGATGATTAAGGCGCAAAGCCGGATCACATGGTGTGATAAGCCTGCGGTGTTTGGCACATGCCCGGTCGATTGACCACCCGGCACTGTGGCCTTGCGGGCAGCGCGCCCCCCAACGCAGCGCCGCCCCCCAACGAAGCGTCGCGCAACGCGGTGGCGTTTGGCGGCGCAGCGCAAAGCCCACGGCCGTCAGACCCCATTTGCGCCACGCGGTTTACCCTTGAACGAACCGGCCGGGATGGGCATATGTGGAACAGTTCAATGACCCAAGGGGCCAGACCATGACCACATTTGACGACCGCGAAAACGCCTTTGAAAACAAATACGCCCATGACGCCGATATGCAGTTCCGCGCAGAGGCGCGGCGCAACAAACTGGTCGGCCTGTGGGCTGCCGGTCTGCTGGGCCATACCGGCGACGCGGCGGCCGCCTATGCGATGACCGTGGTGCAGGCCGATTTCGAAGAAGCCGGAATCGAAGATGTGGTGCGCAAACTGGCCGCCGATCTTGCTGGCCAATCCACAAGCGAGGCGATCCGCGCCAAAATGGCCGAACTGCTGCCGGTTGCCAAAGCGCAACTGATGACAGAACTCTAGCGCCACCTCCAGCTTGGCCCAAAGCCGCGCCCCTTGGTTTTGGCGCGGCTTTTTTATGCCAGAAACTGACCAAAATTATCGCCGATTTTATCTGTTAAGCCTTCGTGAACGCTTGCGCAGCTATGACTTGCCCGGTCAGACAGTCACAGGCAGGTCATGGTCAGTTTACGTCGTTTGCCCGCCATATTTTCGCAATTTGCACCCTTGATTGCGGCAAAAACCTGGGGCCGTGCCCTGTTATCGTGCGCTTTGGCCGGGCTGTTTGTGTGGCTGCTGGCGCAGAGGCTGGCCGATATTCATTGGCCAGAGGTGCGCGCGGCGTTTACCGGCGTACAGCCCTTGCACTGGATTGCAGCAATCCTTGCCACCGCAATCAGCTTTTGGGCGGTGGGGCAATATGATGCGGTGTTGCACCGACATTTTGCCACCCGCTTGCCCGATCTGCAAAGTCGCCGCGCGGGGATCTGTGCCATCGCGGTCAGCCAAACCACCGGGTTGGGCGTGATCACCGGCGCGGTGGTGCGGTGGCGGATGTTGCCGGGGCAAAATCTGACGCTGGCGCTGCGGCTGACGGTGGCGGTGGCGGTGTCTTTTTTGCTGGGCTGGGCGGTGGTCACGGCCGTGGTGGTGCTGGCGGTGCCGGGGGCACCGTTCAAGACCGCCGCCAGTCTGGTGCTGGCTGTGGCGTTTGCCGCAGCCGCAGTTTGCGTCGTCGTCCGGCCAAACCTTGCGCGGCCCACCCGTATCAGATTGCCCAATGGCATCACGATTTCACAGCTTTTGGGCCTGTGCGCCGTTGATACCATCGCCGCAGGCGTGGCGTTTTATCTGCTGTGCCCCGACGGCTTGGATGTGGGCTTTGCGCAAGTGCTGCCGGTCTTTCTGTTGGCTTTGGGCGCGGGTCTGGTGTCGGGCACGCCCGGCGGCGTTGGCGCGTTTGAGTTGACGCTTCTGGCCTTGCTGCCCAGCGTGGCCGCGCCCGCCCTTCTGGCCGCCGTTGTGGCATGGCGGCTGATTTACTACGCTTTGCCCGCGGTTGTTGGCGCGGCTTGGGCCATCCGCGGCGCAAAACCCGCGCCCTTGCCACCTTTGGTGCAGACCGCGCGTGCGACACCGCCCTGCATCTCAGCCGGGCTGATCCAGCAAGGCCAGCGCGTCGCCATGACCATGGGGGCGGCAGACGGCTGGCTGCGCGCGCGCACGCCGCATGTGCTGGTAGGGCTGTTCGACCCAAGTCAACCCAGCGCAATTGCCGATCTGGTGCGGACCGCAAGTTCGGAAAACCGGCTGCCGGCGCTTTATCACGCTTCGGCGCGGCTGGCCGTTGCCGCGCGGCGGAGGGGATTTTTTGCCCTGCGTATTGCGGTTGAAGCGGTTGTTTGCCCCGCCCGCTATGATCTTGCAACGCCGTCACGCGCCCGGCTGCGGCGCAAATTGCGCGCAGCCCAATCAGCGGGCGTTGTGGTGACCGCAGCCAACCCTGACGGCCCGGTTCCATGGCCGCAACTGGATGCAATTGCCGCGGTTTGGGCCCGCGCGCATGGCGGCGAGCGTGGCTTTTCGATGGGCCGCTACAGCCGCGACCTTGTGCGTGGCCAACGTCTTTACATCGCATGGGTTGACGCGCGGCCTGTGGCGTTTGTCACTTTTCACCAAAGCCGCGATACTTGGGCGCTGGATATCATGCGCCATGTTGCGACCCTGCCCGATGGGGCCATGCATCTGCTGATCCACACCGCAATTACAGATGCCACCAGTGCGGGGGTGCTTAGGCTTTCGTTGGCGGCGGTGCCGGATATTGTGATCGGCCGCCGCGGCGGCTTGCTGCACCGGCTGATGTCGCGGCTGACCGTCCGTAAAACCGCTGGCCTTTGCCAATTTAAATCCAGCTTTGCCCCGGCGTGGCGCGCTGTTTATCTGGCGGTGCCGCGCCCCGCCGCTCTGCCCCTTATCTCCGCCGAAATCGCGCGCGAGGTGTTTTGGCCCAAACCGCTGTCCGCAGCGCCGCACCCGCCACTGGAAGGCCGTATTGATCATCATAATGAACAATATGAATTTGCCTCTGCCCGCAGCGCATGGCACAGACAGGCGGAATGATCAAAACGCCCGAGGATGCCATGGCCCAAGACGCACTATCGCAACTGCTGTCCACCCGTGCGTGGCTGATGGCCGATGGGGCCACGGGCACCAACCTGTTTAACATGGGCCTTGAATCGGGCGAACCGCCCGAGTTTTGGAACACGGACCGGCCTGACAATATCCGCACGCTTTACCGCAACGCGGTCGAGGCGGGCTCTGACATCTTTTTGACCAACACCTTTGGCGGCAACGCCAGCCGGTTGAAACTGCATGGCGCGCAAGGCAGGGTGCATGAATTGAACCGCGTCGGTGCTGCGTTGGGGCGCGACATTGCCGATGCTTCGGGCCGCGTGGTTGTGGTTGCAGGCTCGGTTGGCCCGACGGGTGAGATTTTTGTCCCCATGGGCACGCTGACCCACGCGGCAGCGGTTGAAATGTTTCACGAACAGGCCGAAGGGCTAAAGGCTGGCGGCGCCGATGTTTTATGGGTGGAAACCCTGTCTGCGCCCGAAGAATACCGCGCCGCTGCCGAAGCCGCCGCTTTGGCCGGCATGCCGTGGTGCGGCACCATGAGCTTTGACACCGCAGGGCGCACAATGATGGGGATGACCTCGGTGGCCATGGCGGCGATGGTTGAATCCTTGCCCAATCCGCCGATCGCCTTTGGCGCGAATTGCGGCGTTGGCGCGTCGGATCTGATGCGCACGGTGTTGGGCTTTACGGCCATCGGTGGTGCGCGCCCGCTGATCGCCAAGGGCAACGCCGGTATCCCGAAATACCACGACGGCCATATCCATTATGATGGCACGCCCGCTTTGATGGCCGAATACGCGGTGCTGGCGCGCGATGCCGGTGTGCGCATCATCGGCGGCTGCTGCGGCACGATGCCCGATCATTTGCGTGCAATGCGGGCCGCGCTGGAATCAACGCCAAAAGGCGACAGCCCCTCGCTGGAAACCATTGCGGCCAAACTGGGGGCGTTTTCGTCAAATTCCGATGGCACTGGCGACACATCGAACGACCCCAAACGCGAACGGCGCGGCCGGCGCGGGTAATCTGCCAATTTCTGTCTGAAAACGCTGCGCAAACCCGCTAAGATTTATCTAAAATTGCGTTTCATTTTGGGAAAAATACTCCACGGGGGGCCGCAATTGCCCCAGCAATTGCGGCTTGGGGGTGTGAAACCCCCTGCTGCGCGGCCGAAAGCCATAAAACCTGACAAACCCGCCTAAAACAACCGCATCTGATCGCCCACCCGCTGGGGTGGTGCAAACTGGCTGCAGTCCAGACCCGGCAATCGCACCGCCAATCCCAGCCGCGCCACCGCGATATCAAACCGTTGCCGCATCAGATCGGCCCAAATCCCGGTGCCGCGCATCCGGGTGCCAAAGGCGGGATCGTAATCGCGCCCGCCGTGCAAATCGCGCACCCGGCCCATCACTTTGGCGGCGCGGTCGGGATAATGCTGTGCCAGCCAGTCTTGAAACATCCCCGACACTTCGCGCGGCAACCGCAAGGCAATATAGCTTGCCGCCACCGCCCCCGCCGCGCCTGCAGCCGCCAAAATCGGTTCAACCTCGTGGTCTGTCAGGCCGGGCACCACCGGGGCCACCATCACCCGCACGGCGATACCTGCGTCGGTTAACCGCCGGATCATTTGCAGCCGGCGCGCAGGCGCGGGCGCGCGCGGCTCCATCAAGCGCGACAACCGCGCATCCAGACTGGTCATCGACACCCCCACCCGCACCAGCCCCGCCACAGCCATGGGGGCCAGAATATCAAGATCGCGTTCAATCAGGCTGCCCTTGGTGGTGATGGCAACCGGATGGCGATGCGCCCACAGCACCGCCAACACCTCACGCATCACCCGGTGTTCGGCATCGCAAGGCTGATAGGGATCGGTGTTGGTGCCAACCGCCACCACCGCAACCTTGTAGGATTTCGCCCGCAATTCGCCGTCCAGCACCGCGCCAATGCCGGGCCGCGCGATCAGCCGCGATTCGAAATCCAACCCCGGCGACAGGTTCAAAAACGCATGGCTGGGACGGGCATAGCAGTAAATGCAGCCATGTTCACACCCGCGATAGGGATTGATCGAGCGGTCAAACGGCAGATCGGGCGAGGTGTTATAGCTGATGGCCGAACGCGGCACTTCCAGCCGCACTTCCGTGCGCAACACCCGGGCCGCCGGGGCGTCCCAGCCATCTTCAAAGGCAACCGTTTGCGACGGCTCGAACCGCCCGGCCGTGTTTTGCGCAGCCCCGCGCCCGCGCAGTTGCAGACCGGGTAAAACCGTGGTTTCTTTGGCTTCCATTCGGCAAAAATAGAACATAAAGCGAACATTTGAAACCGTTTTCTTGGCAAATCCCCCTTGAAGTCGGCTTTCATCCGGCGCATGTCGCAATTCGAAAAGTGCAGACCCGGCTTTCGGCCCACACCCGCACAGTAGAATAAAGGAATGCCGCAATGTCCGATGACGAAATCATTCTGGAAGACCTGTCCGATGAAGAACTGGTGCTGCAAATGCACGATGATCTTTATGATGGCATGAAGGAAGAGATCGAAGCGGGCGTCAATATTCTGATCGCGCGCGGCTGGACACCTTACGACACGCTGACCAAGGCGCTGGTGGCGGGGATGACCATCGTTGGCGCAGATTTCCGCGACGGCATTTTGTTTGTGCCCGAAGTGTTGCTGGCCGCCAATGCGATGAAGGGCGGCATGTTTATCCTGAAACCGCTGCTGGCCGAAACCGGTGCGCCGCGGATGGGCAAGATGGTGATCGGCACTGTCAAAGGCGATATTCATGACATCGGCAAAAACCTTGTCGGCATGATGATGGAAGGCGCGGGCTTCGAAGTGCTGGATCTGGGCATCAACAATTCGGTCGAGAAATATCTGGAAGCGCTGGAGCGCGAACAGCCCGATATCCTTGGCATGTCGGCGCTGCTGACCACGACGATGCCCTACATGAAAGTGGTGATCGATACGCTGAAGGAAAAAGGCATGCGCGATGATTACATTGTGCTGGTCGGTGGCGCACCCTTGAACGAAGAGTTCAGCCGCGCCATTGGTGCCGACGCCTATTGCCGCGATGCGGCTGTGGCCGTGGAAACCGCCAAACAGTTCGTGGCGCGCAAGCACAATCAACTGAACGCGTAATGTCGCCGACAGTGTGATATATTAGGGCCTCGGACTTGTTCCGGGGCCATTTACGTTCATCTGTATTGTGCAGCCCCGTTCAATCGAAGGAACCGCCAATGCCGTTGCCCACCTTTCTGATGCTGATCGCCGCAGTGATCGTGGCAGCCGGGGCGTCGATTGCGCTGTTTCACTTTACCGGGCTGCCGGTGGCCTGGGTGTTGCTTGGCGCGCTGGTCGGCGGATTGGCCGTGCGGGGATTGCGGTGGCGGTAACGCTGGATGATGACGCCCTGACGACAACCGGGCTGGCCGCTGCGGCCACGGGCCGGGTTTTGCTGATCGCCTGCGGGGCGCTGGCGCATGAAGTTGTGGCGCTAAAGCGGTTGAATTCATGGGAACATCTGGATTTACAGTGTTTGCCCGCCAACCTGCATCTTTACCCCGACAAGATCACGGCGGCGGTGGAACGCGCGGTGCTGGATCACCGGGCCGATTATGACAGCATCCATGTGCTGTATGCCGATTGCGGCACAGGTGGCCAATTGTTCGAAAAATGCAAGGAATTGGGCGTTGCGATGATCGAAGGCCCACATTGTTATTCGTTTTTTGAAGGTAACGCTGTGTTCGCGCAGCATCTGGATACCGAATTCACCGCGTTTTACCTGACCGATTTTCTGGTGCGCCAGTTTGATGCCTTCGTTTGGCGGCCCATGGGGTTGGACCGGCACCCACAATTGCGCGACATGTATTTCGGCAATTATACCAAGCTGATCTATCAGGCGCAAACCGATGATCCGGCGTTGGAGGCCAAGGCCCAAGCCTGCGCCGCGCGGTTGGGGTTGGCGTATGAGCGGCGCTTTACCGGCTATGGTGATCTGGCCCCGTTTATGGCGCGGGCGGCGTTAACCTAACAGCGCGCGGGCGGCGTCACGGGCGGCTGGGGTGATGGTATCACCGGCCAACATGCGGGCAATTTCTTCAACCCGCTCTGCCGGGGTCAGCGCAGTGACGGTTGACAGGGTTTGCCCGGCTTCAACCCGCTTTTCAACCCGCCAATGATGCCCGCCCAAAGCCGCCACTTGCGGGCTGTGGGTGACCACCAACACTTGCGCGCCACTGGCCAGCGCCTTCAGCCGCCGCCCCACCGCATCGGCAGTGGCCCCGCCAACGCCGCGGTCGATTTCATCGAAAATCAGTGTCAAGCCGGGGGTATTGCCGGTCAAACACACCTTCAACGCCAGCAAAAACCGCGACAACTCGCCGCCCGACGCGATTTTGTTCAACGCCCCTGCCGGTGCGCCGGGGTTGGTTGCGACGGTAAATTGCACCGCATCCACCCCGTCTGGCCCCGGATCGGCGGGCGCGATTTCGGTGGTAAACACCGCGCGTTCCATCTTTAGAGGCGCCAGTTCAGCGGCCATCGCCGCGTCAAGCCGGCGTGCCTGCGCGCGCCGGACGTCGCTTAACGCCGCGGCCTCGCGGCCATAGGCCAGTTCAGCTTCGGCCACCTCGCGCTGCAACCGCGCCAAACCCGCAGCCCCACCATCAATGGCCGCCAACCGCAGCCGCAATTGATCGGCAAAACCGCCCAGATCATCGGCCAAAACGGCGTGTTTGCGCGCCAGTGCGCGGATCGCGAACAGCCGTTCTTCCAGATCTTCCAACTCGGACGGGTTGAAATCCAACTGGCGCAAGCAGTCTTCGACTCCCGATTGCGCATCGCCCAATTCAAACAGCGCGCGGTTTAACGCCGCCAGCGCGCCGTCAAGGCGCCCTTCGGCCCGGTCAGACGCGCCTTCGAGCCAGCGCAGCGCGTCGCGCAACGTGCCCTCTGCCCCCTGCCCTGACAGGGCGGCATCAGCCCGCACAATATCGGCCCGAATGCGCGCGGCCCCCTGCATGGCGCGCCGCCTTGTATCAAGTTGCGCCTCTTCGCCGGGTTTTGGCGCAAGTTTGTCCAATTCGGCCACCGCATGACGCAGAAAATCTTCTTCAACCTGCGCGCGTTCCAAACTGGTTTGTGCCACGGCCAAAGCGTCGCGCGACCCTGCCCGCACCCGCCACGCACTGCGCACCGCCCCCAGATCAAGGGCGGCAAAACTGTCCAGCAGGGCGCGGTGGCCTCGCGGGTTCAACAAGCCCCGATCATCATGCTGGCCGTGCAATTCCACCAACGTGTCGGACAAATCGCGCAACACCTCGCCAGAGACGCGCCGATCATTGATCCACGCGGTTTTGCGGCCATCGGCGGCGTTAACGCGGCGCAAGATCAGGCTGTCTTCGGCCTCTATTCCGGCATCTTGCAGCACCGCATGGGCAGCATGACCGGGTGGCAGATCAAATTCGGCAATCACCTCGCCTTGCGCGGCCCCGGCACGCACCAGTTCAGCCCGGCCCCGCCAGCCCAGAACAAACCCCAAAGCATCCAGCAAAATCGACTTGCCCGCCCCGGTTTCACCGGTCAGCACGTTCAACCCGGTGCTGAAATCCAACGACAGCCGATCAATGATCAGCACATCGCGTATATCAAGACTGCGCAGCATCGCCACGACGCCGCATCACAGCCATTCGCCCCGGATCATCTGGCGATACGCCGATGCCAGCCAGGAATTACCACGGGCTTCGGGGGCAAGGCCCCGGTTTTTCAACAGCCGGAAACTGTCTTCGTAGAATGGGCTGGATTTATAGTTATAGCCCAAAATCGCCCCCGCGGTCTGGGCCTCATCGGTCAGACCAAGGGCAAGGTAACCTTCGACCAACCGGTGCAACGCCTCGGCGGTGTGGGTTGTGGTCTGGAAATCCTGCACCACGATGCGAAAGCGGTTGATCGCGGCGGTGTAATTGCCGCGTTTCAGGTAATAACGGCCGATCTCCATTTCCTTGCCCGCCAGATGATCGAAGGCCAGATCAAATTTCAGGATGGCCGATTTGGCATATTCGCTGTCGGGATACTGCTCGATCACCACGCGCAAGGCTTGCAGCGCCTGGAACGTCAGGCCCTGATCGCGGCCAACCTCGTCGATCTGGTCATAATAGGACAGCGCCAGCAAAAAGCTGGCATAGGCCGCGTCTTCATCACCGGGATAGACATCAAGGAACCGCTGGGCTGCGGCGCGGGCCTCTTCGTAGGATTTGGATTTGTGCAGCGTGTAGGCCTGCATGATCAGCGCGCGTTTGGCCCACTCCGAATAGGGATACAGCCGTTCGACTTCCTGAAAGTAATTCAGCGCCTCTTCCGGCTTGCCTTCGCCTTCCAGAATCACTTCGCCGCGCTTGTAGATTTCTTCGGCGGTGTAGTTTTCCAAGGGCAGCGTTGTGGCCTGCTGCGGCCCACAAGCAGCCAAAGTGGCGACAACAAGCATAAGGGACAGGGTTTTTCCCACCCGCATCTGCCCAAACAACTGTCCGCCTGCCATCTTCCGTCTACCCCGTTTGCCGCGCGAAAGGCCCTGTTTTCAGGACCATGTTCGCCGCCTTTGGCATGTCGTAGCACAGAAAAATCCGGGGCGCAAAACGGCTTTCACCAATTAAGGCGTTTCGGGTTTTCAATGAAAACTTAAGCATAAGAATTCAAAAAAATTTGGTTTGAATTCTGATCCAAGACCATCCCGAAACGCTCTGGCGCATGGCTTCAGGCCCGTGCCGGAAGATCACCGCGATGAACCCCCACGCCGGGCAGCTTTTTACCAGCCAGACCGTCGCAGTCCTGAATGGCCCAAGCGCCGGGGGTGGCGAACAATATGCGCAGCAAACGGTTGGTCATCGCATGGCCCGCGCGCACGCCGGTATAGCGCCCAAGGATCGGCGCACCGGCAAGGGCCAGATCGCCCAACGCATCCAGCATCTTGTGGCGCACCGGTTCATCCGCATAGCGCAGCCCACCGGGCGACAGCACCCGGTCGCCTTCGAACACTACGGCGTTTTCAAGCGTGCCGCCCAAGGCCAGCCCACGTTCGCGCATGGCAATCACATCGGCATTGCGGCAAAAGGTGCGGCTGTCGGACAGTTCGCGCACAAAGGCCCCGTTCGACATGTTCAGCGATTTTTCCTGCCGCCCGATGGCCGCTTCGGCAAATTCGATCGAGAAGTCAATCTCCAGCATATCTGCGGGTTCCAGCCGCGCATAGGCATCGCCATCGCGCACTTCGACTGTGCGCAACACCCGGACGGCGCGCACGGGCACGCCTTGGGCCATGATCCCCGCCGTCAGAAAGCCATCGACAAACGGCGCTGCAGACCCGTCAAGGATCGGCACTTCGGGGCCATCAATGTCGATCACCGCGTTATGGATCGCACAGCCCGCAAGGGCGGCCATCACATGTTCAATGGTTGACACCGACGTGCCCGCCGCATTGGCCACCAAGGTGCAAAGTTTCGACGGCACAACCGCATCCCAACGCGCCGGCACATCGACCGCCGTCGCAACATCGGTGCGGCGAAACCAGATGCCATGATCCGCCGGGGCCGGGCGCACCGTCATCACCACCGCCGCGCCAGAGTGTAACCCCCGGCCCGTGAATACAGCAGCTGTCTGAAGGGTATTCTGCACGCGCAGTCCTCGTCTAAGGATAGGGCAGACCGATGGCCTGATGCGGTGGTGTTAGAACTCTATTCATATTATCTCAACTCACTCTTTGTAACCAAGTGTAACAGAAATACGTCAGGTTAATCTGTTGATTATAAACAACAAAGCCCGGCATTGCCGGGCTTTGTCATAAGGGTTGTCACAAGGGATCAGTTGGCCTGACGGCGCAAAAAGGCGGGAATCTCGATGCGCTCTTGATCGGCCGACAATTCCGGCTCGTCATCATAGGATGTCACCGGCGGCTGCGCCCGCCCCATCTGCACCCGCTCGGGCGCAGGTTCGGCGTTGCCACCGGCCATGCGGTTGATCAGGCTGCCGATGCCAAAACGCGGACGCGGGGCCTCGGCGGGTTTGGCGGCGGGCGGGGCGGCGCGCTGGGTTTGCGGCTGCGTTGCCGGACGGCTGGCAGGCATCGGCGCACGGCTGACGGCGGCTTGCAGCCGGGCAAGCGCCTCGGGCGACGGCGTGCCGGGGCTGCGCGGACGCGGGGCTACAAAGCTGGCGGCATCGGCATCAACCGATGGCGGCGCGGCGCGCGGGGCTGCGGCAGGGTGCTGGGCGCGGTAGACCGGCGGTGGCAGATCATCGTCCAACATCTGCTCGGGCTCTTGCGCATCGTGGTAGGCCGGGGCCAGATCGTGGAACAAATCTGCCGCAGGTTCGGCCATGGTGGGGGCGGTCATCGCAGGCTCGCGCCGCGGCTCTGGGGCGGCGGGGGCCAGAACCATGGGCTGCAAGGGCGCCGCCATTGACCGGCGGGTGATTGCAGGTTCGGCCCGGTTTTGGTTGACATCAATACCGGTGGCCACCACGGACACCCGCAAAGTGCCCTCCATCGAGGTATCCAGCGTGGACCCCACGATGATATTGGCGTCAGGATCAACCTTTTCGCGGATGATATTGGCGGCCTCATCAAGTTCAAACAGCGTCAGGTCATAGCCGCCGGTGATGTTGATCAACACGCCCTTGGCACCGTGCAGCGATATTTCATCCAGCAGCGGGTTGGCGATGGCCTTTTCGGCGGCTTCCACGGCGCGGTTGTCACCTGTCGCTTCGCCCGTGCCCATCATGGCTTTGCCCATCTCGTCCATCACGGCGCGCACATCGGCGAAATCAAGGTTGATCAGGCCGGGGCGCACCATCAGATCGGTCACACCCTTGACGCCCTGATACAGCACGTCGTCGGCCATCGCGAAGGCTTCGGTAAAGGTGGTGCGTTCGTTGGCAAGGCGGAACAGGTTCTGGTTGGGAATGATGATCAGCGTGTCGACCACCTTTTGCAGCGCCGCAATGCCGTCTTCGGCCTGCTTCATCCGCTTGTTGCCTTCAAACTGGAACGGCTTGGTCACCACGCCCACGGTCAACACGCCCAATTCACGCGCCGCTTGCGCGATGATCGGGGCCGCACCCGTGCCGGTGCCACCACCCATGCCGGCGGTGATGAAACACATATGCGCGCCGGCGAGATGATCAACGATTTCCTCGATGGTTTCTTCCGCCGCCGCAGCCCCCACTGTTGGCCGCGCGCCCGCGCCCAAACCTTCGGTAACCTTCAGGCCCATCTGAATTTTTGACGTGGCTTTGGATTGCTGCAATGCCTGCGCGTCGGTGTTGGCGACGACAAATTCGACGCCCTCAAGGTTTTTCTCGATCATGTTATTGACCGCATTGCCCCCCGCACCGCCAACGCCGAACACCGTGATACGCGGCTTCAGCTCTTCACGCTGCGAGGTCATGATCAGATTCAAAGCCATTTTCTGCCCGCCTGTTATAAATGGCGGTATGCCCCGCCGGTTGCCGTAACGGTCTGTTCCATGCCTGTCCCACCGCACGGTTCGCCGATTTATCCACGATTCTATCCACAGACGGGCCAGACGTCACGCAAAAAATCGAAACCGGGCCCAATATCTGGGGCGAACGTGACAGATTTATGCAGTATTTCGGCCAGCCAGCAGCATTTAGTGGCTACCAGTTATCCTTGAACCAACGCATCGCCCGTTTCAGCGACCGCGCCGGGTAACGTTCGGACGGGATGTCGAAATCCCACCACTCATCTTGCGGATGTGCGGCAAACAGACACAGGCCCACGGCGGATGAAAACGCAGGCCCGGTGGCGGCCTGTGGCAGGCCCTGCACCCGCAATGGCCGCCCCATCCGCACCCGTTGGCCCAGGATGCGGCTGGCCAAACCATCCAGCCCCGGAATCTGGCTGGCCCCGCCGGTCAGCACGATCTGCTGGCTGGGCAGGCTGTCAAAGCCCGCTGCGTCCAGCCTTTGGCGCACGTCTTCCAGCACTTCCTCCACGCGCGGCCGCATGATGCCGATCAACTCGGTGCGGCTGATCTGGCGGCGGTCTTTTTCCCAATCGCCGGAATCACCGCCCATTTCGATCATCTCGCGGTCATCCATCCCGGTGGCATGCACGCCGCCATGTTTGGTCTTGATCCGTTCGGCCACCGCTAGCGGCACTTGCAACCCCTTCGAGATATCGGACGTCACATGATCGCCACCCATGCGCACGCAATCGGCATAGATCATGTGCTTTTTCATAAAGATCGAAATGCCAGTGGCCCCGCCGCCCATATCAATGCAGGCCGCCCCCAGTTCCTGCTCATCCTCGACCAGCGACGAAATCCCCGAGACATAGGCCGAAGACGCGATCCCCGCCAAATCCAGATCGCAGCGTTTGATGCAATACAAAAGGTTCTGCACCACCGCCGCATCGACCGACAAAAGGTGCATGTCGCAGGCCAGACGGTTGCCGATCTGGCCGCGCGGATCGCCCAAGCCCGTGCGATGATCCAGCGCAAAGTTTACCGGCTGCGCGTGCATCACCTCGCGCCCCTCGCCGATATCGGGCACATCGCAGGCGGCCAGCACGCGGGCGACGTCTTGCTCGGTGACTACGCTGTCTTGCAACTCCCATTCGCCCGCCAAACCGTAGCTGCGCGGTTCCGCCCCCGAAAAGCACGCGATCACATGATCGACCCGCACATTTGCCATTTTCTGCGCAGCCTGAACGGCGGTGCGAATGGCGCGTTCGGTCTCATTCATCACCGCGATTTCGCCAAAGCGCACGCCGCGCGACCGCGTGGTTGCAGCTCCGATGACCTTGAAACTGGATTGACCCGCCATCGGCCCGACTGAATCCCCGTCGCGCACCACATCGGCACCGTCAAAACGCAGCACCAGACAGGCGATTTTCGATGTTCCCACATCCAAAATCGCCACCACGCCCCGCTGCATCGCGGCGCGCCGCATGTTGCGCATGGCACGCTGGGATTGGTACAGATCGGTCATAGGTCATTCTCCGTAATCGGTATCAGCCCGGCGTTGCGCCGCGCCTCGTTCAACGCGAACGGGGCCAGACGCAGCGCCGGGCGCTGATCATTTCTAAGGTCAATGGATAAAACATCGCGCGCCAACAGGTTTTCGGCCCGGTCCAGCGCCAACAGGCGGTTCAGTGCGGCAATCGGGTTCCGGGCGGGCAGCAGTATGCGCTGATCGCGGTCCAAAACGATGTCCCAGCGCCGCTCTCCCATGCGCACAAGTCCGCGCAGGCGGGGCATCAGCGGGGCCGCGGCCTCTAGCAGGGCCAGCGCCTCGGGGGCGGCAGAATTCGCGCCGGTGCCCAAAATCAGTGGCAGATCGGCGCGGTCCCCGCGCGCCGCCAACCCGGCAACCCGGTGACCAGAGATATCCAGCAACTCCAGCCGGTCACCCAGCCGCCAGATCAGCGCCGGTTCGCGTTCGGTCAGCAGCACTTGCAGCACCCCACCCGAGCGCACCCGCAACTCAGCCGAGGCCACGGCGTCCAGCTCTTCCGCCGCCATCCGCAGCGCGTCAAGATCAAGGTCGAACGACGATTGCGGCAGGCGCAGCGCCAGTTTGCTGCGCACCGCGTCGGCCAGATCGGGCGACGCGCCGTCAATCGACAGTAGACTTACCCGAAATTCGGGCCGCGCCTGAAACTGCGCCTGCAAATCACGGGCAGTCTGCACGATGGCATCACGGCGTCCGGCGTCATAAAACACCAAAGTCGCCACGGCAGCGATGCAGGCCAGCGGTAGCCCTACGCGAAACAACACCCGAAACAGCGGTGTCAACCACAGCCTTTGCATCCGGTAGGCCCAGCGCGACGGGGCCGGATCGCGGCGCGACGGGGGGACCGCGCGCGACGCCGTGATGGGGCGGGTTAGGGGGCGGCCTAGCGATTGCATGAGGCGTCCTTTACCATCCAGTCGCACAGTTCCGGGAATGTGATCCCGCAAAACGCGGCTTGTTCGGGGGCCAGCGATGTTGGCGTCATGCCGGGCTGCGTGTTGGTTTCCAGCAAGATCAACCCGGCCAGACCGCGGCTGTCATCCCAGCGAAAATCGGTGCGGCTGACACCCCGGCAGCCCAGAACCCGGTGCGCGCGCAAAGCATAGTCCAGACAGGCATCGGTGATGTCTTGCGGAACAGCGGCGGGCAGCACATGCCGCGATCCGCCGGTTTTATACTTGGCGTCAAAATCATACCAGCCATCGGTGATGATATCGGTCACGCACAACGCGCGATCCCCCATCACCGTGGTCGTCATCTCGCGCCCCGGCGCATAGGCCTCGACCATCACCTGATCGGGCATGGTCTGCGCCAACCGCGGCGCGTTGCTGCCGGGATGCACGATGTAGACGCCAACCGAACTGCCTTCGTTATTGGGTTTCACCACATAGGGCGGCGGCAGGACATGACCCTCGGCCACCGCTTCACGCGGCACCAGAACCGATTGCACAATCGGCAGGCCGTGGGCCGCGAACACGTCTTTCGCCCGCGCCTTATCCATCGCAAGCGCTGACGCCAGCACGCCCGAATGTGTGTAGGCAATGCCCATCCATTCCAGCAGACCCTGCACGCAGCCATCTTCGCCCCAGCGGCCATGCAAGGCGTTGAAACACACATCGGGGTTGATTTCGGACAGGCGCACGCACAGGTCGGGGCCACAATCGACCTCAACCACCAAGTACCCTGCTTGCCGCAATGCCGCCGCGCATTCACGCCCGCTGACCAGCGACACCTCCCGCTCTGCGGAACGCCCACCCATCAACACCGCCACTGTGGAAGCCGCTTTTGTTAAGCCGCCCGCCATTCACTGCCTCATCCAAGCCTTTGTTGGCCTGTGATATTTTTTATTCTGTCTTGTCAGCGGCCCGTATCCCGACCCGCATGATTTCCCACTCTAACGCGATACCGCTGTGTTGGAAAACCTTTTTTCGCACCAGATCGCCTAAATCTTCCAGATCGGCGGCGGTTGCCCCCCCGATGTTGATCAAAAAGTTCGGATGCATCGGCGACATTTGTGCGCCCCCCAGTTTTGCCCCGCGCAAACCGGCGTCATCAATGACTTTCCACGCTTTTAACGCGTGGTTGTCATCTGCGCGCCCGGTAGACGAATGGCCAACCGGATTGCGAAAGGTTGATCCGGCAGACCGGTCTTTGGTTGGCTGGGACGCATCCCGCTTGGCGATTTGGTCGGCCATCCGCGCCGCAAGCTGCGCCGGATCGCCGGATTGGGCGTCAAATGTGGCGCTAAGGATGATCGCGCCTTCGGGCAGGGTGCTTTGACGGTAGGCCAGCGCCAGATCGGCGGCTGCGATGTCAACCACCGCGCCGCTGCGCCGCACGCAGCGCACCGAAACCAGATGATCGGCCACATAAGACCCGTAGCAGCCCGCGTTCATCCGCACCGCCCCGCCAACAGTCCCCGGGATGGTGCGCAAAAAGGTCAGATCCAACCCCGCCTCGGCCGCCGTGCGTGCCACATGCGCATCAAGGGCCGCAGCGCCCGCGGTTACGGTGGAGCCGTTGATGGTGATTGCGTTAAACCCCCGCCCCAGCCGGATGACGACCCCCCGAATACCGCCATCCCGCACGATCAGGTTGGAACCGACACCGATGGGGAAAACAGGTGTTTTTGGGCCAAGGGCGCGCAGAAAATCGCACAGATCGGCCTCATCTGCAGGCTGAAACAGCCACTCCGCCGGGCCACCAACGCGCAGCCACGTAAGGTCGGCCAGCGGGCGATAGGGGGTAAGCGTGCCGCGAGGGGTGGGGAGTTGCATCATGCAGGGTTGGTAGCTTGTGGAAGGATGGGGGGCAAGAGGGGGCCACAAGACCGCACCCGCCCCGGACGTGATCCGGGGCCTTGCGCTGACCGATAACGAGGCCCCGGATCAAGTCCGGGGCGCAAAGCCAACCGCTTGGCAGGGCCCCTTACCCCAGCCGCGCCTTTACCCAGCGCCACGCATAAACCACCGGCCAGCGCAGCACCGATCCTGCGGCGACCAGCAAAACCAGCGCCCATAATACGCCGTTCTGATAAACCACCCACACCAATATCGGCACACCGACCGCGATCAGGATATAGGCGTTGCGCCAGTGTTTATCGCGGCTGGGCAGCATCCCGATCACATTGGCCACCACCAGCCACAACAGCCCCGCGACCAGCGGCGCCGTCATTTCTGCAAAACTCGGATCATTTCCGCACCACCCGGATCATTTTTGCGGAAATCGTGGGTCTTGCACCGGCAGGCCCATCGCGCGGCGGGCGAAATACATCAGGGGGCGGCGGAACATCGACAAGAACGCAAACAGC
>JANPLZ010000094.1:0-49692 GCA_031422555.1 Cypionkella sp. | reverse complement strand
ACACTGAAAGACTTCATGGCCGCCGAATCTGGTATGTCGCGGTCGAAAGGCGTGTGTATGACTATGGGCACCGCGTCGACCATGGCCTCGATAGTCGAGGCCATGGGAATGTCGCTGCCCACCAACGCCGCCCTGCCCGCCTTAGATGCCCGCCGCATGGCGCTGGCGCATCACACGGGCCGCCGCATTGTTGAGATGGTCGAAGAAGACCTGCGCCCCAGCCAGATTTTAACCCGCGCGGCGTTCGAAAACGCCATTCTGGCCAACGCCGCCGTCGGCGGGTCCACCAATGCCGTGGTGCATCTGTTGGCGCTGGCGGGCCGTGTTGGCGTTGATCTTGATCTGAAGGATTTCGAACTTGGTTCCGATATCCCCTTGTTGGTGAACTGCATGCCATCAGGCAAATACCTGATGGAAGATTTCGCCTATGCGGGCGGCGTGCCGGCCGTTCTGAAAGAACTGCGCCACCACCTGCGGCCTGCGCAAACCGTTATGGGCAAAGACATTTCCACCTATTACGACGGTGCGGAATGCTTCAACACCGATGTCATCCGCCCGTTCAACGATCCGGTCAAACCCGCCGCCGGTATTCGCGTGCTGAAGGGCAATCTGGCCCCCAACGGCGCGATTATCAAACCATCCGCCGCCACCCCCGCCTTGTTGGAACACGAAGGCGCCGCTTATGTGTTCGAAAATATCGAAGACATGAAAGCCAATATTGACCGCATGGATTTGCCTGTCACCGCCGATACGATCCTTGTGCTGAAAGGCTGTGGTCCAAAGGGCTATCCGGGCATGCCCGAGGTTGGCAATATGCCGATCCCGGCGGCACTGGTGCAACACGGCGTGCGCGACATGATCAGGGTGTCAGATGCCCGGAT
The DNA here is from genome assembly GCA_031422555.1 of Cypionkella sp. Taxonomy (GTDB): domain Bacteria; phylum Pseudomonadota; class Alphaproteobacteria; order Rhodobacterales; family Rhodobacteraceae; genus JANNAT01. The sequence continues at coordinate 48,811 of JANPLZ010000094.1, read as the reverse complement.
GTCTGGCACCGCTTACGGAACGGTTATCTTGCATGTCTCGCCCGAAGCGCAGGCAGGCGGCACTTTGGCGCTGGTGAAAACCGGTGACCGCATCAAGATCTCGGCCAAACACGGCATTCTGGAATTGCTGGTTGATCAAGCCGAACTTGACGCCCGCCGCGCACAATGGCGTCCTGACCCGCCGCATTACACGCGTGGCTATGCCCAACTTTACGTCGACCATGTTTTGCAAGCCCACCAAGGCGCAGACCTTGATTTTCTGGTCGGCAAAGACACCCGGTTGGTCACACGGGAAAGCCATTGATGCCACAAGCCCAAAAATCTTCAGAAGATTTTTCCCAAGGATATTCTGAAAATCCTTGGTCTTATCCCCAGGGACACGTCCATGAATAACCAGCCAACCTATCCCGATCTAAATGGTGCATCGGTCTTTATCACCGGTGGTGGCGCCGGCATCGGGGCCGCCTTGACCGAGGGCTTTTTGCGACAGGGCGCCAGGGTTGCGTTTTGCCAACGCTCTGATGCGACTGCTTTTTGTGACGAAATGCAGGTGTTAACCGGCAACCGTCCACTGTTTTTGCCTTGCGACATCACCGATGTCACCGCCCTGCAAGCCACCATCGCAGCTGCCGCTACCGCGCATGGCCCGATCACCGTGCTGGTGAACAATGCCGCCAATGATCAACGCCATGAAACCCTGAAAACCGATGAGGCGTTCTGGGATTGGTCCATTGCGATCAATCTGAAAGCTTATTTCTTTGCGGCCCAAGCCGTCATCCCCGGTATGCAGGCGGCGGGCGGTGGATCGATCATCAACTTTACCTCGATCAGCTATATGTTTGGCGCGGCGGGGTATCCGGTTTACACCACCGCCAATTCCGGCATCAACGGTATGACCCGCACTTTGGCGCGCGAATTTGGGCCCGACCGCATCCGGGTGAATGCGCTTGCCCCCGGCTGGGTGTTGACGCAAAAGCAAAAAGATCTTTGGGTCACCCCCGAAGGGTTGGCGGCGCATCTGGACCGGCAATGCCTGAAAGACACGCTTGCGCCGGTTGACGTGTTGGGCGGTGTGTTGTTTCTGGCCTCGACGACGTCAAAAATGATGACGGGTCAGGCGATGGTGATTGATGGCGGCGTTGTGGTGACAGGATGACTGTGGGCAATTCAAACATAGGCTGGATTGCTGTTGATTGGGGCACCTCGAACCTGCGGGCTTGGGCGATGGGGCCAGAAGGCGTTCTGGCGCATGCCACGTCAACCGAAGGCATGGGTAAACTGTCGCGCGCCGAATTTGAACCGGCTTTGTTGCGCCTGATCGCGCCATGGCTGGGAGCTGCTCAGACGCCGGTGATTGCCTGCGGCATGGTCGGCAGCCGTCAGGGGTGGTTTGAGGCTCCGTATCGCGCGACGCCCTGCACCCCGGTTGCCCCCGGCGCCCTTGTGATGGTGCCCACCCAAGACAACCGCCTGCAAATGATGATCGCGCCCGGGTTAAAGCAAATTTCACCTGCCGACGTGATGCGCGGCGAAGAAACCCAGATCGCCGGGGCGCTGGCCTTGCTGACAGGGTTTGACGGCGTGATCTGCCTGCCCGGCACGCATTCCAAATGGGTGCATATCTCGGCGGGCGAGGTTGTCAGCTTTCAAACCTTTCTGACGGGAGAGTTGTTTGCCCTGCTGTCTGATCATTCGGTGCTGCGTCACGGCATGGCCGAGGGCGGCTGGCAAGAGACTGCCTTTGATCAAGGCGTGGCGGATGCACTGTCGCAGCCCGAAAAAATTGCCGCACGACTGTTCACATTGCGGGCCGAAGGGCTGATCGCCGGGTTGGCGTCGGGGGCATCGCGGGCGCGCTTGTCGGGATTGTTGATCGGCATCGAGTTGGCAGCGGCCAAACCCTATTGGCTGGGGCAGGCGGTTGTTCTGGTTGGATCGCCTGCGCTTTCGGCAAATTATGCCCGGGCTTTGGCATCTCAAGGCCTGATCGCCGATCAACTTGACGCCACCGCCTGCACCCTTTCCGGCCTTGCCACCGCGCGGGGCGTATTTCAAAAGGCCGCCGAATGACCCGCAACCTGATCGCAATCCTGCGCGGCATCCCTCCGAATGAAGCTGTTGCCACCGCCCGCGCCCTGATTGAGGCGGGCATCACCCGGATTGAAGTGCCGCTGAATTCACCCGACCCGTTGCTGTCTATCGCGGCCATGGCGCAGGCCTTTGGGCGGGATGTTCAAGTCGGCGCAGGCACGGTGTTGACGGTTCAGGCGGTGCAAGATGTGGCTGCGGCGGGGGGATCGCTGATCGTGTCGCCCAATTGTGACCCCGCTGTTATTGCGGCAACCAAAGCTGCAGGTTTGCAAAGCTGGCCCGGTGTGATGACGCCGACCGAATGTTTTGCCGCCCTTGCGGCAGGCGCAGACGGGCTGAAAATCTTTCCCGCCAATCTGGTTGGACCGGAAGGATTGAAGGCCATCCGCGCCGTGCTGCCGCGCGACACGCAGGTTTATGCGGTGGGTGGTGCCGGGGTCGCCAATTTTGGCCAATGGATTGCGGCAGGTGCAAATGGCTTTGGCATCGGCACTGCGCTTTATACGCCCGGCCTGTCGGTTGTCGAAGTTGCGGGCCGCGCCCGGGCTATTGTTGCGGCTTATGATCTGGCAATCCAATGATTTTTGATCAGCGCCGTTGCGAATTGGGCGAAGGTCCGCTGTGGCATCCCATTCGTGAACAATTGTTCTGGTTTGATATTCTGGGCAAGAAACTGCTGACACAATCTGTGTTGGGCCCGCAGGAATGGCTGTTCGACAGCCTTGTCTCGGCCGCTGGCTGGGTTGATCGTGACACGCTGTTGATTGCCAGCGAAACTGCGTTGATCCGGTTCGATCTGCGTTCGGGCGCGCAATCCGTGGTTTGTGCGCTTGAATCAGACATGCCGGAAACCCGGTCGAACGATGGCCGCGCCGATCCGTTGGGCGGGTTCTGGATCGGCACGATGGGCAAAACTCACGCGCCGGGGGCCGGGGCGATTTATCGGTATTACAAAGGTGAACTTCGCCGTCTTTTCAACGGTCTGACCATCCCGAACTCTATTTGCTTTCCCCCCGATGGCAGGTTTGCTCATTTTAGCGATACCACCACCGGCTGCGTGATGCGGGTGACGCTGGATGCCGATGGTTGGCCAAATGCCGCCCCGGAAATCTTTCTGGATTTGACAACTCAAGGGCTGAACCCCGATGGGGCGGTGATTGATTCCACGGGGATCATGTGGTTGGCGCAATGGGGGGCTGCCCGTGTTGCCGGCTATGCGCCCGATGGTCAGTTTATCCAACAGGTGCTATTTGATGCGCCGCATACGTCGTGTCCGGCCTTCGGTGGCTTGGGTCATGCGACGCTGTTTTGCACCACGGCGCTTGAAGGCATGGACGAAGCCGCGCGTGTTGCCCATCCAAATGCTGGTAAAACTTTGGCGATGCCCGATATCGCCACTGGTCAATATGAACATCAGGTCACATTATGAAACGAAGCCTTGGCGTCTGCTATTATCCCGAACATTGGGCCGAATCTCAATGGGCCATTGACGCTGCCAGAATGGCAGCACTTGGCCTGACCTGGGTGCGGATCGGCGAATTTGCCTGGGGCCGGATGGAACCCACGCCGGGCACCTACGATTGGGATTGGCTGGACCGCGCCATTGAGACGCTGGGGAATGCGGGCCTGAAAGTTGTGCTTGGCACGCCCACCGCCACCCCGCCGCGCTGGATGCTGACCAAGCATCCTGACATGTTGGCGCTGGACCGCGATGGCAAACCGCGCGGGTTTGGCTCGCGGCGGCACTATTGTTTTAGTCACCGTCCCTATCGCGCCGAATGTGCGAAAATCACCACGGCAATGGCGTTGCGCTATGGCCAAAACCCGCATGTGGCGGCGTGGCAAACCGACAATGAATATGCCTGCCACGACACAACACTGTCGTATTCTGCGGCTGCGACGGTGGCCTTCCGGGATTGGCTTGCGCAGCGCTATCAGTCGCCGGATGCGCTAAACCGCGCCTGGGGCAATGTGTTTTGGTCGATGGATTACGCGGCTTTTGACGACATCGCTTTGCCGAATTTGACGGTGACCGAGGCAAATCCAGCCCATGTCATGGCGCATCGCCGTTTCGCCTCGGATGAGGTGGTCAGTTTCAACCGCCTGCAAACCGACATCATCCGCAAACACAGCAGCTATCCCATTGCCCATAACTATATGGGCCAAATCACTGATTTCGATCACTTTGCGACTGGCGCTGATTTGGATATCGCCTCGTGGGACAGCTATCCGCTTGGGTTTTTATCCGACCGTCTGCCTGCCACGCCAGAGCACAGGAGCCGTTTTGTGCGGCAGGGCGATCCGGATTTTCAGGCCTTCCACCACGATCTGTATCGCGCCGTTGGTCGGGGCCGCTGGTGGATCATGGAGCAACAGCCCGGCCCGGTAAATTGGGCGCCGTGGAACCCCGATCCGCTGCCCGGCATGGCCCGGCTTTGGGCGTGGGAGGCTTTTGCCCATGGTGCCGAAGCGGTGTGTTATTTCCGCTGGCGTCAGGCTCCGTTTGGGCAAGAACAAATGCACGCGGGCCTGCTGCGCCCCGATTCCGCCCCCGCCCAAGCGTTTGAAGAGGCAGCCCTTGTGGCCACCGAACTGGCGGCAATGCCAGATGTCGAAGCCTGCCCGTCCGACGTGGCGTTGGTGTTCGATTACGCGTCCGCATGGGCGTGGGAGACGCAACCTCAGGGCCGCGATTTCAGTTATTTCCGGCTGGTGTTTGAAACCTATAAATCCTTGCGCCGCCTTGGGCTGAACGTTGATATTCTGCCGCCCGATACCGCGGATTTGGCGGGTTATAAACTGGTTTTGGCCCCCGGAGTGGCGACACTGTCCGATGCGTTTTTGCGCGCCTTGGCAGTGCACAAAGGAGTATCGTTGATCGGACCGCGCACAAACGCCAAAACCGCCGAATTTTCGACGCCCGTGCCATTGCCGCCCAATTTGCCCGGCCTGACCGCCACAATAGCCCGCGTCGAAAGCCTGCCACCTGACGTGCCGGTGCCGTTGGCGCTGGGTGGAAATTTTTTGCATTGGCGCGAAAAGATGGAAACGACGGCGAAAATCGTCGAAGCCACTGCCGACGGCTGGCCCGCGTTGATCCGGGCAAACGGGCTGCATTATCTGGCGGGCTGGCCGGATGAAGCGGCGTTCACACGGATATTAACCAGCATCTGTCACGAGATCGGCCTTGAAACCGATCCGCTGCCCGAAGGTTTGCGCCTTCGCGATACCGCGACGCATCGGTTTATGTTCAACTACAACGCCGTGCCGGTTGAATGGGGCGGGGCGACAATTCCTGCCGCCGGGGTGCATTGGAAACTACGATAAACGGTTGGTTGCGGAACATTATTCGCCGAATAATCTTCGCGCCACCCCGTTACGCAGTCACTGTAGCCCCATCCGTCACCGTCAAAAACGCAAAGCCGTTACCGCCAAGGTCGATCTTCCCGGCCAGCACTTGTGCCGCTTGGGACGGGCCGACCAGCGCGAATACCCCCGAAACCGTCACGGTAACCGGATTTGGTGACAAATTGAACAGGCACAGCAGCCCATCGCCGCGCAGGAAGCCCAAAACCGGTTCTGGCAAGTCGAAAAACCGGGTGCGGCCGGTCAGCAGTGGCTCGGTTGCGCGGCGATATGCGATCATGTCGCGGTAGCTTTCCAAAACCGATCCAGCCACGCCGGTTTGCGACGCCACATTGCGCGCCAATTGCGGCGCTTTCACCGGCAGCCACGGCGTGCCAGTGGTAAATCCGCCTTGCGGCGAGCCATCCCACACCATCGGCGTGCGGGTGTTGTCGCGGCCAATCGGTTCGGGCCAGAACACAATGCCTTGCGGATCGGTCAGTTCTTCAAACGCCAGCTCGGTATCGGTCTGGCCCAGTTCTTCGCCTTGCCACAGACAGATCGACCCTTCAAATGACAGCAACAGCGCCCCCGCCTGCCGCGCCAAAGCATCGTGCGACACCCCATGTTTAGCCCAGCGGCTGACATGACGCACAACATCATGGTTGGAAAACGCCCACATCGGCCAGCCATCCGGGGCACCCTTGAAGAACTCTTCCAACTTTCCACGAAAGAACGCCGCGGAATAGTCATAGCCCATCAACTCGAACGAATAGCATTGGTGCAGCCGACCAGGCGCCGTGTAGTCGCCCATCATCCGGATGGCGTGATGGTTTTCGCCCATCTCGCCCACCGATGCGCGGTTATCATAGCTGTTCAGCAGGTGGCGGATGCGTTCCATCCAGCCCAGATTTTCTGGCTGATTTTTGGAAAACAGATGATACTGCATGCCATACGGGTTCGCCTCGGCCACTGGTTTGACGCGAAAATCGGCGGCATTGTCGCGCAGCATTTGATCATGGAAAAAGTAATTGACCGTATCAAAGCGAAAGCCATCGACGCCGCGATCCAGCCAGAACCGCATGTTTTCAATCATCCAGTCTTGCACATCGGGATTGTGAAAGTTCCAGTCCGGCTGCTGCACCAGAAAATTATGCAGATAATACTGTTTGCGCCGCGCGTCCCACGCCCAGGTAGACCCGCCAAACACCGACAGCCAATTGTTGGGCGGCGTGCCATCGGGGCGCGGATCGGCCCAAACAAACCAGTCTGATTTCGGATTGTCGCGGCTGGCACGGCTGATCTTGAAAAACGGATGTTGATCCGAACAATGCGACAGCACCTGATCAATGATCACCTTCAGACCCAGTGCATGCGCCCGCGCCACCAAAGCATCAAAATCCGCCAAGGTGCCAAAAGTCGGGTCCACATTGGTGTAATCCGACACATCATAGCCCATGTCCAACATCGGCGAGGTAAAGATCGGCGACAGCCACACCGCCTGCACCCCCAAAGCCGCAATATGGTCCAGCCGCCGGGTGATCCCGGCCAGATCGCCGATGCCGTCGCCACTATCGTCCTGAAACGACCGCGGATACACCTGATAGGTCACCGATCCGCGCCACCACTGTGTCATCCGTGTCTCTCCCAACAGCCTTTTTGACAGCATATCGGGCAAATCAAGCCAATAACAGGCCCCCAGCCCGGGTTTTGGCAACTTGTATGGTGACAAAATACTGGTTTACTCTTGCCCCCTGCAGGTTCAGGTTGCGCCGCACAAAGGATGCCACCATGATCAAATCCCCCTTGTTTACACCGGTTCTGATCGCCGGGTGTTTTATCCTGATGCTGGGGTTTTCGATCCGTGCCAGTTTTGGGGTGTTCCAAATTCCGATCGCGTCCGAGTTCGGCTGGCTGCGATCCGATTTTTCGCTGGCGATTGCGATACAGAATCTGGCTTGGGGTATTGGTCAGCCGCTGTTTGGCGCCGTGGCCGAACGGTTTGGTGACCGCAAAGCCATCATCGCCGGGGCGCTGCTTTATGCGGCGGGGTTGGTTTTGTCCAGTTTTGCCGTCACCCCCGGTCAGCATCAATTTCTGGAAATACTGGTCGGCTTTGGCATTGCGGGCACCGGTTTTGGCGTGATTCTTGCCATCGTGGGCCGCGCGGCCAGCCCGCAAAACCGCAGCATCGCCTTGGGCATCGCCACCGCTGCCGGTTCGGCGGGTCAGGTTTTTGGCGCACCGCTGGCGGCGTTTTTGTTGCAATCCTTTCCGTGGCAAACGGTGTTTTTGATCTTTGCCGCCATGATCTTGTGTTCGCTGTTTGCGCTGCCGTTTCTGCGCAGCCCTGTCACTGCCACCAAACAAGAGCTGGAAGAATCGCTGGGCACGGTTTTGCTGCGCGCCTTCAAAGATCCATCTTACATATTGATTTTCTTGGGATTTTTTTCGTGCGGGTATCAACTGGCGTTCCTTACCGCGCATTTTCCCGCCTTTGTTGCCGAGGCCTGCCGCGCCATTGATCCCGCCAGTCTGCTGGCTTCCCTTGGCATTACCACGACGCCAATTTTGGGGGCGGTGGCGATATCGCTGATCGGGTTGGCCAATATCGCCGGGTCAATTACTGCGGGGTGGTTGGGCAATCGCTATTCCAAGAAATATCTGCTGGCAGGCATTTACACCGCCCGAACCATCATCGCGACGTTGTTCATCCTGATACCAATGACGCCGATGACCGTTTTGCTGTTTTCAGTCGCCATGGGGTCGCTGTGGCTTGCGACCGTGCCGCTGACATCGGGGTTGGTCGCGCATATTTATGGGCTGCGGTATATGGGCACGCTGTATGGGTTTGTATTTCTAAGCCATCAGTTGGGCTCGTTTCTGGGGGTTTGGCTGGGGGGGCGGATGTATGATCTGACTGGCGGCTACACCGTGGTCTGGTGGGTCGGCATCGGCGTTGGCGCGTTTTCGGCCATCGTGCATCTGCCAATAAAAGAGCGCCCGCTTGCCGTGCAACCGGCCTGACCCCATGCGCCCCGGAATCGCTGCCTTGTTTGTCGCCTATATTCTAAGCCAGTTTTATCGGGCGTTTCTGGCGGTTCTGACCCCGGTTTTGGGCAGCGATCTGGGGGCCACGCCGCAGGCTTTGGCGCAGGCGTCAGGCTATTGGTTTCTTAGTTTTGCGCTGATGCAGTTGCCAGTTGGTTGGGCGCTTGACCGGATCGGGCCGCGCCTGACCACGGCGGCGCTGTTGGTCGTGGCCGCGGTCGGGGCCGGGGTTTTTGCCACCGCCACAGGCAGCGGCCAGATCAAACTGGCGATGGTGTTGATCGGGATCGGCTGTGCGCCGGTGTTAATGGCCGCCTATTACATCTTTGCGCGCACCTATTCGGCGGCGGTGTTTGGCACGCTGGCGGGGATCACCGTGGGCATCGGATCGTTGGGAAATATCGCGTCATCGCTGCCGTTGTCAGCGGTGGTAGAGGCCGTAGGTTGGCGGGCGGCGGTGTGGGGGTTGGCTGCGATCACCTTGGCGGTTGCTTTGGCCATTCTGGCGCTGGTGCGCGATCCCGCGCGCGCGTCTGGCCCCAGTCAGGGGTCTTTGCTTGATCTTCTGAAAATGCCGGCGCTGTGGCCGATACTGCTGATGATGGCGGCTTGCTATGCCCCGGCGGCGGGGTTGCGCGGGCTGTGGGTTGGGCCGTATTTTGCGACCGGCTTTGGCGCAGATGCCGCGCGAATTGGCCAGATCACCTTGATCATGGGCTTGGCAATGGTGGCGGGCAACTTTGCCTATGGCCCGCTGGACCGCATCCTTGGAACCCGCAAGTGGTTGATTTTTGGCGGAAATGCCGTTGTGTTGGTCTGCATGGCGGCGCTTTATGTCAATGCAGCGAACCCGTCTTGGCTGCCCATCGCCTTGCTGGCCGCCATCGGCTTTTTCGGCGCATCGTTTCCGATGGTGATGGCGCATGGCCGCGCGTTTCTGCCTCCCTATCTGGTTGGGCGCGGCGTGACGCTGATCAATCTTTTTGGCATCGGGTCTGCCGGGTTGATGCAGTTGGTGACGGGCCGTATTCACGCCGCCTATGCCAGTGATGCCGCCCCGATTGCGCCGTTTGCGGCGGTGTTTTTGTTTTATGCCGTCTTGATCGCGGCGGGCCTTGCGATTTATCTGCTGTCAAAAGATCGCACTGATTAACCCGGCCAAGTGAATGATCGAATCCGCTTTCCCCTTGCCGCCCCATGCGGTAACAGGCGGCGTCTTTGATGGTCATTGATGCAAAACAGGAGACGCCCGATGGGCTATAGGGTTGTCGTCGCGGGTGCCACCGGTAACGTGGGCCGCGAAATGCTGAACATTCTTGCCGAGCGCAGCTTTCCGGTGGACGAGATTGCCGCTTTGGCATCGCGCAAATCGCTGGGCACCGAGATCAGCTTTGGTGATAAAACCCTGAAGACTAAAGACCTGGATACCTTTGATTTCACCGGCTGGGACATCGCTTTGTTCGCCGTGGGGTCGGATGCCACCAAAATCTACGCCCCCAAGGCGGCGGCGGCGGGCTGCGTGGTGATCGATAATTCGTCGCTGTATCGCTATGATCCGGCGATCCCGCTGATTGTGCCCGAGGTGAATCCCGACGCGATCACCCAGTATAAAAACAAGATGATCATTGCCAATCCGAACTGTTCCACCGCGCAAATGGTGGTGGCGCTAAAGCCGCTGCATGATCGCGCGCGCATCAAGCGGGTGGTGGTGTCTACGTATCAATCGGTTTCGGGTGCGGGCAAAGAGGGTATTGACGAGCTGTGGGATCAGACCAAGGGCATTTTTGTGCATGGCCAAGAGGTTGCGCCCTCAAAATTCCCCAAGCAGATCGCCTTCAACGTGATCCCGCATATCGACGTTTTCCTTGATGACGGCTCGACCAAAGAAGAATGGAAAATGGTCGCCGAGACCAAAAAGATTTTGGATAAGGCCATCAAGATCACGGCAACCTGCGTCCGCGTGCCGGTGTTTGTCGGCCATTCGGAATCGATCAATATCGAATTCGAAGACTTTCTGGATGAACACGAGGCCCGCGATATCTTGCGCGAATCCCCCGGCATCATGGTGATAGATAAGCGCGAGCCTGGCGGCTATATCACGCCGATAGATTGCGTCGGCGACTATGCGGTCTACATCAGCCGCATTCGGCAAGACAGCACGATTGATAACGGCATCAACTTGTGGTGCGTGTCTGATAATCTGCGCAAAGGGGCGGCGCTGAACGCGGTGCAGATTGCGGAACTGCTGGCCAGCCGCTGTTTGAAAAAAGGCTGATCAAGCACGTTGCAGCCCCGGCGCAAGCCGGGGCGCAAGTCTTGATCAATAACCTTTTGCCTAAACAACACCGGAAAGATCGGTCGGGTTGACCGCTTAACTTGCCGCGCCCAAAGCCTTGGCAAGGTCGTTATACTCTTCGCAATCGCCGCACAGCGATTTTAACGCTGCAAGATTGGCAGTGGCTTTGTCAATCAAGCCGGTTTCGATATACATCTCGCCCTGATATTCCAGCGCCCCCAGATGTTTGGGGTTCAGCTTCAGCGCCGTTTCATAGGCCACCGCGGCGGCGTCCATGATCCCCATCTTGCGGTTGGAGAACCCGAGCAGGTTCCATGCATCGGCATTGCCCGGCTCGTCTAGCGTCAACTGCACCAAAATCGGTTTTGCCGTCGCATAGTCTTTCAAATAGATCGCCTCTTTGGCCGCATCATAGGCCGACATTCCTGCGGGCGTATCGACCGCAGTATCTTCGGTGCCAGCCGCCAACAGCGGGCCAGAGCCGACACATGTCAGACCAACGGCCACGACCGCCAAAAATTTAACTACGTGTTGCATCGCGTTCATCCATTTCTAAGTGCGTTTAAGTGGTGTGATCCAGAATTAACACTGATGAAGGCAAAAACCATCCACGGTCCCGCTCAAGCCTTTGTGATCGGCAAGGGGTTGTTCCAAATGGAACAGGAGATATTATTAAATTATTGATTATAAACAAGAAAATTTTTCCCCGACCAGCGTCTCACTTAACCCAGTTTTTCTGCCGCCAAAACCTGCCGGATCGACAGCGACAGTTTTTCGACGATCTCGGTCAGTTCCGCATCCGTCGCGTTATAGGGCGGGGCAAGGATCACGATATCGCCGCGAACCCCGTCCACATTGCCGCCCACTGGGTAACAGATCAGCCCGTTTTGCAGGGTCTGCTGGCGCAGTTTCAGGAACAGTTTGCGGTCCGGCTCAAACGGCGTCTTGCTGTCGCGGTCAGCCACCAGTTCCACGCCGATGAAATGCCCGCGCCCGCGAATATCGCCCACGGCATCAACCCCCGCCAAAGCATCGGCCAGCCACGCCTTCAGCCTGGCCTCATTGCCGGCGACCCGGGCCAGCAGCCCGTCGCGCGCGATGATTTTTTGCACCGCGACCCCGGCCGCGCAAGAGGCCGTATGCCCGGTAAACGTATGCCCGGTGCCAAAGGCACCATCGGCGGCTTGAATGGCTTGCCACACGGCGGTGGTGCAAATTGCCGCCCCCAGCGGCATATAGCCCCCGGCCAAGCCTTTGGCGATGGCCATGATATCGGGTTCAACCGCGCCCAAAGCCCGCCATGTCCCGACCCGGCCCGCGCCACACATCACCTCATCCGCGATCATCAACACGCCGTGGCGCGTGCAAATTTCGCGCACCCGCTCGGCGTAGCCCAACGGTGCAGGCACACAGCCGCCCGCCGCCCCGCCCACCGGTTCAAAAATGAACCCGGCAATGGTCTGCGGACCGGCCTGCACGATTGCGGCTTCCAGTTCAGCCGCCGCAACTTCGGCCAAAGTCGCCGCCGACGCGCCCGCAATCGGGCGATAAGCGTTCACCGCTGACAGTTTTATCCCCGGAATCAATGCGCCTTCATAGGCCGCCACCCGCTCGGCAAACCCCGAAACCGACAACGCCCCCAGCGTGTTGCCATGCCACGACCGCTGGCGCGAGATAAACACCCGCCGCGACTTCTGCCCAATTGCGGTTTGATACTGCAGCGCAATTTTCAGACCGCTTTCCACCGCCTCGGATCCGCCGGAAACGAACACCATTTCGCGCAGATTGCCCCCGGCTTGGGTGCGGATGATCTCGGTCAGTTCGTCCAGCGCGACGGTGGTGAAATTATAGCGGTAGCCATGCGCGATCTGCCCCAGTTGCGCGGTGATCGCGGCGTTCACTTCGGCATTGCCATGGCCCAGACAATACACCGCCGGGCCGCCGGATCCGTCAATATATTGCTTGCCGGTCGCATCCCACAGGTAGCTGCCCATGCCCCGCACCACGCGCGGCAAAGCGGTGGTGGCATGGATCGACGTCACGGTTGGCGGCGCGGGCATAGGGTGTCCTTTCAAGCTGACGCCAGCATGGCAGGGCGCAGAATGGCCGACAAGTGGGGCAGGGCTTGCAAGCCTGCCCAAGCCGGGCCACCTTTGCGTCAGATTAAAATGGAGTTATTCATGCGAGCCTTGCTTTTTCTGGCCCTTCTGTTGCCCGCCCCTGCCTTGCCCACCTTGGCCTTGGCCGACCAGATTTTCGCAACCAGCAAAATCACCGCGGTGACGATTTATCCCCAAGGAGCGCAAATCACCCGCGATGTCAGCTTTACCGCGCCTGCGGGCGCGCATGATCTGCTGATCACCGATCTGCCCGCCGAAACCGCACCCGATTTGATCCGGCTGGCGTCGGATACCGCCACAGTGGGGGCGTTTTCGCTGCGCACCGATCGGCTGCCGCCGCGCGATGACATCTTGGGCCCCGATATGGAAGCGGCGAAAGCGGCCGTCGAGGCAGCCGAAGCCACCCTGCAAAGCAGCCAAGGCGTGATCGACGCCATCAACGCGCGGGTAGAGGCTGCCGAAGCACAGGCAGGCTATTTGCGCGGCGTGAAATCCGAAGGTGACAGCGCCACCGCCGACGGCCTGAAAGGCATCGCCGCCATGATCGGTGCCGAAGTGTTGGCTGCGCGCCAAGCCGCCCTTTTGGCCCAAGCCGAACTGCCCCCTGCATTCAAAACCTATGATAAAGCACAAAAAGCGCTGACCAAGGCGCAAGACGCCCAGGCCGCCTTGCTGCAAGGCGACGATTCCTATGTGGCACTGGCAGTTGCGGTTGATCTGGCGGTGGCAGGCGAGACCCGCCTGACCGTGTCGCATTTTGTCTATGAGGCCAGTTGGCAACCGATTTATGATGTAATGCTGGTGCGCCAAGACCCTGCCAGCCTGACCCTTAACCGTGGTGTGCTGGTCAGCCAGTATTCCGGCGAAGACTGGGCGGGCGTGGCACTTACCCTGTCCACCGCGCGGCCATCGGAACAATCCAGCCCGTCAGATCTGTGGCCAGAACGGCGCCAGATTTACGATCCCGAAGCCATGGCCAAAAGCGATGATCGCACCCGGCTTGCGGGCACCGCCGACGCCGTGCCCGAGGCGATGATGGAACCCGGTATGGTGATGGCCCCCGCGCCGGTCACCACGGCGATGACCTCGTTTCAGGGTGATACTGTGATCTATACCTACCCCAAAGCCGTCAACATCGCCACGGGCGTTGAAAACCTGCGACTGGCGCTGGATGCTGTGCCGCTGACCCCGAAAATCTATGCCCAAGCCGTACCGCGCTATGACCGGACCGCGTTCCTGATGGCCAGCTTTACCAATGACAGCGGCGAGATCATTCTGCCCGGCCCGGCCTATCTGTTCAGCGACGGCACTCTGAAAGGCAGCACCAACCTTGCCATGATTGCTGCGGGCGATAAGGCGGAACTGGCCTTTGGGGCCATCGACGGCCTGCAGCTGACCCGCGATATGCCAAACACCGCGCAAGCCGACCGAGGCATCCTGACCATCTCGACCCAGATCGAAGAAATCGCCGTTCTAAAACTGGAAAACCTGACGTCCGAGGTGTGGCCGGTGCGCCTGCTGGATCTGGTTCCCTATTCCGAACAAGAAGATCTGGAAATTACCTTTACCGCCGATCCCGCACCCACCGAAACCGACGTCAAAGGCCAACGCGGCATTCTGGCGTGGGAATTTGATATGGCGGCGGGTGAGACCAAAAATGTCACCCTGAACCAGCTTATCCGCTGGCCCGAAGGTCAGGCGCTGCAATGAACCCTGCTGGCAGTCCGGGCGACCGGGCTGCCAGCCACCGGATCAATCGCGCAGCAACTCGTTGATGCTGGTTTTGCTGCGCGTCTTGGCATCGACCTTTTTGACGATCACCGCACAATACAGATTGATCCCGTTCTTCGACGGCATTGATCCTGCTACTACCACCGATCCTGCGGGCACCTCGCCATACATCACGGCCCCGGTTTCGCGGTCAACGATCTTGGTGGATTGGCCGATAAACACGCCCATGCCCAACACGCTGCCTTCGCGGATTATGCAGCCTTCAACGACTTCGGACCGCGCCCCGATAAAGCAGTTGTCCTCGATAATCGTCGGCCCCGCCTGCATCGGTTCCAACACGCCCCCAATGCCAACGCCACCCGACAAATGCACATTCTTGCCGATCTGTGCGCAAGACCCTACCGTGGCCCAGCCATCAACCATCGACCCCTCATCGACATAGGCACCGATGTTCACAAACGACGGCATCAATACCACGCCGCGGCCAATATAGGCCGACCGCCGCACGATCGACCCCGGCACAGCGCGAAACCCTGCTGCGCGCCACTGATTGTCGCCCCAGCCGTCAAATTTGGACGGCACTTTGTCCCACCAGGTTGATCCGCCATTGCCGCCCGAAATCGCCGCCATGTCGTTCAGGCGGAACGACAGCAAAACCGCCTTCTTGGCCCATTGATTGACATGCCAATCGGCGCCGCGCTTTTCCGCCACCCGCAAAACGCCGGTATCCAGCGCGGTCAACGTCGCCTCAATCGCGTCACGCACGTCGCCTTTGGTGGTGGGGCTGATGGCATCGCGCGCCTCCCAGGCTGCATCAATGACCGCTTCCAGTGCTGCGTAGGACATCAGAGTTTCCCCATTCCAAAACCAAACTTTGCGCCGCTATACCCGGCCCGGCCCTTTGGCGCAATCAACCGCTTTGGCTTTGATCCTGGCAAAATACTTGGGGCGAAAGGGTGCAGGCCATTGCGGCAGCGCCCCGCTTCGTGACTGGCCATAGTGTCGCCAACCGGATAAACCCGCCGTAACCCGCCTAATCCGAAAGCTGCCTGATGAAAGATGATCCCCGCCCGCATCCGTTTCGCGACAGCACTCAGGACGTGGCCGCCACCCGGCGCATTCCCGATACGCCGCAAACCCGCGCGCCCGCCTACCGATTGGCTTTTGCCGACCCCGATTTCATGACGCGCGAAGAATTGCGCCCGGTGCGGTTGCAACTGGAACTGCTGAAACCGCAGATGATGCTGGATGAACGCGGCATCGTCTCGACCGTGGTGCTGTTTGGCGGCGCGCGCATTCCTGATCCGGATCACCTTGATCGCGCCCACAGTGCGGCGATGGCGGATCTTGCGCGCTATTACACCGAAGCCCGCCGGTTCGCCCATCTGATGACCGAGCGCAGCCTGCAATCTGATGGCCGCGAAAACGTCATCTGCACCGGTGGCGGCCCCGGCGTGATGGAGGCCGGCAATCGCGGTGCCGCCGAGGCGGGGGGCCAAAGCATTGGCCTGAACATCGTGCTGCCGCATGAACAGGCCCCCAACGAATACGTCACGCCAGA
Source organism: Cypionkella sp. (assembly GCA_031422555.1). Lineage (GTDB taxonomy): Bacteria > Pseudomonadota > Alphaproteobacteria > Rhodobacterales > Rhodobacteraceae > JANNAT01. Next base: position 32,616 of record JANPLZ010000094.1, on the reverse strand, counting down.
GCTGTCTTTCAACTTTCACTACTTTGCCATTCGCAAAATGCACTTTCTGATGCGGGCAAAGGCGATCTGCATTTTTCCGGGCGGCTTTGGCACTTTGGATGAAATGTTTGAATCGCTGACCCTTATCCAAACCGGCCGGATGAAGCCGGTGCCGTTCTTGCTGTTTGGCCGCGAGTGGTGGCATCGCGTGATCAACTGGCAGGCTTTGGCCGAGGCGGGTGTCATCGCGCCGCAAGACCTGTCGCTGTTTCAGTTTGTTGAAACCGCTGATGAGGCAATGGCCGCGATTGATGGCTGGCCTGCACCATAAGGTGGCCTACAGCGGCAGATAGTCGCGCAGCCAGCCCGGCAGATAATCGACTTGGTCGCAACCTGAAAACTGCGCCAACCGCTGCAATTCGGCGTCCAGCCGCTGCCTGCGGCCCAAACCCATCGCCACTCTGGCCTCGGGCCAATAGGCTTTGATGCGCAAAATTCGCTCTGATTTATAGGCCTTGGCATCTATGCGCCCGATCAGCCTGCCGCCTTCCAGAACTGGAAAGACGTAATAGCCCCAACGCCGTTTGGCTTCGGGAACAAAAACTTCGATGCGGTAGTGAAAGCCAAACAGAAATTCTGCCCGGGCGCGGTCGCGCAGCGCCGGGTCAAAGGGGGATAGTATCCTAAGCCTTTGTAACGTATCGGGAATTTCGGCAATGTGTTGGGTAATGTCTGGCCGGGTAAACGCGGTTTTCACCGCCCCCGTCGCGCCCTCAACAGCGACTTCGATCACTTCACCGGCGCGCACAGCTACATGGATCCACCGCGTTACTGTGGCTTTGTCCAGCGCGTGCCAATAGGCCTGGATTTCCGCAGCCGTGGCAAATCCCAAATGATCCAGCGCCGATCCGCAGGCCCAAGCCACCAAGTTTTGATGCGAGATATCGGCGCTGAAATGCGTATCCGGTATCACCCGTTCCGCCAGATCATAGACCTTTTGAAACCCTACCCGTCCGGCAATCGCCAACTGCCCGGTGCGCCACAGCCATTCCAACGCAGTTTTTGACGGATGCCAATCCCACCAGCCCCCTTTGCTGCGCGGTTCGTCCTGACCAAAGTCGGAACAGGTGACCGGCCCATGATCGTGAATCCGGCGCAAGATGGTTTCAAACTGTGCGTCATAGCCATCGCGAAACCAGCGTTGCCAGTTGCCGCGCAGCCGGTCGGCGTCGCGGGCAAAGCGATGTTTCCAATAGGGAAAAGTCGCAGCAGGCAAGATCGACGCGTCATGCGTCCAGTGTTCCCAAAGGCGGCGGTCGGTTTCCAACAGATGTTTCAGCGCGCCGGGCTGATAGCTTTGCCGTCGGCTGAACAAGATCATATGATGTGCGCGTTCAACCGTGTTGATGCTGTCAACCTGCACAAAGCCGATCCGGGCGATCAGATCGGCCAAAGCCGCACCTTGCGCCGGACCAACCGGGGCCTCGATCAACGCATGGCGGTGCAAAAACAGCCGTCGGGCGTCGGTGTTGCAAAGTGTTAGAACCATGCCTTTAGGGCTAACACTTCAAATGCGGACGTCAAACGCATAAACACGAGCCAACCGATCAAGCCCGGCAAAGGAGCCCTAGACGGCCCCGTAGATCTTGCGCGCTTCGCGGAAGGACATCAACCGTTTGGTCTTTTCGTCCCACAAATGCAGCCGCACTGATTTCAGGCTTTCCAAGACCGTCAGGCGCTGCGACTCTGCCAAGGCGCGGTGGTCACGCAGCACTTCGGTCAGCCGGTAAAACGGGATGCGGCTGTAAAGATGATGCACGTGATGGATGCCGATATTGGCTGTGAACCAGCGCAAGGGGGCGGGCAAGACATAATGCGAGCTGCCGGTCAGGGCCGCATCATGCATCTGCCAATCCTCGGCCTGCGCCCAGTGGGTTTCTTCGAACTGGTGTTGCACATAGAACAGCCACACCCCAATGGTCGCCGCTATCAGCGTGGTCGGGATATAAATCAGCAGCACCGGCATCAACCCGCCCAGCCAGATCATCACCGTCAAAACGATGGCAATCATCGCATTGGTGCCCATGGCAGACGTCCAATAGCGCCACCCCGAATTCATCAACCCAAACGGCAGCCGATTTTGCAGCACAAACAGAAAGCTGGGGCCAAGCACAAACAGAACGACCGGATTGCGGTAGGTGCGATACAACAGCCGCCCCACCCATGACCGCGCCCGGTATTCTTCCACCGTCAGCGTCAGCACATCGCCGATGCCACGTTTGTCCAGATTGCCGTGATGCGAATGGTGGATCGAATGGGTGCGTCGCCACACGTCATAAGGCGTCAGGGTCAACACGCCGAGACACCGGCCCACCCAGTCTTGCAGCTTGCGGTTGGTGAAATAGGATGCGTGGCCACAATCATGCTGGATCACGAATATCCGCACCAGAAACGCGCCGTTCAACACTGCCAATCCGAACGCCAGCCAATAGCTGATCGACAGCGACAGCCACGCCAGCACCCACAACATCAAAAACGGCACAAGGGTCGCCAGCAATTCAAACACCGACCGCCAGGTCGAAGGTTCGCGGTAATGCGCCAGCACTTGCACCCAATCGCGGGCCGAACGCTTTTCCGCCTCAAGGGGCAGTTCCGTGTCAGTTGATGTCATTGTTATTGCCCTGACGTCCATTCCCGATCTTCCCATCGGGGTGGCCGCGACGCCTTCGTGGCGCCTTGGTTTTGGTTGGGCCTTGCGGACATCGCAAAGCCGTCTGAGGTATGACCTGTATTGTAACCCGCACAATGCAGCGCCAAAATCATTCTGTGAAGGGTCAATCTGCACGCACAGCGCGGCGCTGCTTTTGTGTCGCAGATTTCAATTGACCGCAGGCCGCCATGATATCCTCGCCCCTTGGGGTGCGGATCGGGCTGGCGTAGCCAGCGTTATAGATGATGTCGGCAAAGGCGTGGATGCGGTTACCGCTTGAACGTTTATAGGGCGCGCCGGGCCATTCGTTGAACGGGATCAGGTTCACTTTGGCAGGAATACCGCGCAGCAATTCCACCAAACGGTAGGCGTCTTCCTTGGTGTCATTCACCTGATCCAGCATCACATATTCAAAGGTGATGCGTTCCGAATTGGTCAGGCCGGGATAGCTGCGCAAGGCATCCAGCAAGGTGGCAATATTCCATTTCTTGTTGATGGGCACCAAAGTGTCGCGCACCGCGTCCGTGGTGGCATGGAAGGATACCGCCAGCAAACAGCCGATTTCAGTGGCAGTGCGGGCGATTTCCGGCACCACACCGCTGGTCGACAGGGTGATGCGGCGGCGGCCCAAGGCGATGCCTTCGTTGTCCATCACCACCCGCAAGCCGTCACGGACGTTTTCAAAGTTATACAAAGGCTCGCCCATGCCCATCAGCACGACATTGGATATCAGCCGGGTGTCGATCCGCGCGCCGCCTTGCACGGGCCATTCGCCCAGATCGTCGCGGGCCAACATCACCTGACCCACAATTTCGCCCGCCGTCAGATTGCGCACCAGTTTTTGCGTGCCGGTATGGCAGAACGAACACGTCAGCGTGCAACCGACCTGACTGGAAATGCACAAGGTGCCCCGGTCGGTTTCCGGGATATAGACAACTTCAACTTCGTGCCCGCCCGCAATGCGCACCAGATATTTGCGCGTGCCATCGACGCTGATTTGCCGGGTGACAACTTGGGGGATCTCGATAGTAAAATGATCGGCCAACAGCGCGCGATAGTCTTTGGCCAGATTTGTCATCGCGTCGAAATCGCGCACGCCCCAGTGATACAGCCACTGCCACAGCTGACCCAAGCGCATCTTAACTTGCCGCTCTGCCGTGCCCGCCGCCAACAACGCCTCACGCAACTGATCGCGGGTCAGCCCGATCAGGTTGATCTTGCCGCCCTCGGGCAGTTTGCGCGGAAGGGTCAGCACATCTTGCGTGATGGGCGCGGTGGGGATCATCGGGCGTCCTGCAGGTTATTTACGCCGCACATATAGGCGTTTGCATAAGAAAACAAAACCAATCGGACAGCAAAACGCCCCAAACCTTGCGGCAGGGGCATTATATTGCGGTCAAAAAATCACTGACAGCATATTGCGGTCAAAAAATCACTGACAGCGTTTGGCGGCTTCTTCCATCGCGGCGGTAAAGCCACGCAGACTAAAGGTATCCTGCGTTTGGGTGCCTTTGCCGGACTTGCCGGTTAAAACCGCGCCACCGCCCTTTTTCATCGCTGCCAGAACCGCCGCGTCATCCTCGGCATTTGCTGGCCAAGCCCATTCGCCATCGGTCAACATCGCAAAGCTGGTGCCATCAATGTCGATATTGACGGTCGATCCCCCGGCAAACGGATAGCCGCCTGAGAACGAAACCTCGCCTTTGCCGCCACCGGCGCGGAAGGTCACGAACAGCAATATATCCCCGCGCCGCACCGAAGCGGGTTGGCCGTCGCGGGTGTTCACCGATTCGCGCGGGCTGGAAACCCCCCAGCATTCCTTGGGGTTTTCTTCGGTAAACACGCTCCAGTCGGTTTTGGTCGCGACGTTATTGGTGGATTCCTGCGCGAACGTCGCGGTCCCCATCACCATCATCAGTGCCGCGCCCGTTGCGCGCATCGTCCAGCGTGTCATATGTCTACAGCCTCCAAGCTGCTGTTGCCTCTGCGCGCCTGCCGCCGCTTAAGCCGCGGTTTTCCTGTAGCACGGTGCGGTTCCACTCGATATGTCTTGCATAGCCCAGTTGGGTCGATCCGGGAAAGCCCTGCCGGGGCCAAACGGGCAGAAAATCGCGCATAAGTGACGGAGAACAGCATGAGTTCGGCAGCCGAGATGGTGGAATTGTGGCGCGGTGGGGTTTTGGAAAGCACCCATCGCGGCCATGCAGTGATTTGCGACGATACCGGTGCCATCGTGCAAAGCTGGGGTGACCCGGAAAAAATCATCTTTTCCCGCTCGTCTTGCAAGATGATTCAGGCGCTGCCGCTGTTGGAAACCGGGGCTGCCGATGCTTATGGCTTGACCGATGCGCATATCGCCTTTGCCTGCGCCAGTCATCAGGGCGAGGCGAAACACGTTGATCTGGCGCGCCGCTGGCTGGCTGATCTGGGGCTGACCGAGGCCGATCTGCGTTGCGGCGCGCATGAGCCGTATAATCACCCCGAGCGCAACCGGCTGATCAGGGCAGACGATGCGCCCTGCCAGTTGCACAACAATTGTTCCGGCAAACATTCGGGATTTTTGACGGTGACAAAGCATCTGAAAGCTGGCCCGGAATACGTGGAAATTGACCACCCTTTGCAGCGGGCCGTCAAAGCCGCGTTTGAAGAGGTCACCCATGAGACCAGCCCCGGCTATGGCATCGACGGCTGTTCTGCGCCAAACTTTGCGGGGTCCGTAGCCGGGTTGGCGCGCGCGATGGCCGCCTTTGCCAGCGCCTCTGACGCGGGCAACAGCCGCAGCCGAGCAATGCACCGCCTGACCCGGGCGATGGCCACTCATCCCGATCTGGTGGCAGGCGAAGGCCGCGCCTGCACCGAATTGATGCGGGCGATGGAGGGGCGCGTTGCCTTGAAAACCGGGGCCGAGGCAGTTTTTGTGGGAATCGTGCCGGAAAAACGCATGGGTATCGCGATCAAGATTGAGGATGGAAATGCCCGCGCGTCCGAAGCCGCTTTGGTGGCGATCCTTGGGCAGATGGGCGTGCTGGCGGCAGATCATCCGATGGCCCAAAAACGCCTGCCCGCACCGCAATCGAACGCGCGGGGTCTGCGCGTGGGCGAGTTGCGGCTGGCCGCAGGATTTATTGCCGCATGAAAACGGCCCTTGCCTGCCGACAAGGGCCGCTTTGTGCGACAGGTCCGACAAGGCGGGCTGGGTGGGGGCAATTCACCCGCCCTGCCGGGGTAGTGTCCTGTAGCCATTTTTGTATGACCGGTGATCACGGCGGCGATCAGACCGTTGCAGGGTCTTTGCGCGGCGATTTCACGGCCAAAACGGGGCAGCGGTTTGGGGTGGCTTGATTTGCTGGGACAAGGCGATACTATTTCAGCATGACCTTGCATGTGACCACTGCGATAACACCCGCCGATCCTGCGCCCGAGCAGGTTCATTTTGATCGACACGAGTTGCGGGCCATCTTGCGGCTGTATGGCATGATGGTGGCGGCAGGAGAGTGGCGCGATTACGGCATATCGGCGTTGCGGGAAGTGGCAGTGTTTTCCGTGTTTCGCCGCACCGCCGAGTTCCCGCTATACCGCATCGAAAAGCGCCCAAAGCTGCGCTTGCGGCAAGGGCTTTATGCGGTCGTGGGCATGGATGGCCAGATTCTGCGGCGGGGGTCCGATCTGGCGGTGGTGTTGCGGGTGCTGGAACAAAAGCTGATCCGCGCGGTCGAGTGAAAAATTTTAGCTAAAATTTTTGAAGACGGGGGGCCGTCTGCCCCCCAAAGGTTCGGCCTTCGGGGCCAAACCTTTTCCCCCCGAGAGTATTTGTGCCAACGTGAACTCAAAGCGCGTTAAAATCTGCGGCGTTCCGTAACCGGGCCCCCATTTTGGGCACTGATGCGGGCGATGCAGGCGTCGGTGTTTTCGTAGGCGACGGACATGGTGTGGCCATTGGCGTGAATCAGGCGTTGTTCATCCACGACAATCGCGACGTGTCCGGCCCAAAACAGCAGATCGCCGCGCTGCAAGGGGGTGTTGTCGCCGATGGCTGTGCCCATGGTTTCTTGCAGATCGGCGTCACCGGGGGCTGCGATGCCGCAGGCAAGATGACACATCTGCACAAGGCCGGAGCAATCAAGACCCGCGCGCGAATTGCCGCCCCACAGGTAAGGGGTGCCAAGAAGTTCTTCGGCGACGGTGACAGGATCGGTCAGAAAGTCACCTATCGCGCGCAGATGCTGGTGCGGCACAAACCCCAGCGCTGTTTGCGCCCATGCGCCCGATTGCGCCGTAACGCAAACCTGCGCCCCCATCGGCAGGGCGGTGATTTCGCGGGCCTGCACGCGGGGTTCGGGGTAAAGATGCGTGCCGGAACTGGCGACCCAATGCGTGGGTTGCGGCGCATCGGTCAGCACATCGTCGGGCAGCCAGCCGCAATAGCCATCCTTGTTGGCAAAGCCAAACGCGTGATCTTCGGCGCGGTCGATCACGGTAAACGCCTCTCCCAGCGCCAGTTGACGTTCGCGCGCGCCGTTTGGGCTGCGCAAAAGATCCGCCAAAGGCGTTGCTATGCGCAGCATCTCGCCCGCCGTGAACGCGGCGGCGTCGATCTTGCCTTGCATCGAGATATGGGCAATCCGCGCTGTGGCCGGGGTCAGGCGTCGATCTGGCTTTGCGGTCATGGTTTAAGCCCCAAAATGGCCGGCAGTGCCAGCAAAACCGCCCGCGCGCCCATGCCAACACCGCCTTTGGGTCGGGCGGGCTGATCGGACGGGCTGTGACCGTAGATGTCGAAATGCAGATAGCGGGCATTGCCGACAAAGCGGCGCAAAAACAGCGCAGCGGTGATGGACCCGGCAAATCCCCAGCCGGGCGCGTTATCCAGATCGGCGATGCCGGGTTCGATGATCGGCTCGTAGGGGGCGTGAAACGGCAATCGCCAGACCGGATCAAAGCCCGCGGCCGCCCCGGTTTCCAGCGCTGCAACCATCGCGATGTCATCGCAATAGTAGGGTGCCAGATCGGGGCCAACCGCCACCCGTGCAGCCCCGGTCAAAGTGGCCATCGAGATGATGGCATCGGTTGGCGTCTCGGTCGCCAAGGCCAATGCGTCGGCCAGAACAAGGCGGCCTTCGGCGTCGGTATCGTTGACCTCGACGGTCAGTCCCTTGCGCGATGTCAGAATATCGCGCGGCCGCATTGCATTGCCTGCAATGACATTCTCCACCGCTGGCACCAGAACCCGCAGCCGCAAGGGCAACTGCAGCGCCATGATCATCTGCGCCAGCCCCATCACCGTGGCCGCCCCGCCCATATCTTTTTTCATCAACAGCATCCCCGCCGAGGGTTTGATGTTCAGCCCGCCGGTGTCAAAGCACACGCCTTTTCCCACCAGCGTCAGATGCGGGCCGCCGGTGCCCCAGTTCAGTTCCAGCAAGCGCGGCGCCCGCGGCGATGCGCGGCCGACCGCATGGATCATCGGAAAGTTTTGCGCCAGCAGATCCTCGCCGCGGATGACCGTCGTTGACGCCCCGAAATCCGCCGCAAGCGTCAGAAAGGCCTGTTCCAGTTCGGCGGGGCCCATATCGCTGGCGGGCGTGTTGATCAGATCACGGGTCAGAAATTCCCCCCGCGCCATGGCCAGCAATTGCGCCGCATCGCAGCCATCGGGGCAGATCAGTTGTGCCGTGGCGGTGTCCGGTTTTTTAGGCAGATAACGATCAAAGCGGTATTGCGCCAAAAGCCAGCCCAAGGCGGCCTCAGCCCGTTGGGCTTGGCTCAAATCCCCCGCCAGTCGCCATGGCCCGGCGGGCAGCAAACGGACGGCCTTTGACACCCCGAACCGCAGGCGTGCGCGCGCAGCGTCGGTGCCATGGCCAATCACCGCTGCCGCCACGCCATCCGGCCCGGGGATCAGCCGCAAATCACCCAGATCAGCGGCAAATCCGGTGCTGGCAAGCCAACCCTGAACGCCGGGCGGTTGCGCTTGCAGGAACCCGGCAAGGGCATCGGGGCCAACCACATGCAAAACGCGGTGATCGTCAGTAGGGTCGGCAAAGGCGGGGGTCATTGGCGCATCCTTGATCGGCTTTGCCAAAGTTTAGCGGATTTGCCCTTGGCTGCAACCGGGCATGGCGGGACGTAAGCCCCCCGTTTTGCCCCATGCCCCGAACACTGACTTAACCGCCCTAGGTCAGGGTTTGATCCAACGCGGCGCTGTCGGCGGCCAAAGACCGTTCGGCAATGCGCAACAGCCGCGCCCAAACGGCGGCAAAGGCGGTGACGTCTTTGCAATCCAGACAGGCCCGCAAATCGGCGGCAACCACGCCCAGCGAAATCAACCCCAGATTTTCTGCCATCCGTTGCAGGCGGCGCAACTGGCGGATCAGGTCGCCTAATTCATGGTCACGCACTTGGGTGGCAATGCTGGACATCGTCAGCGCCAATTCCCCCAACGCCCGCGCCACGATCTGTTCCGCCGAAGCTGTGCCAAGGTTTCGATACATTGTGGCAATGGGTTCTGCATCCTGGCGCACACGTTCTTTGGGCCGCAAAGCGACCACGTTACTTTCAGTCATCTGACACACCCTTAGTCTTACACCCAAGGCCATCCTGCCTTGTTGTGCTGAAGAAAAGGTTGCGCTGGGCAAAAGAAACCTCTCGAATTTGCGGCAATTGCAGCCTAGATCGAGGCAGCCCCGTTTGAAGGACGCGACAGATGAGCCATATCCGCCCGCTTCCCGCCTATCTTATCCAACGATTTCAAGGCTGGCGCGCCACGGCCTATCAAGAAAACAAGGCCTGGTATCGCCGCTTGGCCGAAAGCGGGCAGCATCCGCGCGCCATGGTAATTTCGTGCTGTGACAGCCGGGTGCATGTCACCTCTATCTTTGGCGCCGATGAAGGAGAGTTTTTTATCCACCGCAATGTGGCCAATCTGGTGCCGCCTTACAATCCTGATGGCCAGACCCACGGCACGTCGGCGGCGGTGGAATATGCGGTGACCAGTCTGGGCGTGGCCCATATCGTGGTGCTGGGCCATTCCAATTGCGGCGGGGTGAAGGGTTGCCATGACATGTGCTCTGGCCATGCCCCGGCGCTGGAGGAAAAATCCAGCTTTGTTGGCCGCTGGATGGATATTCTGCGCCCCGGCTATGACAAGGTTGCCCATCTGCCGGCGGATCAGATTTTACCGGCGCTGGAAAAAGAGGCGGTGCTGATCAGCCTTGAAAATCTGATGACCTTTCCGTTTGTCCGCGCGGCAGTTGAGGGCGATCTGCTGACTTTGCATGGGTTGTGGAACAACACCGGCGAGGGGGCTTTGGAACAGTTCGACACAGCCCGCGGCGGGTTTGTTTCGGTGTAACCGGTACGTGGGTAACATATCGGCGTGGCGCGGGCATTTGCCGATGGGTCAGGCCGCGATACCTGGCACAAAAACGATGGGTGGAACGTGTCTGAAATTCTGACCTTGGCGGCACAAAACCTGCTGTCACCGATGATTTTGAGCTTTGCGCTGGGTCTTGGTGCGGCCATCGCCCGATCTGACCTGACAGTGCCCGAAGCCGCGGCAAAGATGATGTCGCTGTATCTGCTGTTCGCCATCGGCTTTAAGGGCGGGGTGGCGGTGGCCGATCATGGGTTGGATGGCCATTTGATCGGGGCCTTGGCGGGCGGTGTTGCCTTGTCTTTCGCGCTGCCGTTCGTGGCCTTTGCGCTGCTGCGCGGAATTACAAGACTGTCGGCGCTGGATGCCGCCGCGGTGGCTGCGCATTACGGCTCTATCTCGATCGTTACCTTTGTGACCGCAACATCGGTTCTGGCCGCGCGCGGCATCGCGGCCGAAGGCTATATGGTGGCGGTTGCGGCGGCGATGGAGGCCCCGGCGATTGTGTCGGCGCTTTGGTTGGTGACGCGCAACGGCAGCGGCAACGATGCGGGCGTTCGGATGGATGCGCGGCTGTGGCATGAGATTTTGTTGAACGGGTCGATTGTGCTTTTGGTGGGGTCGTTCCTGATCGGGCTGGCCACAGGTGCGCCAGGGATGGCACGGATTGATGCGTTTATCGTGGCGCCGTTTCAGGGTGTGCTGTGCCTGTTCTTGCTGGATATGGGGCTGGTCGCCGGGCGGGGGTTGCGCGGGGCGCGCGGCATATTGGATTGGCGCGTGGTGGCGTTTGGGCTGATCATGCCGATGATCGGCGCCGTGGCCGGTCTTGGGGTGGCGATGGCGCTGGGCCTGTCCACCGGGGGTGTTGCGCTGATGATGGTGCTGGCAGCATCGGCCAGCTATATCGCCGTGCCCGCCGCGATGCGCGTGGCGCTGCCCGAAGCGAACCCGTCGATTTATCTGACCCTGTCGTTGGGGGTGACGTTTCCCTTCAACCTGATCATCGGTATTCCGGCCTATGTGGCCATTGCCGTAGCCCTGACCCAAGGATGACCGATCATGCAGACCCATGATGCAAAGCGTGTCGAAATCATCATCGAGGCCCCGATGGAGGGCCGACTGACCGATGCCCTGGCCGCTGCCGGGGTAACGGGTTTTACGGTTTTGCCCGTGCTGGGCGGCTCTGGTCGGTCAGGCCAATGGAGCCGGGAAGGACAGGTTGGCCGCAGCGGTATGGTGGCCGTGGTGTGTCTGGTGGCCCCGGACCGGCTGGACGCTCTGCTGGAGGCAGCTTTTGCCGTCGTGCAGCGCCATATCGGTGTGGTATCGGTGGGTGATGTGCAAGTGATCCGGCCCATGCGGTTTTAGCCGGGTAGAAAATCACCGCTTGCCTTTGGCGGGCAGCACGATAAATCGGCCTTTCAGGTGGGATAGGTGCCAAAATGACCAAAGAAGACAGCAAGCAACAAGTCTATACTTTGGTTGTCGAAGTGGGCCGCAAACCCGGTGATGGCTTGCCCGACAAGGCCACGGGCGCCGCCTTGATGTGTTATGCCAGTGGGGTGGATGAGGCCGAGGCAGTGCGCGAAACCGTGGCCATCCTGAAGCAAGCCGATCTGTCGCCGCTGGATGTGTCGGGCTATGGCACGCTGGAAGAACGGCTGGCGGCGGGGGATGAAATTGATCCCGAAGAACAGGCGATGATGGCGCGGGCTTTGGATGAAAATTCGGTGATCGTGGCGCAGATGACGCCGTTTTTTGACTAACTGTGTCACGATGACAGACCTGAAATCGCTATGCTGACCGCCGCACTGTGCGCCCAAGCAATGCCATCAGCGTCAGCACTTCATAGCTGTGCAAACAGCGCAGCGACGCATCCGTCTCGGTATGATGGCCGCTGGCAATCAGACAGCCATCGGCTTGGATCAGGGCGGGGCGGCCCAGATCAAGGTCGACCGACCTGATCACGGCGCGGCGCTGTTCTGACAGCGCGGTGCGGCCGTCCACCATATCGCCCGCGCGCATCAAAACGGCCTCTTCGGCGAACAGATATTCGGCCTCTGCCCCCGTCACCGCAACCAATTGATCGGCCGAGACCAGCAAATCCTGCCGCGCCCCAAAAAACGGCGCGCGCAGCAACACCGGGGCGAACGACCCGCGCGCGGGCAGGGTCAGGTTGCGCCGGGCCAGCAAAGGCAAAGGGCCGTGATCCGCGGTCATGATGATGGCGCCGGGCACCAGATTGGCGGCGGCGATGGGGCCAAGGCTGGTTTCAACCGGGGTGCGTTGTCCGATCCATGCGGCATGGGTGGGCGGGGCCGCGCCACGGGTAAACCCAAACCAAAGCACCGGGCCTTCGCCGCGCGGTGCTGCGCAAATCTGGTGCATATCCGATAATGGCAACGGCATCGGATTGCGCCCGCTGGCGGTGATGGCAATGGCGGCATCGCTGCCCAGCAATTCAAATGTCATGTCCCAGATGCGGGCGGGGGCATCAAACCGGAACGACAGCCGACCCGTGCCACGCCCATATGGCAGCGGTCCCGGAAGCACATGGCGCGCCACCGATTTGCCTTGGCGGTGCAAGATCACCAACCCAGCTGCCAGATCGTGAAACACCGAAAACGTGCTTGGCCAGCCCTGATCGGACTGATGGTTCAAAACTACCATCGCCCCCGCCAGCGGCAAAGCCAGTTCCAGCACAAACAGCCCCGCATGGATCAGCCCGGTTTGGCCCGCACTGCCGTTGGCATTTTGCCCCGGTGCCAAGGCCGGATCAATCAGTCCCGCATCGGAAAGTGCGATCCACCCGCCGTCATCGGCGCTGGTCCATGCCGCCCGAAGGGAAGCCGCTACCATCGCCGGGCCAGACCGCAGGCGCAGGGCGTTGAGAAAGACTTTGGCGACAGACACCCCCCCACGCGGCGTTCATCGGTGCCGCAGTGGCGCACCGATCCAAGACCGATCAGGTGGTTTGCGTGGCGGGCCATGCCGGTCTTTCCGTCGTTTCAAGCGAACCAACCGGCACATCCAATCCATCGGCATTGTGGCAAATTCGCTGTTCCAGCCAAGGGCTGTTGGGTGCCTCATATTTAGGCTTGGCCTCCACACTTGTCACCTTCAAAGCGTTATACCCCCATAGGTAGCGGTCGGGGTGGCCGCAGGGCCACAGTAGATCGGGCGCGATGGCACAAGGGCCGGATGTGCGGCGGCGGTTGCAGCCCGCGGCTGACTTGGGTATCGCTGTTGCACCAATGTTGCGAAAGGCACCCGTGATGACGCCGCACAGCCCGATGATTTTGTCGCCCCAAGACCCGGTTGATCCTGTGGCCCTGACGGCTGATCTGATCCGCTGTGTGTCGGTGACGCCCGTGGAAGGTGGGGCTTTGGTGCGCCTGCAATCGCTGTTGTCGGCGGCTGGGTTTGACTGCACGCGGGTTGACCGGGGCGGGATTTGCAACCTTTATGCCCGCTGGGGCGCGCGCGGGGCACAAAAATCCTTTGGCTTCAACGGCCATACCGATGTGGTCCCCGTCGGCGATGCCGCGGCCTGGACCCAAGACCCATTTGGAGCGGCGGTGATCGACGGCTTTATGTATGGCCGCGGCGCGGTTGATATGAAATCGGGGGTTGCGGCTTTTGCGGCGGCGGCGGTGGATTTCGTGCGCACCACGCCGCCCGATGGCGCGGTTATTCTGGCGATCACCGGCGACGAGGAAGATGTGGCGCTGGATGGCACGCTGGCCCTGCTGGACTGGATGGCCGCCAATGGCGAACGGATGAGCGATTGTCTTGTCGGCGAGCCCACATGCCCCAACACGTTGGGCGAGATGATGAAAATCGGGCGTCGCGGCTCGATGACTTGCTATTTTACCGCCGTTGGGGTGCAGGGCCATTCGGCCTATCCTGCGCGCGCCCGCAACCCGATGACAGCGCTGGTGGCGTTGCTGGCCCGGCTGGAAGAGCAACCACTGGATGCCGGAACTGCCCATTTCGACGCCTCGACCCTTGCGATTACCACGATAGATTGCGGCAATCCGGCCAACAACGTGATTCCGGCGCGCGGCACCGCCACGGTGAATATCCGGTTCAACGATGCCCATTCCGGAGCCAGCCTGACCGACTGGGCGCTGGCGCATGCCGCAGCCGTGCAGGCCGCAACCGGGGTCGAGATTGCGCTTCGTGTCACCATATCCGGCGAAAGTTTCCTGACGCCGCCGGGGGCGTTGTGCGATCTGGTGGCGGGCGCGGTGCGCAGCGAAACCGGGATTGCGCCGGTGTTTTCCACCAGTGGCGGCACTTCGGATGCGCGGTTTGTCAAAGATCACTGCCCGGTGGTGGAATTTGGTCTGGTCGGGCGCGGCATGCATCAGGTTGATGAACGGGTCGAAGTGGCGCAGATCCATGCGCTGAAAGCCATCTATGGCCGGGTGTTGCGGGACTATTTCGCCTGATGCTGCACATCGCCGAAACCAGCGATATCGCCACTTGCCGCGCCTTGCGCCGGGCGGTGTTCATCGAAGAGCAAGGCGTGTCAGAGGCCGATGAAGTTGATGACCAAGACGGTATTGCCATTCACCTGCTGGCCACGCTGCACGGCACCGCGATTGGCACGGCCCGGCTGATCGTTATGGGCAACGCGGGCAAAATCGGCCGGGTCTGCGTTTTGCCAACCGCGCGGGGCGGCGGCCATGGCGCGGCGCTGATCCGGGCCGCCGTCGCGCATTTTCGCAAAATTCCCACGGTTACTTATGCCAAACTGGGCGCGCAAACCCATGCGCTGGAATTTTATACGGCCTTGGGGTTTGTCGCCGTCGGGCCAGTGTTTGAAGACGCAGGCATCGCCCACCGCGAGATGATCATGCAGCTTTAGGCCGGGCAGGCAAAACAACTGCGTCGCCTTGGTGGCTTTTCGGTCTTGGCATTGCATGCTAGGGGCAAGCGATGAAAGCATTTCCCACCCTTGATCAGGTCCGCCAGTGGATCGTTGAAAATCCCGGCCTGTCCGCCAAGCGCGATATCGCCGCAGCCTTTGGTATCAAAGGCGATGCCCGCATTGATCTGAAACGCCTGCTGCGCGAATTGGATGCCGATGAGACCAGCGGCATCGAAAAACGGGGTCGCAGATTGCTGGCTGTCGGGGTCTTGCCGCCGGTTTCGGTGTTGATGGTGTTGCCGCCGGATGCGGCGGGCGATCTGTTTGCCAAACCGCTGGAAGAGGGTGGCGGCGATGATGCGCCGCGCATCCTGATCATGCCGCAAAAGGGTGATCCCGCCTTGGGCGCGGGTGAGCGCATTTTGGCAAGGCTGACCCCGGTGGCTGGTGGCGATCACGCCTATGAGGCGCGGCTGATCCGCCGCATCGGGTCGAACCCCACCAAACTGTTGGGTATTTTTCGTATGGGTGCCGACGGCGGGCGGATTTTGCCAATCGACAAAGGCGCCGACAAGGAATGGTCGGTGGCGCGCGACTATATGGGCGATGCCCGCGATGGCGAACTGGTCGAGGCAGAACAAATCGGCGCGAAACGTCTGGGCCTGCCGCAAGCGCGCATCACCGCGCGGCTGGGCGATCCATCGGGCCCGCGTGCGGTCTCGCTGATCGCCATCCACCAGCACGGCATCCCCGATCAGTTCCCCGATGCAGTGATTGCCGAGGCGGATCGCGCCACCGCCGCCGCCTTGGCAAATCGCGTTGACTTGCGCGGTTTGCTGCTTGTTACCATCGACCCGGTCGATGCCCGCGACCGCGATGATGCGGTTTATGCCTGCGCCGACCCCGATCTTGCGAACCCCGGCGGTCATATCATCTGGGTGGCCATCGCCGATGTCGCCCATTACGTGCGCCCGGGATCGGCACTTGACCGCGAGGCCCGCAAGCGGGGCAACAGCAGCTATTTCCCCGACCGTGTTGTGCCGATGTTGCCGGATGTTTTGTCAGGCGATTTGTGTTCGCTGCATGAACATGTTGATCGCGCCTGTCTGGCGGTGGAAATGAGGCTGGACGCGACGGGTGGCAAAATCAGTCACCGCTTTGTGCGCGGATTGATGCGATCAGCGGGCAGCCTGCATTACGGCCAAGTGCAGGATGCCATCGATGGGCATGGCGATGACAAGGCCAGCGCCTTGCTGGACCCGGTTTTGCGCCCGCTTTATGCCGCCTACGAGGCGCTGAAACTGGCGCGGGCGCGCCGCCAGCCGCTTGACCTTGATCTGCCCGAACGCAAAATTGTGCTGTCTGACGAAGGCGTGGTTTTGTCGGTGGCCTACCGTGACCGGTTTGATGCGCACAAACTGATCGAAGAATTTATGATCGCCGCCAACGTGGCCGCCGCCGAAGAATTGCTGCGCCTGAAACGTCCGGTGCTGTTTCGGGTGCATGAAGAACCCAGCCCCGAAAAACTGGAATCCTTGCGCGAGGTGGCCGAGGCGTCGGGTTTCAGCCTTGCCAAGGGACTGGTTTTGAAAACCGCGCATCTGAACCGGCTGTTGGCACAGGCGCAGGGCACGGATTTCAACGAATTGATGAACGTCACCACGCTGCGGTCGATGACCCAAGCCTATTACACGGCCACGAACTTTGGCCATTTCGGGTTGGCGTTGCGCAACTATGCGCATTTCACTTCACCGATCCGGCGCTATTCCGATTTGATGGTGCATCGATCGCTGATTGCCGGGCATGGCTGGGGTGATGACGGGCTGTCAGCGTGGGATGTGGAAAATCTGGACGAAACCGCCAAGCTGATATCGGACACCGAACGGCGTTCCATGATGGCGGAACGCGACACGACCGACCGCTATCTTGCGGCCTTTCTGTCTGACCGGGTTGGGGCAGAGTTTACCGGGCGCATTTCGGGCGTGCAGCGGTTTGGGTTGTTCATCAAGCTGGACGAAACCGGTGCCGATGGTCTGGTGCCGATCCGGTCTGTCGGGCGCGAGTATTTCCACTTTGACGCCGAAAGACAGGCGTTGATCGGGGCAGATACCGGCGTGGTGATCGGGATCGGGCAACGTGTGGTGGTGCGGCTGGCCGAAGCGATTGCCACCACCGGCGGGCTGACGCTTGATTTGCTGATGCTGGATGGAAAAACCCTGCCAACAGGCACTGCGCGCAGCGGCAAAACTGCGCGATATGCGCCGCGCAAGCCCGGGCCAGCCGCCGGCAAAGCCGCCAAAGCCGCGCGTAAAGTGATCCGCAAACGCCGCTGATCCTTCGCCTACGCCAGCCGGGGCTGCTTGCGATTGCGCGCGGCTTCATTAAACTGGCAAAAAAATGAGGAGCAGATGCGGGTTCTGGTTGTCTTTTCAATCGGTTTGCTGATCGGTGGCGCGGCCCTTGCCGATCCGCCGGGCGCGCATTGGGGCAAGATTCCCGGCTTGGGGGCGGATATGACGGCGGCAACGGGCACCACGGCTGGCTTGCAAATCTGGATCGCCGGGTTTCGCGGGCGCGCAAGGGCGCAAGGCATATCAGCGGCAACCTTTGATGCGGCTATGACAAATCTGGAATATTTGCCGGATGTCGTCAAAAAAGACCGCAACCAGAATGAGTTTACCAAAACCATCTGGGATTACCTTGATACCGCTGTGTCAGACGACCGGTTGGCGGCGGGCAAGGCGGCGCTGGCCAAACATGCCGATTTGCTGGCGCGGATAGAATTGGCCTACGGCGTTGATAAAGAGGTGGTTCTCGCAATTTGGGGTTTGGAGAGTGCCTACGGCGCGGTGCGCGGCGATACGTCGACGTTGCAGGCGCTGGCCACCCTTGCCTATGACGGGCGGCGCGCGGCGTTTTTTGAGGCCGAATTGGTTGCCGCGCTGCGCATATTGCAATCGGGTGACGTCGCCGTGGCCAATATGACTGGCAGTTGGGCGGGGGCCATGGGGCATACCCAATTCATGCCGACGTCGTATCTTAATTTGGCCGTTGATTTCACCGGCGATGGCAAGCGCAATATCTGGTCGGATGATCCCAGCGACGCGCTGGCCTCGACCGCCGCCTATCTGGCCAGTTTTGGCTGGAAAAAGGCGGCGCTTTGGGGCGTCGAGGTGAATTTGCCTGACGGCTTTGACTATGCCTTGTCTGGCGAAAAAGTCTTGAAACCTGTGGCGGATTGGCAGGCTTTGGGCCTGAAAACCGCGGATGGCACAACCCTGCCCGATCATGGCCCGGCATCGGTCTTGCTGCCCGGTGGCGCGCGCGGGGCTGCGTTTTTGATCTTTTCAAACTTTCAGGTTATTGAGAAATACAACACCGCCGATGCCTATGTGATTGCCGTGGGCCATTTGGCGGACCGTATCAAAGGTGGCGCCGCGATACGGGCCGCATGGCCGCGCGATTACCGCGCGCTGTCTTTTTCCGAACGGGTCGAGATGCAACAGCGCCTGATCGCGGCAGGGTTCAGCCCCGGCGGCGTTGATGGCAAAATCGGGCCGTTGACCATTGCCGCGGTCAAGGCGTTTCAAGCTGCGGCGGGTATTGTGCCCGATGGCTATCCCAGTCTTGATATCTTGAACCGCCTGCGTTAGCGGCATTTGCCCCGTGAGGTAACAAGTTCGTGAAATTTTTGGCCCAAGGGTCGATGCCAGTGGAACTAATGATCGTCTGAAGCCTATCTTTATCAGGTGACTCGCGATCCATACCAAACAGGAGACAGCACATGAAATTTTCGACCAAAGCCTTTGCCCTCGGACTGACGCTGATTGCCGGGGTGGCGTTTGCGGAAACCGCGGCCACTGACCCCGATGTGATTGCGCGTCAGGCCCTGATGAAAACATTTGGTGGCGCGGCCAAGACATTGGGTGGCATGGCCAGTGGCGATGTGGCCTTTGACGCCGCTGCCGCCGAGGCTGCAAAGGCGGTTCTGGTCGCAGGGGCTGCGGATATCCCGGTCAAGTTTGAAAAGAACGCGGTCGATCCGGGGTCAGAAGCCAAGCCCGAGGTTTGGACGAATTGGGCCGATTATCTGGTCAAAGCCAAAGGTCTGGGCGATGCGGCCGCAGCGCTTGATGCCACCACGATCGAAGGTGTGCAGGCAGGCATGGGCGGCATCGGCGGGGCCTGCAAATCGTGCCACATGGCGTATCGACTGTAGGTTTTTGCCATCACTATTGGGATCAACCGGCCCTTGGTTTCATCTGGGGGCCGTTTTCTATCCGCAGCGCACTGCGGCAATCATCTCCGCGCCGTCGATAAAAATGTTCAGCCGGTTGGGCGCAAAATCCATTGTCACCGCCGTGTCGGGGCGAATGATGCGCACCGGTCCGGCAAAACGCATGGTTTGCAACCGGGCGGCAGATTGCCCGACCAGATCTTGCAACTGATCGGCACCACAGGCGTTTTCGGACGGAAGCGGGCCTTCGGGCGGCGCGTCGGGGGGAACGCAAGCCAGCAGGGCAAGCGGCAGCGACAACAGGAATAAACGGGGGATGGGCATTTTGATTGCTCCGTTTGATCAATAAAGCGATCATAGCTTTATCCGCAAGATAATCCAAGGATCAGGCCCTGATCGCTGACTTCGGCGTTCAGGCGGGTGGCGACGATGTCGGATGTAATCTCTTGGCCCGGCCAAATCACCCGCAACGTGCCCACCAAGGGCTGATCGGCAAGGCTGACAAAGTCTTGCCCGATCAACATGTCCAGTCTGGACAGACCGCATAAATCTGGCTGCGGTGGCAACACGACTGCCAACAGGCCAACCGATTGGCGCGGCAGACTGCGGTTGCAGCCTGTTGCAAGGGGCGCGACCGCCAGCAAAACCAAAGCCCGCGTCACATTGGCCAGATCAAGCCGGTAGGGGGGCATCGGTTGGCCTTGGAAATTTGAACACTGCGCCCAATATTACGGGCCGCCCGAATCCGTCGCAACCGCCAAAGTATTGTTTCGGATGGAAAATACGCGCTGCCAAGTGTAAGTAACCCAAGCGTTCTCCTTTTGGCGGTGCTGGCTGCAGTTTTGGCCAACCCGCGACGTTTCCTGCGTTGCATTCTGCTGCGCCATCGCTCAGGTTTGTTACAAATTACCCAAAGGATCACCCCAATGCGCACCCGTGCCGCCGTCGCTGTTGCCGCAGGCAAACCGCTTGAAATCATGGAGGTAAATCTTGCCGCCCCCAAGTTTGGTGAGGTTCTGGTGGAAATCAAAGCCACGGGCATTTGCCATACCGATGAATTCACCTTGTCGGGGGCCGATCCCGAAGGGCTGTTCCCAGCCATTCTGGGCCACGAAGGCGCGGGCGTGGTGATAGCGGTGGGGCCGGGCGTGACGTCGCTGCAAGTCGGCGATCATGTGATCCCACTGTACACGCCGGAATGCCGCCAATGCCCCAGCTGTTTGTCGCAAAAAACCAATCTTTGCACTGCCATCCGCGCCACCCAAGGCCTGGGCATGATGCCCGATGGCACCACCCGGTTTACCATGCTGGATGGCACGCCGATCCACCATTACATGGGCTGTTCCACCTTTGCCAACCACACCGTTGTGCCCGAAATCGCCTTGGCAAAAGTGCGCAAAGACGCGCCGTTTGACAAAATCTGCTACATCGGTTGCGGCGTCACCACGGGCATCGGCGCGGTTTTGAACACCGCCAAGGTCGAGGTTGGGGCCAAAGCGGTGGTGTTCGGGCTGGGCGGTATTGGCCTGAACGTGCTGCAGGGATTGCGGTTGGCTGGCGCAGATATGATCATCGGCGTTGATCTGAACAATGATCGCAAAGTCTGGGGGGAACGGTTTGGCATGACCCATTTCGTCAACCCGCGCGAAGTGGATGGATCGCTTGTTCAGCACATCGTCAATATGACCAAAACGCCCTTCGACCAAATCGGAGGCGCGGATTATTCCTTTGATTGCACCGGCAATGTGAAAGTCATGCGCGACGCGCTGGAATGCACCCATCGCGGCTGGGGCCAGTCGATCATCATCGGCGTGGCTCCGGCGGGGGCGGTCATTGAAACCCGGCCGTTCCAGTTGGTGACGGGCCGCATCTGGAAAGGCACGGCCTTTGGCGGCGCGCGCGGTCGCACTGATGTGCCGCAGATTGTGGATTGGTATATGGACGGAAAGATCGAGATCGACCCGATGATCACCCACACGTTGAAGTTGGACGATATCAACAAGGGGTTCGATCTGATGCATTCGGGAGAAAGCATCCGGTCGGTGGTGGTGTATTAGGGCGCTTCGGCATGGCACGCGAAGCATGGGCAATCCGCCCATCTTCTCCTGCACATACCCATAAACACTCGCCCCATCGACCAGCCCCAGCGGGTCGGCTTGGATATACCGCCCCGTGGTTGGATCGTAGTCGCGCATCCAGTTCTGGTGCAAGCCGGATTCGCTCTGGAACCATTGGCCGGGGAAGCGCAGGGTGATGGGGGTTCCGGTAGATGTGCGGACCCCGCCGAAGGGCAGGTATCTCGCGCTCCAAACCTGAATTCCCGCCGCGTTGATCGCAAACACCGGCGGCCGATGTTATCGAAACGAAAGTGGCAGGAGTATCTCGGAACTTTCGTGGCAGACTTTTGCAAAGTTATTCTAAAGTGGATCATCCGTATATTGTCAAATAGTTGATAATTCCCCCGAATTTTATTCTTCCGAAAACTGTAATGAATCGAAATGAAACTCGATGCCACCTACCAGAGTTCTGATCCAAAGCGAGCTGGGATCCAGTTCGGATTCTATAACATCATACCCTTTGAACGTAGCGCAAGACAAAGGTATTGGCGAATATACTCCACGCAAGAACAGTGTTAACCGCCGATACTTGACTTGAAAGCCTCGTTCAATCGAATGCTCATATACGTCCTCGAATTCTATTCTACATGTCTTCTCATTTTCCATAACTATGTCATGAACGGTCGCGTCATGAAGACCAGCAACAGTTCTGAAAAGGTCTTGCGCCTCTTGAAATGTGGTAGTCAGATAAGCCATGAAGGTATCCTATTCAAGAATTAGATCGTCACCAATGCTTCTTCTGAAGCGTTCCCAAGGAGGATTAAGCCCCATTAAGATAACGCCAAGACCAATTGCAGCACCACTACCTTGAGGATCGCAATTCTCCACCATTATTGTTGTACCCGGTGGAAGATGCGGGCCGGTTTCTGGAGTTGAATATTGCCCCGTCTTTTTTAAGTTGCCATATGGGTAATAGTGCCAATGTGGCAACTCTTTTCCTGCTGAATTGAAATTGTCGTACCTTAACTTCTCTTCTGAACAGCTACACTCATAGAGGTTTCCGCCAGTCGACGACGGCACTGGTTGCCAATCTGGACCTAAAAAAGCAGGACTTTGTGGCAGCACATAGGGCCGTTTTTCTTCCCCCCTCGGATCAATCCACCGCCCCGGATTGCCCTTCACATACCCATAAACACTCGCGCCATCGACCAGCCCCAGCGGGTCGGCTTGGATATATCGCCCCGTTGTCGGATCGTAATCCCGCATCCAGTTCTGGTGCAAGCCGGATTCGCTCTGGAACCACTGGCCGGGGAATCTCAAGGTGATGGGCATTCCGGTGGCGGTGCGGACTCCGCCGAAGGGCAAGTAGCTGGCCGTCCAAACCAGCACCCCCGCCGCATTGGTCGCAAAAACCGGGCGGCCGATGTGATCGGTGCGGATGTAATAGACCACGCCGCCCTCAATCACCGCAACCGCAGCCCCATCAAACCACACATACTCCCGGATCAACGCGCCCGAGGTTTGATCATACTCGGCAATCCGGTTACCATCCGCGTCAAACACCGAATGGATCACCGCCCCACTCGACAGCGCCCTCACCACCTGCCGCCCGGCGAAGTCGTATTTGTAACTCGCCTGCAAAACCCCATTGATCGAAAACGTCGCCATCCGCCCGGCGGCATCATAGGTATAGCCATAGCCGCCGCCCGTGCGATCATCATAGGTGACATTGCCCGCCGCATCATAGGTAAACGCCCGGTTGCCCCCCGCGCCAAGGCTGATGGTGGACAGGCGGTTCGAGGTGGCGGGATAGGCGTAGATATCGGTCATAAGGCCCGCGCCCGGATTGACCCCGTAAGTCACCCGGTTGCCCACACCGTCATAGGTGAACGCCATCTGTCCTTAAGGCGGCACGGCGAACGGAATTTGGCATTGGTCGATTGAAGACCTTCGATAGATGGCAAAAAACGAAGCCCACTGAGGAACCAGCAAATAACATACATTTGTAGAAGTCGAAGAGCCCTACGGTGGTGGTAAAAGTTTAAAATCTGCCACGATTTTTTCAGCTTGATCGATCGTCATGGATTCACCCATGATGAACGTCCACTTCGGCCCGGTGGACATATAGCCGACTTCCAGATCAAGAACTTCATGCAGGTAATCATCAAATTCATCGCCGGTTTCCCAATCATCGCAATCGATGAATACACCATATTTCTCCGTCATTCTGACCGTGAAAGCCGCCGCAAGCATCATTCAAATCCTTTCAAATAATCCAATTCGTCTGAAGTGGGCAAACGCTTCTTACCCTTTGTCCCGGGAATTGCATTACCAAACTTGATTGGATTTCTTGCCCCCGGCCCCGCGTTTGGGTGCGTATTGGGAACAAACTCCTTAACGCGTCGTGGTGAAATGTCTATCACTCGTCCATTTCGACGTGTAACTTGGACAGCTGTATCACCTGCGCGTGTCCTGCGTGTGACCACGCTGATGATGTCGTCAGCTGCCTCACCCGCCGCGTTAGCGCCTGCTTTTGCACCCTTTGCCGCTTTGGTCCACTTTGTGACCTTAAAAGGATCAAGGTTTGTAATTGCCGAAAATGCAAAGTCGCCCCATGTATAGCAGCCTTCATCAAGCGCATAGTCAACCAGCATCCAAGCCGCGAACCAAACTATGGCAACTGGAATAAACTCCCCCGTAGGATCCGTATACCTGCCCGGCGACTGCCGCGCATACCCATAAACACTCGCCCCATCGACCAGCCCCAGCGGATCGGCTTGGATATACCGCCCCATGGTTGGATCGTAGTCCCGCATCCAGTTCTGATGCAAGCCGGATTCGCTCTGGAACCACTGGCCGGGGAAACGCAGGGTGATGGGCGTTCCTGTCGATGTGCGAACACCTCCGAACGGCAGATAACTCGCGCTCCAAACCTGCACCCCCGCCGCGTTGGTGGCAAACACCGGGCGGCCGATGTGATCAGAGCGGATGTAGTACACCACCCCAGACTCAATCACCGCAACCGCAGCCCCGTCAAACCACACATATTCCCTGATCAACGCGCCCGAGGTCTGATCATATTCCGCAATCCGGTTGCCATCCGCGTCAAACACCGAATGGATCACCGCCCCACCCGAAAGCGCCCGCACCACCTGCCGCCCAGCGAAATCGTATTTATAACTCGCCTGCAAAACCCCGTTGATCGAAAACGTCGCCATCCGCCCGGCGGCATCATAAGTATAGCCATAGCCGCCGCCCGTGCATCACGGTGCATCTCGGTGGCATGTAAGGGGGTGCCATCATAAACCGGCCGGATTTTCTGCAGCGGATGGGCAAAGATCGCCTTATTCGCTGCCTTGCCCCTAATCCCTGCAGCATTTTACTGATCTGGCCGCACGCCTGCCTTAAACCGGCTCTATCCCCAACCATACCCCGCCTTGCGGGCGCAGGGTTAGGATCATCACCGGCACCGGGTCTTTGCCCGGAATCCGGATGAATTTGTGACGCGCCAGCAAGGTGGCCAGAATGATCACCGCCTCTTGCAGCGCAAAGCTGGCACCGATGCAAATGCGCGGGCCATCGCCGAACGGCAGATAGGCAAAGCGGTCGATGGCTTTGGCATCTGCAAAGCGGGTGGGGTCGAAGGCGTCGGGATTATCCCACAGCAAATGGTGGCGGTGCAGGGCATAAATCGGCAGCACCACCGTATCACCGGGGCGGATATCGCGGCCACACAGGGTATCAGCACTGCGCGCCGTGCGCGACAGAAACGCCGCCGGGGGATACAGCCGCAGGGTTTCATCGACGATGCGGCGGATCAGGGGCAGGTGGGGCACATCGGCGGCGGTGGCGGCGCGGCCCTGCAACACGGCCTGCGCCTCGGCCCGCGCCCGATCTTGCACGGTTGGGTCAAAGGCGCACAGATACAGCGCCCAAGCCAGCGTCAGTGCTGTGGTTTCATGCCCGGCCACGATGAATGTCAGCAGATTGTCGCGCAGTTCAGCCGTGGTCATTTTGCGTCCCGTAGCAGGATCGGCGCCGCCCAGCAAAAGATCCAGCAAATCAGGGATCGGTTTCGCCCCATCTGCGCGGCGGCGGTCAATAGCGGTATCGGCCACCCGCTTCATCTCGCGCATACCTGATGATGCCAGCATCCGCGACGGGCGCGGCATCCAAGCCGGTGCGCCAAGAATATCCAGCAAGGATACTTTGGCGGTTTGCCCGATGTAGGTTTCAATCGCCGCATGCACGGAATCGCGGTCAAATCCGGTGCCGTCCGAAAAGGTGACGTCCGAAATCACCTCGAAGGTCGCGGTGACCATTTCGGCATAGACATCCACCGCCCGCCCCGCACTTTGGGCAATCCGTTCGGCGGAACGTTCGGCCGCAAGGGTCATTACCGGGGCCAGGGATGCCACATTGCGGTGGGTGAACACCGGGGCTGCGGCCCGGCGTTGCCACATCCAATGCTCGCCCTCGGCCACGAAAAGACTGTCGCCGATGGCAGGTTGCAAGATCAGCTTGGTAACTTCGGATTTCGGATAATCGGCCACTTTGTCGCGCAGCACCACCTTCAGCGCGCCTGGATCCATCACCATATGCCAGCGCTTGCCGGTTTTGCCCGACAACATCGGCACCCGGGTGGCAATTTCCGGGATCAGTTCCAACACATTGCGCCGCCCGGCCTTGAGCGACCCTAAAATGCCCAAAGGCACGGAATGCAGCGGCACACGCGCGGGTGTTTCCATGGTTTCGGGCGGCGTGCGGGGCGTGGCAGAGGGGGCTGGATGGTCCATGGGCAGCATCCTTTCGGTGTGAGGCAGAAATTAGACCGAAACCGTGCTTGGGCAAAGGCGTCAAAGCCGCGCGGGGCAAGGCGGCGGTCCATCAGCAATGGTTGCGCAACCAAGACGACGCAGCTATCCAAATGTGACTGAGTTGTGCCGCCCGATCGTCGTTGCCAAAGGAATCACCCGATGCGATTTGCCCGCTTTGCCGCCCTTGCCTTGGGGATCACCCTGCTGACCGCCTGTCAGAACAGCGATTTGCAAAAGCCGCCGGTGCCGTTGGGCGATTTTGCGCTGGGGCTGAACATTGCCGTGGCTGACAATGTGCAAAAAGTGCCGATTTCGCGGGAAGTTACCCCGGACCAATGGGAAACCGAGATCAAAAACGCGGTTGCTGCCCGGTTTGGCCGCTATGACGGGACGAAACTCTATAACATCGGTATTTCGATTGACGGCTATGCGCTTGCCCCGCCCGGTATTCCGCTGGTGCTGAAACCCAAGTCAGTTCTGGTGGTGACGGCCAACATCTGGGACGATGCGGCTGGTCTGAAGCTGAACCCCGAGGGCCGCCAATTCACCATCTTTGAAAAACTTTCCCCCGAGACGTTCATTGGATCCGGCGTGACCCAGTCCAAGCAACAGCAGATGGAGGTTTTGTCTTATAACGCCGCCAAAAAAGTCGAAGGCTGGTTGCTGGAACATCCTGAATGGTTTGGCCTGCCGCCAAAGGGCAAAGCCGGGGCGGTTCCCGCGCCAGCGCCTGTCGGTCTGGTCGGCCCACCCGCGCCGATTGGGCCACCGGCCAGCAACTAACGCAGATTATCAGCCGTTTTTCATTTTCCAAGCCACCCGCACCCCCGGATTGGCGGTGATCTTCGCCACCATGGCGTCAAAGCGGCGACGTTTGATCCATGGTGCAAACACTTTTGCAGCGGCCTGAACGCCGGATATCAAGGCGTCATCTGTCATGCCGCTGGTGCGAGCAGCGGCGATGGCGCGGGCATCAATCGGTGCTGTGCATAAAAACACCACGCAATCGGGTACGACTTGGGCCACTGGGGTGAAAGAGGCGGCAAGTTTGGCCATCTGCACCGCCAGCCACGGCTGGGTTGCGTGCAAAAAGTCTTGGTTTATCACCAAAGATCGCCCCGCCACCAAGGGTGCCATGAACTGGGCCGCAATATGGTCAGTCAATTCAGGGCTTTTGCCTGCGTCTATCGCCAAAATCTCTACCGGATCACCGCTCCAAGTTTGCGTCAGGATATCGCCGGGATGCAAGGTTAGGTTGGCTTGCCACGGCGTCAGCAACTGCTGCACCAAGGGCAGGATATTTTCGGCGTTCGTCAGGGCCACGCCGTTTGGCGACAAAAACCGGGCGCGGGCGGCGGCGTTGGCGGTAAAGCGGTCATAGGCATGTAGATGGTGCGGACGCCCCCCGGTCTGCAGCCCCTGCAACAGCCGCGCCGCTGATCCTCCCGCAAACGCCCCCAGATCAATCGTCGCGCCAAAACCGGCGGCGTTTTGGCCTATCCAATGATAAAGCTGACTTTCCTCATGCGTTAGCATCGACGGCACCGCCAGCGCCTGCGCCATCTCCTTGCCTGAAACACCGTGCCAAGGCCGCTCCGCGTAGGCAGCAAGCAGTGCCGCGATAGGGGTATTTTGCATTGAATGGCTGGCCTTCATTTCCCTTGTGCAACCACTGTGTCGAAGCGCGCTGTTTGCCACAAGTGCCCCGCATTCCCCCTTGATTTCCCGTCTGCCCTGCCGTAACCCGACTAAGCTTGAGGAGTTTAGCTCAGTTGGTAGAGCATCGGTCTCCAAAACCGAGGGTCGTGGGTTCGAGTCCCCCAACTCCTGCCAAGCATCTGGCCAGTTGCTGCCGGATTGTGACAACGCGATCGTCTTGGACGAGGTGATATCGGGTTGTGCCTTGGCGCTTGAATTCCGGCACCCAAGCGCGTAACTGACCCCACGCGATCTTGCGCCGATCCCTTTGGAAGCACAGCCATGGCCAGTATGAACCCCGTCCAGTTTCTGCAACAGGTGCGCGCCGAAGTGGCCAAAGTTGTTTGGCCCACCCGGCGCGAAGTGGTGCTGACCACGATCATGGTGTTCATCATGGCCGCCTTGACCGCCACGTTTTTTAGTCTGGTGGATATGGTTATCCGGTTCGGGCTGACGGCGATCATCACCGGCGTTTAAAGTCAAACCAAATAAGTGACGGAATTCACTTGAGTTTGTGCGCGGGGCCGGATATTCCCCGCCAATCCAAACGAACACAGGCGCGCAGCGATTCGGGTTGCGCGCTGTTTTTTGTTCCGGGAATGGCGGGTTAACCGCTGGAAAATACAGGACATTCGGACGCAGTTGCGGCCGGGCAGACAAGGTGGAAGTGGCATGGCCAAGCGTTGGTATTCGGTAAGCGTTCTCTCGAATTTCGAGAAGAAAGTTGCCGAGCAGATCAGAACCGCCGTTGCCGAGGCCAGCCTTGGTGAGGAAATCGAAGAAGTTCTGGTGCCCACCGAAGAAGTGATCGAAGTGCGTCGCGGCAAGAAAGTGACGTCTGAACGCCGTTTTATGCCGGGCTATGTTCTGGTGCGGATGGAAATGAGCAGCCGTGGCTACCATTTGATCTCGTCCATCAACCGCGTGACGGGGTTTTTGGGGCCGCAAGGCAAGC
Source organism: Cypionkella sp. (assembly GCA_031422555.1). Taxonomy (GTDB): domain Bacteria; phylum Pseudomonadota; class Alphaproteobacteria; order Rhodobacterales; family Rhodobacteraceae; genus JANNAT01. The sequence continues at coordinate 3,912 of JANPLZ010000094.1, read as the reverse complement.
CAATGCCGATGCGCGACGCCGAGGTGAACCAGATCCTGAACCGCGTCGAAGAAGGATTGGAAGCCCCGCGCAACCTGATCCGCTTTGACATTGGCGAACGCGTCAAGGTAACCGATGGCCCATTCGAAGGCTTTGACGGCATGGTCGAAGATGTTGATGAAGGTCACAGCCGCCTGAAGGTGTCGGTGTCGATCTTTGGTCGCGCCACGCCCGTTGAATTGGAATTCACCCAAGTGTCGAAAAACATTTGAGTGCTGTGTGGGAGGCGCGCGGCCTGACTTGATCAGATACCGCAGACCGAACCACTAAACTGCGCCGCTTAATCCCAAGCGCGCTGTGATAAAGGAGAGGCCAGATGGCCAAGAAGATTATCGGCAGCCTAAAGCTGCAAGTCAAAGCGGGCCAAGCCAACCCGTCCCCGCCAGTTGGCCCTGCATTGGGTCAGCGCGGCCTGAACATCATGGCGTTTGTCAAAGAGTTCAACGCAAAGACCGCTGATCTGGAATTGGGCACACCGACACCAGTGATCATCACCTATTATCAGGACAAGTCGTTCAGCCTTGAATTGAAAACGGCACCTGCTGCATTTCAGTTGAAGAAAGCCGCCGCTTTGCCACTGGTTGGCAAGCGCAATCGCGCCAAGGGGTCGGTCAAGCCGGGCCACGCCGTTGCCGGGTCGGTCACCTTGGCCCAGATCCGCAAGATTGCCGAGAACAAGATGAAAGACCTGAACGCCAACTCGATCGAGGCGGCGATGCAGGTGATCATGGGTTCGGCGAAATCCTGCGGCATCGAAGTGAAGGGCTGATATCATGGCAAAGCTTGGAAAAAGAACCGTCAAAGCCCGCGAAGCCTTCGATGGCAAAGACCTGATCGCTGTGGAAGCAGCGGTTGCGCTGATCAAGTCGTCGGCGACGGCTAAGTTTGACGAAACACTGGAAATCGCGATGAACTTGGGTGTTGACCCGCGGCACGCCGACCAAATGGTGCGCGGCGTTGTAACCTTGCCAAACGGCACGGGCAAAACCGTGCGTGTGGCCGTGTTCGCACGCGGTGCCAAGGCAGACGAAGCCACGGCTGCGGGTGCTGACATTGTTGGTGCCGAAGACCTGATGGCCATCATCCAGTCCGGCAAGATCGAATTCGACCGTTGCATCGCCACGCCAGACATGATGCCGCTGGTCGGCCGTCTGGGCAAAATTCTTGGCCCCCGCAACCTGATGCCGAACCCAAAGGTCGGCACGGTGACGATGGACGTCAAAGGCGCGGTTGATGCGGCCAAGGGCGGCGAAGTGCAGTTCAAGGTCGAAAAAGCCGGTGTGATTCACGCCGGTATCGGCAAGGTGTCTTTCAGCGACGTCATGCTGGCACAAAACGTGCGCGCATTTGTTGATGCGGTTGCACGGGCCAAACCTGCCGGTGCCAAGGGCGCTTACCTGAAAAAAGTATCGCTGTCGTCCACGATGGGCCCCGGCGTTGCTCTTGATTTGGCATCGGCCACGGCCAAGTAACTGGGCTGGGTGGTGGGCATCACGCCCGCCTTGCCCGCCACCGCAAAGTGGATTTCGATCCAGCCTTTGCGAAACTGAATTCCTGATCCGTAAGGAAAGGGATGACTGGGCGAAATCGCCCTGTCCTGTCCAAGACGGTGGGTAGGCCCCGGCCTTTAATTTTCCTGCCTGAGATGGGGAACGAGATTGAAATCACCTTCGCCGGTGATCTTGGGCTCGGGACCACATCGCGGACCCGACCGCCCCGGATTTATTCCGGGGTTAATATGAGCCGGGGGGAAACCCCCAACCTTGGAGTGAAACTGTGGATAGAGCCCAAAAAGAGAAAGTGGTCGATGAACTCGGCCAGATCTTCGCAAGCTCTGGCGTTGTAGTGGTCGCCCACTACGCGGGGATGACAGTTGCACAGATGCAGGACCTGCGCGCAAAAATGCGTGTTGTGGGTGGGTCCGTCCGCGTTGCCAAGAACAAGCTCGCCAAGATCGCCCTTGAAGGGAAACCCGGCGTTAAGATGGGTGACCTGCTTACGGGCATGACCGTGATTGCTTATTCGGAAGACCCAGTCGCCGCGGCGAAAGTCACCGAAGCCTATGCCAAGGGGAACGAGAAATTCGTGATCCTTGGTGGGGCTATGGGCACCACGATTCTGGACCAGGCCGGTGTGAAGGCCGTGGCCGCCTTGCCGTCACGTGAAGAGCTGATTGCTCAGATCGTGTCGATGATTGGCGCGCCCGGATCGCAACTGGCAGGGGCCATTGGCGCGCCTGCGTCTAACATCGCAAGCATTCTGTCAACCATCGAGGAACGGGCAGCCGCCTGAACTTCGGCCCTTCGCAGGGGAAACCCTGCATCGTTGGAACCATCTTAATTGAACGGATATGAAAATGGCTGATCTGAACAAACTAGCAGAAGAAATCGTCGGTCTGACGCTGTTGCAGGCGCAGGAACTGAAAACCATTCTGAAGGACAAATATGGCATCGAGCCCGCTGCTGGCGGCGCGGTAATGATGGCTGGTCCGGCTGCAGTGGCAGAAGTTGCTGAAGAAAAGACCGAATTTGACGTTGTGCTGACCGAAGCCGGTCCGAACAAAATCAACGTCATCAAAGAAGTGCGCACCATCACCGGTCTGGGCCTGAAAGAAGCCAAGGATCTGGTTGAAGCCGGTGGCAAGGTCAAAGAAGGCGCTACCAAGGCTGATGCAGAAACCATCAAGAAAAAGTTGGAAGAAGCTGGCGCCAAGGTTGAGTTGAAGTAATTCGGGCCGGGGCATTGCGTGCCCCGATTTGAAACTGCTGGCTGGGTCCGAAATATCGGTCCCAGCCAAGCGCGTCTTGGTGGGGGCTTTGGCAACAAAGCAGCTTCCAAGGCGCGGTTAAGGCTCGGGAGCCGCCCTACGGGACGGGTGGCATGAATAGAACCAAAACCCCCTCTCGCCAAGCGGCGTGCGTATCGTGGCCCGACGATGCGCATACCGGCGAAAAATGATGAAAGGTGACCACGACCATGGCGCATACTTACGTTGGCCAGAAGCGTATCCGTCGGTATTTCGGCAAAATCCGCGAAGTGCTGGAGATGCCGAACCTTATCGAGGTTCAGAAATCTTCTTATGATCTGTTCTTGCGGTCGGGAGAGGGCGAAAAGCCCACCGATGGCAATGGCATTCAAGGCACCTTCCAGTCGGTGTTTCCGATCAAGGATTTCAACGAAACCGCCGTGTTGGAATTTGTGAAATACGAGCTGGAAAAGCCGAAGTACGACGTGGATGAATGCCAGGCCCGTGATATGACCTTTGCGGCACCGCTGAAGGTAACGCTGCGTCTGATCGTGTTTGATGTCGATGAAACCACCGGGGCGCGGTCGGTCAAAGATATCAAGGAACAAGACGTTTACATGGGCGACATGCCCCTGATGACCGGCAATGGCACCTTCATCGTGAACGGCACCGAGCGGGTTATCGTATCCCAGATGCACCGCAGTCCCGGCGTTTTCTTTGACCATGACAAAGGCAAAACCCATTCGTCGGGCAAGTTGCTGTTCGCCTGCCGGATCATTCCCTATCGCGGCTCGTGGCTGGACTTTGAATTTGACGCCAAGGACATCGTGTTTGCGCGCATCGACCGTCGCCGCAAACTGCCGGTAACGACGCTGCTATACGCGTTGGGCATGGATCAGGAAGGCATCATGGATGCCTATTACCAGACCGTCATGTTCAAGCATGAAAAGAACAAAGGCTGGGTCACCAAGTTCTTCCCGGAACGTGTGCGTGGCACCCGTCCGACCTATGACATTGTCGATGCAGCCTCGGGCGAGGTGATCTGCAAGGCGGGCGACAAGATGACGCCGCGCATGGCGAATGAATTGATCAAAACCGGCAAAGTCACCGATCTTTTGGTGCCGTTT
>JANPLZ010000093.1:0-7243 GCA_031422555.1 Cypionkella sp. | reverse complement strand
TTCAAAAAATCATCGGTATGGTTTTAGTTGGTGGTCATCGGCTCCAAGCCACCATCCAAAGCCAGAAACAATTCTGCTTCGGTGAAATTCAACGTAAGCGAGCCGTCCGCTGTCATGTCGGCCATCAAAGGCACGGTAAATGTCTTGACGGTGGACTTTGACGCAAGATCGGATTTCAACGCGATCAGGGCGAAAGACCCATTTGCGCCACCATCCAGCACGCCTTCAACCAGACCAATCACGATCTGATCTTTGGTCATCACTTCGTTGCCGACAAAGGCGCTGTCTTCGATCATTTTAACAGTGGTCATATCTTCCGGCGATGCGCCCAGCATGGCGTCTGCCGAAAGGACAAGGGCCGATACAGGCGCAGCAATCAACGAGGCGATGACGGCGGCTGCGAACATGGATTTGATTTTGAACATTGAAAAACTCCGGTTTGTTACCGTCAGGACGGCGTGCTTAATCAACGCATCCCTGCACGATCAGTTCCAAGGTGGTCGCGCATTTGTTGGCGAAACCAGCTTTGGTTGGTCTTTCAAGTTTCGCGCTGATCGCATAAAGAGCCTGCAACCAATCAGAGAGATCCCATGTCAGAGCCCGCCATAACCCCCGACCTGATTGCGGCGCATGGCATGAAACCAGATGAATATCAGCGGTTGCTGGAAATCATCGGGCGCGTGCCCAGCTATACCGAGTTGGGGATCTTCAGCGCTATGTGGAATGAGCATTGTTCGTATAAATCCTCAAAGAGATGGCTGCGCACCTTGCCCACCACCGGGCGCCAAGTGATTTGCGGGCCGGGTGAAAACGCCGGTGTGGTCGATATTGGTGACGGCCAAGCCATTATTTTCAAAATGGAATCGCACAATCATCCCAGCTATATCGAGCCGTATCAGGGTGCTGCCACCGGCGTGGGTGGCATTTTGCGCGATGTGTTCACCATGGGCGCGCGGCCCATTGCTGCGATGAACAGCCTGTCCTTCGGGCTGCCCAGCCATCCCAAAACCGCCTATCTGGTCAAGGGCGTGGTCGAAGGCGTGGGCGGCTATGGCAATGCGTTTGGCGTGCCAACGGTGGGCGGCGAAGTGCGCTTTCACGCGGCCTACAACGGCAACTGTCTGGTCAATGCCTTTGCCGCCGGTCTGGCCGATACCGACAAGATTTTCTATTCGGTGGCCTCGGGCGTTGGTATGCCGGTGGTCTATCTGGGGGCCAAGACGGGCCGTGACGGCGTGGGCGGCGCCACCATGGCATCGGCGGAATTTGACGACACTATTGAGGAAAAGCGCCCCACCGTGCAGGTCGGCGATCCGTTCACCGAAAAGCGCCTGCTGGAGGCGTGTCTGGAGTTGATGGCCTCGGGCGCGGTGATTTCCATTCAGGACATGGGGGCGGCTGGGCTGACCTGTTCGGCGGTGGAAATGGGCGACACGGGGGGGCTGGGCATTAAGCTGCAACTGGATGCGGTGCCACAGCGCGAAACCCATATGACGGCGTATGAGATGATGCTGTCGGAATCCCAAGAACGCATGTTGATGGTGTTAAAGCCGGAACTGGAAGACACAGCCCGCGCGATTTTCGTCAAATGGGATCTGGATTTTGCCATTGTCGGCGAAACCATTGCCGAAGACCGGTTCCTGATCTTGCACGGTGATGCGGTGATGGCCGATTTGCCCTTGTCAAAACTGTCCTCCTCGGCCCCGGAATATGACCGCCCTTGGGTGGAAACTCCGCCCGCCGCGCCCTTGGGCGACGTGCCCGCGATTGACCCTATCGACGGTTTGCGCGCGCTGATCGGCAGCCCAAACTATGCCCACAAGGCCTGGGTTTATGAGCAATACGACAGCATGGTCGGCGCCGATACGGTGATTGCACCGGGGGCAGGTGCGGGGGTGGTGCGGGTGCATGGCACGGGCAAGGCGCTGGCGTTTACCTCGGATGTCACCCCGCGCTATGTCATGGCCAACCCCTTTGAGGGCGGCAAACAGGCCGTTGCCGAAGCCTTTCGCAATCTGATCGCGGTTGGGGCCAAGCCATTGGCCACCACTGACAATTTGAACTTCGGCAACCCCGAAAAGCCTGCAATCATGGGCCAGTTGGTCGGCGCTGTGCGCGGCATAGGCGCTGCCTGTCTGGCGCTGGACATGCCGATCGTGTCGGGCAATGTCAGCTTGTATAATGAAACCGACGGCACCGGCATCCTGCCTACGCCCACCATCGGGGCGGTGGGGCTTTTGGCGTCACTGGACGATCTGATTGCGGGACGCCCCAACCCGGGCGATGCGGCGATGGTGGTGGGGGTCAGCCGCGGCCATCTGGGCCAATCGGCGCTGTTGGCCGAGGCGTTCGGCATCGCGGCGGGCGATGCGCCCCCGGTTGATCTGGCGGCGGAACTGGCTTCGGCGGCGGTGATTTCTGCGATGCGCAAATCAATCCGCGCCTGCACCGATCTGGGCGATGGCGGTCTTGCGCTGGCGGCGTTCGAGATGGCCGAAGCGGCGGGGTTGGGGGTTACACTGGCCACAGGCGACATCGCGCTGTTGTTTGGCGAAGATCAGGCGCGCTATCTGGTGGCCTGCACGCCCGATGCTGTGGCGGCTTTTGTGGCGGCGGGTGCGCATGTGGTGCAAGTGGGCAGCTTTGGCGGCGATCTGGTGCAGTTCGGGGCCGCATCCGCCCCGATGGCCGAATTGTCGGCGCTGTATCGCACCGCTTTTGCCAAGGCCGTAGGATGATCTTGCGCACCGCCACTTTGGCGGATCTGGGCTTTGTCCACCGCCTGACATCCGACCCTGCGAACACGCCGTTCATGGGCGACGATGACGAGGCCGCCCTTGCGGCCTATCTGACTGATCCTGCCTGCCGTCTGTTGATATGGGAAGACAGCTTTGCCGCCCAAGGCTTTGCTTTGTTTCGGGAAATCGGCAATGCGTCGGGGCGGGTCGAGTTGTTTCGGTTGGGATTGGCTACGGCGGGCGCGGGCCAGGGGGCTGCGTTTTTGACGCGACTGATCGACCATGCGTTTGGCGATCTTGGCGCAAGCCGGTTGTGGCTGGACGCATCGGCAGAAAATCTGCGCGCACACAAGGTTTACTGCCGCGTCGGTTTCACTGTTGAGGGCCGGTTGCGCCAGCATTGGTATCGCCCGGCGCTGGGGCGCTGCGTTGATATGGTGCTTTATGGCATGCTGCGCGCCGAATGGACGCCGTTGCGCGGCTGATCCCCCCCCTTGCAGCCAAACGCGCGCAAGCCTACATTCTGCACAGACCACAGGAGCAGCCCATGGCCATGCAAGCCCGCGATATTGAAGATCTGATCCGTGCCAGCTTTCCCAGCGCGCGCATCACCATCACCGATCTGGCTGGCGACGGAAATCATTGGGCCGCCGAAGTGATTGATGCCAGTTTCAAGGGCCTGAACCGGGTGCAACAACAGCGCGCGGTCTATGCCAGCCTGAAGGGTAAAATGGACGGCGCACACGGCGAATTGCACGCGCTGGCGCTGACCACGAAGGCACCGGTGTAATGGTTTACGTCGTCATCACTTTGGCATTCGGCAGTATGGCTCTTGTGGGTGTTTTGGTCTATTTGCATCTTGGCCAATCTGGCGACGACGAGATCGACTTTGAAACCGCCTCAGATGATGACATCAAGGCGTGGCGGGACAACAAAGACGCGATGCGACATGCGAACGAACAACGTCTGGAAAGCTACTGTATGAACAGTATGACGATCTCTGACGGCCAGAGCATAAAGCGCATCTTCAAGAATAATGAAGGAGACCGGACATGACTGCAGCCGATAAAATCCGTGAAACCGTGACAAAGAACGACGTTGTGCTGTTCATGAAGGGCACCAAGATGATGCCGCAATGCGGCTTTTCATCGAAAGTCGCAGGGGTGTTGAATTACATGGGCGTCGAATTTGCCGATGTAAACGTGCTGGCCGATGCCGAAATTCGTCAGGGCATCAAGGATTTCTCGGATTGGCCGACGATCCCGCAGCTTTATGTCAAAGGCGAGTTTATCGGCGGTTGCGACATCGTCACCGAAATGACCCTGTCGGGCGAGCTGGACCAGTTGTTCGAGGCAAGCGGCGTCGGCTATGACAAAGCCGCGGCAGACAAGATCCGCGAAGCCAACGCGTAACGCCTTTACTGCTGTTTGCAGGCCGACAAAACCGGGGTTTCGGCCCCGGTTTCGTCTTTCCAGAACAGCCGGGCGTCGCTGCCTTGGGTCGTCCACACATAATTTGACCCATCCGACGGCCACCCATAGCGCGCACCGGACGCCACCACTTCGCTGTAAAGCGAGGTTTGGCGGCCATCGACGGTCAGAACAACCACGCTTTGCCCATCGGCGTTGACATAGGTGACCGGCACCGACACGCCCCGTTCGCAAGCATAGCGCGTTGTGGTCATTTGCAATTCGGCCAGTGCGGGCAGTGGCAGCAGGGCCAGAACAATCACTAAAATCTTCATGATGCCAATCTTTCTTCGACCGATGCCGCCAACGCCTCGGCGCGGGCGGCGATTTCGGCCAGGGTTTCCAAAACAGCCGCTGGCACCACTGGCACTTCAAGTTTTTCGCGCGCAGCCACCGGGCGGCCTTCAATTTCGGCCAGCTTGGCCTTCAGCATGCGATTTTCATCTTCCACCGATGCGGTTTTATCCGCCAGCATCAATCCCGACATCAACAGCATGCGCACTTCGGGCAAGCGGCCCATCTGTGTCAGCAAGGGCTGGGCTTCGGCGTCGATCATCGCGGCGGCAGAGCGCAGGAAATGTTCCTCGCCGGGCTGGCACGAGACGCTAAAGCTGCGCCCGCCAATGATAATATCCAGATCAGGCATTGGGGCGCACCTCGGCGATCAAGGGGTTCAGGGCGGCAACGATTTCAGCGATTTCAACGGCTTCGGACGCCCGGGCCGACCGCAATGCCTCTAGTTCCGCCAACATGGCCCGGTTGATATGTTCGGGTTCCACGACACTAAGGGTGGCCAGATCGCGCAAATCGGCCAATTCGCCGTTGACCAGATCAAGACTGCGGCGCAACCGGCCCAACTCGTCCGATTGGCTGTCCAACTGCTCTTGCAAAGCATCGCGCGCCGCCTGCAGTGCTGCCTTTTCCGCATCGTCTTTTTCGCGCACCACGCGCAACCGTTCGACCAATTGGGCATTGGCCATGCGTTCTTCATCCAACGCTTCACTTAGCTGCGCCAGATCGCCGTGTGCCGCCGGAATCGGCATAGGGGCCATGCTTTGAGCACCCATCAATTCCACGCCGCGCCCGATGCGTTCCAGCGCTGCGGTGATCCGTCGTTCCAACTCGGCGATTTCTTGCATGAATGCTGCCTTTATAAATCCGTGGCCGGAATGATCCCGCTATCACCTTGCACAGTGCGAATCGCGCAAGCCTTCGTCAACCTTGATCTTATCCAATGCCAAAGGCTAGGTCGCCCCTTTGCGTCCAATGCCTTGCGCGGCGCGCTTGATCTTGCCGGTGGGGGTGTTATGCACCCTGCAACCTTTCTTTTCGCACAGGAATATCGACTTGGACATTCAAACCCTTCGCGCCGCCCATCCCGATCACTGGATGCGCGCCTGTGCCATCCGCACCCTGACGCTGGATGCGGTGGCGGCGGCCAATTCCGGGCATTCTGGCATGCCGATGGGAATGGCCGATGTGGCGACCGTGTTGTTCGAGCGGCATTTGAAGTTTGACCCCGCCGCCCCGCGTTGGGCTGACCGCGACCGGTTTATCTTGTCGGCAGGGCATGGGTCGATGCTGATCTACAGCCTGTTATATCTGACCGGCTACCACGACATGACGCTGGCGCAGATCAAGAATTTCCGCCAGTGGGGCGCAATTACCGCGGGCCACCCGGAATATGGCCACGTCGCGGGCGTTGAAACCACCACCGGGCCGCTGGGCCAAGGCATCGCAAATGCGGTGGGCTTTGCGATTGCCGAAGAAAATCTGCGGGCGCGCTGGGGGTCGAAAATCGTCGATCACCACACCTATGTCATCGCAGGCGACGGCTGTTTGATGGAAGGCGTCAGCCAAGAGGCGCTGGCGCTGGCGGGCAAACAGCAGCTTTCGCGCCTGATCGTGATGTGGGATGACAATGGCATCACCATTGATGGCAAAGTGTCGATGTCGGATATCACCGATCAGAAGGCGCGTTTTGCCGCCAGCGGTTGGGATGTGTTTGCCTGCGATGGCCATGATCCGGTCGATATCGACCGCGCGATCACCGCCGCCAAAGCATCGCCCCGCCCGGCGCTGATTGCGTGCAAAACCCACATAGCGTTGGGGCACGCGGCGCAAGACACCTCAAAAGGCCATGGCGCGCTGACCGATGCGGCGCAAATGGCCGCCACCAAAGCCGCCTATGGTTGGACCGCCGCCCCGTTTGAAGTGCCCGCCGCGATCAAGGCGCAATGGGAAGGGTTTGGGGCGCGCGGGGCTGCGGCGCATGCCGGATGGGCTGCGCGGTTCGCCGCCCTTTCGCCTGCCAAACAGGCCGAATTTGCCCGGATATTTGCCGGCGACGTGCCCGCCAAACTGGCGGCAGCCGTGCGGGCAGTGAAAAAGGCGGCAAGTGCCGATGCGCCCAAACTGGCCACCCGCACTGCATCTGAAAAGGTGCTGGCGGCGATCAACCCGGTGTTGCCCGAAACCATCGGCGGATCGGCCGATCTGACCGGGTCAAACAACACCAAAACCGCCGATCTGGGCGTGTTCATGCCAGACTCCCGCGCCGGTCGTTATGTGTATTACGGCATCCGCGAACATGGGATGGCGGCGGCGATGAACGGCATGGCGCTGCATGGCGGCGTGCGGCCCTATTCCGGCACCTTCATGTGTTTCACCGACTATGCCCGCCCCGCGATGCGGTTGTCGGCACTGATGGGCATTCCGGTGGTCTATGTGATGACGCATGACAGCATCGGTCTGGGCGAAGATGGCCCGACGCATCAACCGGTAGAGCATCTGGCGATTTCGCGCGCGACACCAAACACTTATGTCTTCCGCCCCGCCGATCTGGTGGAAACCGCCGAAGCGTGGGAATTGGCGTTTACCGCAAAAACCACGCCATCGGTCTTGGCCCTTAGCCGCCAAAATCTGCCCACGGTGCGAAAGGTGCATACCAACACCAATATGGTGGCCAAAGGTGCCTATGTGCTGGCCGAAGCGGTCGGCAAACGGCAAGTGATCTTGATGGCGACCGGGTCAGAA